>NZ_CP098806.1:3762000-4075500 GCF_023822005.2 Dyadobacter fanqingshengii
GCTTGTTACAAAATGCCAGCGCAAGGCTCGAGGTGATCGACGGAACGCAATCTGTGCGCATTATGCCGGGGCAGGATGTTAATTTGAAAGTGAATTTTACGGGAGCAGGGCCCTGGTCTTTCCTGATGTCGGATAGCACAGTGGTTTATCAAACATTGTCCAATCCGCATTATCTGACTGTGAAACCGAAAGATGTAAAAGCTTATAAATTAATGGGCGTTGCCAATGCCTGCGGCAGCGGAGCTGTTTCGGGAGAAGCCATTGTGAATGTTAATAACAATCCCGAACCGAAACTGGAATTAAAGGAAGTGGAGAAAATCGCGAAACTTTGCAGCGGCATCCCATTTCAGGTTCCGTTCAACGCAACAGGGAAATATAAGGATGGAAACAAATTCGTTGTACAAATCGCGGAACGGACCGGTGCTTTTAAAACCATCTCAACACCCGATACAACGGGCTACATTACGACGCAAATTCCAACAAATTACAAACCCGGCGAATACAAATTGCGCGTAGTTTCTTCTGCGCCTTATCTGGTAAGCCAAACGACGAACATTACCATTGTTTCGCCTACTGTTGCGACTTTGCAAAGGGATTCTTTAAGATTGGGTGAAAATGAAACAGGTGAACTGACAGTGAAATTTACCGGCGGCGGGCCTTGGTTTGTGTTGCTTTCTGACGGAACCTATGAAAATAACATTCAGGAATCGCCCTACAAAATGAAGGTTAAACCAGTTTTTGACACGAATTATCAGATCACTTCCGCAGGAGGCTTGTGTGGTGTGGGCAAATTTTCAGGAGCCGCAAAAGTTTCTGTTAAGAGTCCACCCGCGAGCATAACATTGGAAAAACTGCCTCAAAACATGGTTTGTGCTGGCTCGACCATTGAAATACCCTACAAGACAGAAGGGCGTTATAACCCTAATAACAAATTCTCTGTTCAAATCACGGATAAATCGGGACGGTTTGTGAGCTTGCCGACGACGGTAACACCTACCGCAATGAAAGTAAAAATCAACAATGCGGCGCAGGGCGACACCATCCGGACACAAAAAATACGGATCATTTCTTCGTCTCCGGCCGTTTCAAGCGCCATTGAAGAACTGGATGTGATTGCACCGGACAAGGCTTCGGGAGAAGTATCCGGCAAAGGCACTATAACCGCCGGAAGGACGACGCGCATTCAGCTGAAATTCAAGAACGGATTACCGCCCTGGTCATTCACATTATCGGATGGAACCGCCATCAACGGAACATTCCTGAATCCATACCTGATCTCCGTTTCACCGGCTACGACCACAGAATACACGATCAGTTCACTGAAGAGCGGTTGCGGCACGGGAACAGGAAAAGGTTCGGCAGTAGTTACGGTTTCCAATTAAAACGCAAAAAGGCAGCTTATCGCCGCAAAAGGAAGTGATCATGAAACGGCTGGTTTTGTTTGTGCTTCTTTGCGGCGCCCTATCTCAGATGGGTATGGGCCAGAATGTGGCATTGGGCCAGTGGGAAACGCATTTCAATTATCTTTCCGCGAAGCACATAGTTCGGGTTAATGATCACATTTTTTGCGCTTCGCATAACGGCCTTTTCAGCATTCATACCATTGATAAGCATATCAAAACCTGGTCAAAATCAGACGGTCTGACGAGCACTGGAATCAGCAGCATGGCTTTTGATCAGGAGCAGAATCTTTTGCTTCTGGCGTATAGGGATGGCAATGTTGATTTGGTTTATCTGGATCAATCCGTGCAGCCCGAACAAATTATCAGTTGGCCCGTTTTTGCGCAGAATCCCGATTTACCAGAAAATAAGAACATCAAGCGTGTCATTTTGCGGGAAAATCTCGCCTACCTCTGTACTGGTTTTGGCATTGTGGTTCTGGACATCAAAAATCAGCAGGTCGAAGAAACCTACCGTTATATCGGAACCAATGGGACGCAAGTATCTGTAAGCGACATTGCCTTTGCTGGTGACTCACTATTTGCGGTAACGGCGCAGGGAATTCTTGCAACTTCCATGTCTCCGGCTGTTAACAGGCAGTATTTTGCCAATTGGAAAACAGTTGCGACGCCGGCAAAAGCGGTAGCCATTGCGGCCAGTGCTGCTCAGCTTTATATAGGTTGTGCAGGCAGGGGTTTATACCAAAGAGAAAAAGGGAACTGGAAATCTGTCTTCCTATCAAGCAGCCAAACGTATTTTTTAAATGCATCAGAAAATGAACTCACCGCCACATTGGATGATCGGGTCATTTTATTCAACCAAAAAAACGAGGCGAAAACATTCACTAGCCCTTTGTTCAAAGCTCCTGAGGAATCAGTTCAGATAAATAGTGAAAGGTTTTGGATCGCCGATGCAAAAAATGGTTTGCTCCATAACGAAAACCAGGCATTTCAATCTTTCGCTCCCCTACAAGCCGACACCACTATTTTCCCAAGAAGAGATTCTTCCATTATTGATTTGAATGCACTCAGCTGGACAAGACTTCCGGAATATCTGGGCGGCGGCATATTGGTCAAAAACACTCAGAATCAGCAACGTATTCTTACAACAAATTTGGGAAGCGGCAGTTTGCCTTCTTCTATTGTTAATAGTCTGGCCATTGATGTGGATGGAAACATTTGGTTTGCGAGCGATAAAGGAGTTGGCTATTTTGTTACTGATGACATTCTGAATGCGGCGAGGGTCGATGCTGTTTTGCCTATTTACGGCCAGCGAAGACTTTTTGCCAATGAAAAATGCACTGCAATTGCTATTGAACCAGGCAATCGAAAATGGATAGGCACACGAAACGGCTTGTATCTGTTCAATGAAGATGGGACTGAGTTGATCCAAAAAATTTCTGCAGCCGACAGTCCTTTACCCTCCGATTCAATCAGCGCATTGCAATGCGACTCCGAAAAAGGCATTTTGTTTATTGATACACCCAATGGAATGGTTTCGTACAGAAGCAATTCCACAACCTCGTCTGAGGATTTTTCGGGTGTAAAGATATTTCCCAACCCGGTGCAGCCCGGATATGGAGGGACGATTGGCATAACTGGCTTGATGAATGATTCGGTCGTTAAAATCACTGAACTTTCCGGCCGCCTGATTTACGAAACAAAGTCGCAAGGAGGCACCGCTTCCTGGGATCTGAATGATTACACCGGCAGACGTGCCAAAGGCGGAATTTATATGGTCCTCATTGTGACCTCCGACGGGAATGAGAAGTTTGCCGGAAAACTGGCCGTAATAAACTGAAACTATGACAACCCCAGAATTTGCACCCTATATCGTAGGCATTACCGGCGGAAGCGCATCGGGCAAAACCTTTTTTATGAAGAGCCTGATCGATTCTTTTGAAAAAGAAGAAATTACCCGAATTTCCCAGGACAATTATTACCGCCCCATTCACGAAATCCCGAGGGATGAAAATGGCGTAGAAAATTTTGATCTTCCCGAGACCATTGACCACCACTTATTTGCCGAACACATTGCCTTATTGCGGGCAGGACGGGAGGTGCATCAAAAAGAGTATACATTCAATAATCCGCTGATCAAACCTGAGATCCTTGTTTTTGAGCCGAGGCCCATTATCATTGTCGAAGGCATTTTTGTTTTTTATTTCCCCGAGATCGCCAGGCTGATAGACCTGAAAATATTTGTGGATGCCAAAGAGCATGTTAAAATAAAACGGAGAATTATTCGTGATAATAACGAACGCGGCTATGACCTGGACGACGTGCTCTATCGCTGGGAACATCATGTAGCGCCAACGTATGACAAGTTTATACTGCCGCTGCGCTCCGAAGCCGATATGATCATCAACAACAACACCCGCTTTGATACTGGCCTGGAAGTTTTGAAAGGTTTTTTGAAAGGAAAACTGGCGGAGCGGAAAATTTGACAAGCTTTGTTTATTTTTACATATTATATATTTTTTACAATATCCTCCATAAAGCAATGATCAATTTTACACACATTAGCAGATCGGGCATTTATTCATTTTTGTTGATAGGCCTGCTATTTTCCTGCAAGCACGACCGCACTGAACCGGTTGATTCTTACAGCTATTATCCTTTGGAAATTGGTCGGTTTCTGATCTATGACGTTAAGGAAGAGGTTTATTCGGCAGGACAGGCCAATCCTGTAAAAAAGAGTTGGCAGGAGAAAGACGAGGTTGACAGGGTTTCAACCGATGAAAAAGGGATTTCTACTTACACCATTTCCAGATCGAGAAGAAATATCGCAACTGAATACTGGCAGAAGGAAAAAGAATTTACCGTGCAAAAATATCCCGATAAGCTGCTGACCAACATTGATAACCAGACATTCTTTTCGCTGGCTTTCCCTGTTAACTCCAAAGTTGAGTGGAACGGAAACAGCTACAATAGTTTGGATGCACAAAATTACCATTACGAAGATTTGAACAAGCCGGTCCAGGTTGGGGCTCAGTCTTTTGACAAGGTGCTGGTAGTCGTGGAACGGAAAGACACTTCGATAATAAACCGATACATTGGTGTAAAGCAATACGCCTTGGGCGTAGGCCTGATTTCTGATGACCAGACGGCCTTTGAGCTCTGTCAAAGCGAGGATTGCATAGGTTCCGGTAAAATCGAATCCGGGACGCACAGGAGCCGGATTATTGTAGAATTCGGTAAACGTTGATAGTACAATTTACGCTTCTCAGCAAATATTAAACTTGTTTTTTTCACATTGTGTGGCTTTAAAGTTTGCAAATTAAATTTATCTGAGTAAATTTACGCCGGATACTGGTATTAATCACATAACTAATTCAAAATGAAAACAGTGAATTCGCACTCTACACAGACAAAGAAGTCTTATCGCAAACCAACCTTGAACAGGTTCGGAAATGTTGCTAAATTGACAAAAGGAAAATTAGGCAGCGCTGCTGATCTTGGCCCTACGTTTGATTTCGACGGACTTTGATCTGAGATTAAATAACTTCCCCTGGTGATTATTCAAGGTGTAGTTAGTTTTGATAATCTTCCGTGTGCAAGTACCGAAGACAAAATTAATGACATTATAACCTGGGAGAATGGATGGTTCTCATCCGTAACATTAACCCCTAGTACGAGGCTGCAACATGTCTTCGCATTAGGGGTTAATTTTTTGGGTAACCGGGAGCCGGAATATTTAAACCAAACATACGCTGGTAAATCGACTGGCTTTCAGTTCGATTCCGATTTATCAAATCCTGAATCAGATTTCGATCCAGGCAATTTTGGTGCTTGGTTTGATGAAACTCGCCAAACGCTTTACCTAACCAGGGATGTTTTTGGGGTTATTCCCACTTACTATCTTTATGTTCCGGACTCTTTCGTGGCATTTTCGACTAGCCTCGTCTCTTTGATTAAAATGCCCGTATGTCGCCCCTATTTACAGCTGGACTCCGATAGAATCGTTTCTTATTCCCGTTTTCGGGGTGATCAGTCTGGTAGTTATTCCTCTGGGACTTTTTTTAAAAATATTAAGACTGTTCTTCCCGGACACATTATTTCCGTATCGTCAGATAATATTACAAGCAGGCCGTTTGCCCGCTTTGATCCTGATAAATGGAACCATTTGCATTCAATTGAAGAATATGGGCGAGCCTTCAAAGATCTTTTTTTCAAATCCGTTGAGCGGACCATTGGGCGTGATGAAGCGAAAGTTGGCTCGCACCTGAGTGGTGGGATGGACTCATCCTCCATCAGTGCGGTTGCCAAGGCACTCGACCCGGGACTTGCATTGCATACGCTATATTTGGATACAAAAACAAAATATTCAGATGAGATTGGATTTGCTGGGGAAGTCGCGGAAAAAATCGGTTCGATACACCACGAAGTGCCTCCTTCCAATGAAGATTTTGAAATAATATCCCGCTACACATCTGTTTACGGGCATCCGGAATGTATGGTTATAAGCCCTTCGTCTCAGGGAAGTCTGATGGAATTTGCAAGTCATCTCGGATGTAAAGTTCTATTGATAGGTCATGATGGCGACTCTGTCGTGGGAAGCGGCCTCGAAAAATTGACAAAAGCCTACTTTGAGAGAGATTGGTCTCACCTGAGAGCGCTAATCCTGAAAAGAGCTCCATACGCTTCTTTAAGCCGTGTAATTCCTCAGTGGGAGATTCTAAATCCGGGTGAGAAGATTAGCAGATACACAAAGCATTTGATTGTCAGCAAGTTCTTTGAGCAGCTCAAACGGCTCAAACCTTTGGAAATAGGGAAGCTCCTTATTGAATCTTCAAGGCAAATGAATGTTTCAATATGGCATTTTTTCACAGCGGGGATGGAAAGGCTTTGGAAAAAGCTCATCAAAACAAAAACACTTGAAGGGACAATTCTTAAACAGGAATTTGCTGCCGTTCATGTAGCCAAACGGGAAAATCTGGCTGACTTACTTAGAGGAGATTTACCGCTGACATACAAAGTATGGTTTGACGATGTTTTTAACGGTCAGACTATTATCGCCAGTGAGCAATTTTTTGCACTGGGAAATCATTATGCCTTGGAAAACCGGTTCCCATTTTATGATAAGGACCTCTTTGAACTATGCATTTCAGTTCCGATGGAGGTGAAATTCGGCAGAGGAATTGGACGTGAACATTTCAGAGAAGCAATGAAAGGTCTGCTGCCTGAGTCTGTGAGAAGCAGGGCTGGCAAAGCCAATTTTAGCATATATGGCCGGGAAGCGGCCCTTCGGCTATATCATCAATCAACCGGGCTAATGCAGGATGACAGTAACTTTGTCTGGCACTTTGTGGATAAGCAAAAGTATCTCAATTCAGCGGCGATTCTGGTGGACCAACACGCGTCCGAATCCAATCACACACTGTCCCAATTCCATGTAACACGCGCTATATCACTTGCAATTTGGTTTGACTGGCTGAAAAAGAACGATTTACTTCCGACAACTTCGTAGCACCCACTCGCGACTAACAGCTATTTTAGGATTACCACTCTGCCGGAGAAAATTTTTCGCGTCTCAGTTCCCGTTTTTAAATTCAGCTTATAAACATACGTTCCGGACGGAATATGTAGGTCCGGGATCCAATACCAGTCCTTTGTTCCAGCACTTCCTAATTGAACGTCCCCTTCATCCAGAGCAACCCCTTTAAGCGAATACATTGTCCAGTGAACCGATTGTTCAGCCTCTTTGCTCCCGGCGTCTAAACGGAACCTAACATAGGACGAAGCTGGGTTTGGGCTTACTGTGAGCTGATTTTCCTGATTTTCCTCTATTACCTTAAATACAATGCGATAGGGGTTGGCCGAAGCATTGGAAGATGCATCTTTTGCATTAACCAGTAATTCATATGTGCCTGGTTTCAAGTCCTGAGCTTGGTAAGTTATCGTTATAGATCTCTCTGTTAAGGACGATATTTTAAGACCATTGCCTGAATAGGAAAGCTTAGTAAAGTCACAATCGCTGCCCTCGCAAGGCTTGATGAAAACATTGACCAGTGAAGTGTCGGGAGACAAAATGCGATCATCCTCGAGCTTAATAGCGATCGATGTACCGGGATCGACCACGTCATTATTTTCAATAATTCTATCATCGAATTTAACTTCCAAAACCGGCGCAATCAAATCCTTCAACGGAGCACTTGGGTAGAAATTTAATGTTTTGGCGACATCCCATTCAACAATAAGCTCGGAATTATTATTCCCTTTGCTCAACTCTGGCAGCGTATTAACAGGGTCTATTTTGAAAAGAATCCGCTTAATATTTTTTCTGTTTGCAAATGAGAATGATAGTGTATCCTGATAAGCCATAGCAGAAACGGTCTCATTTTTTATTTCATTTTTACCATCGTTGTATTGTATTTCGACTTGGACAGGCACTTTTTGATCCTTCATGTAGCGCCCTTCATTTGCTAACTGAACAACTGCCCGAATGGTGGCTGAGTTGTCGATCGTTTTACCGGCGGATTCAGAATAGAGCAGAATAGCATCATTTGCCCCAACGGCGTAGTCAGGCTTACTTACTGTGACCACTTTAATTGCCGGATCGCCTTGCAACAATGATTGATGAATGTTCGCGATGTCGTATTGATTGGCACCGGCACTCACAATCTTCTGGGCAACTACGGCCTGGACTCTGCCGATAGAAGCGCTGGAAGTCGCTTCGTCTGCAAACATTGTGTTGTAGAGATTACTCAGGTATTTGCTGGATGAACTCACATAACTTTCAAATGAATTGGCAACCAAGGCAACCGTGCCCTTTTTCGGCGTTAGTATCCAATCCATAGATAACGGTCTCCGGTCTGATGCAGTCGGACTGGTGTTATACCTGGCCGCAAAAACGTTTCCTACACCGCATCCATTGAAAAACATGAAAGGATATTTCTTATAATTATTGTACCCCCTGTCAGCGTCTGTAATGTAGCCCATATCCAGGTCGGTAACAGTTGCAGACCCATGTCCGAAATAAGTGATCATGCCGACGCCCTCGTTAACTTGCGGCGTAATGTTCACCTTTTCAACCTCGGAAATGGCCTGCTGCTTTACAAAAGGCGTTACACGCCCGCCAACAAACCCATTTTCAACAGCCGGTTTGAGCGTTTCAAGCACATTTTTTAGCTGAGTTATTTCACTCGCTGACTTTCCTCCATTCAAATGTAAAATCTGCTTTCTCCAACCCAGTTCCTCACCATCATTCAATTCATATTCTTTTACTTTTTCCAAATAGTCCTTAATGTGCTGATCTGTCATTGCGGGCAAGCGACCTACGCTCAAAGCGGGAACGTCACGGCTTACCCCGCCTAGTCCTTCAACCAAAAGAATGTCTGAGGCTGGAAACCCGATAGTTGGAACCTCTTCCGGCAGTTCTTTTTTCATGCGTTCGGTCAATGATATTGATTTCCCGATCAGAAAAAGGGATTTGTTCTTTACCCCATCTGAAATCATATAATCAGCGAATCGACGAATACCGAGCGGACTAGGTTCACCGTAATTAAACTGATTATACACATCCTTAATGTTCGCCACCACTGTTTTAAAGCCTCCGCCCGTTTGTGAAGCACGATACGCAGCATATTCAGTCGATCCGGCCAGCAAATTTTCACCACTCACAATCATGTAGTTCGCGGCTTTCGGATCAAACCTTTGAAATGTAACAGCACTGACCTTCGTTGCAGGAACTGCGATTACCTCATTTGTAACCAATAATTTTGACGTCTTACCTGATTTTCGGGGAACCATGAAATTGGCGACATTACCAGCGATGACACGCAATGTGTCTGTTATATCATAAACTTTTACGCCCGCCGGTGCGCCCGTAGTCGCAACTTTGCTTAATATGCCTGCTTGCGGGTCAAGGGTTAATTCAACCGATTTTTTGGAAGCTATTGAGAAATTTTGCGGATAACTCACCGTGAAGTAAGCCAGCGAAAACCGCTCGTATTGATCGGTGCTAACCGACTTCAATGCAATAACCCCTTTAAAATTGGCATCCAAATCTGCTTTTTCAATTTCAAATTCACCATCTACCCCCTCGAAATTGGAACTGGCCAGGACTTTCGCCAACCTAAGCGTTTGTTCCGTTTTGCCGATGTAGACCTCCACTTTTCTTTCATTATTACTTCTCCCATGCACGAGCAATTTCACCTTTGGCTTGATGGAGTTGCTCACCAAATTGGTTAATTGTATGGGATATACCGACTGCACATTTTTTAATATGTTAGGCCCGGTCCTGCTGGCGCCTTTCTCGAAAAAGCTGTTGAAGAAGTTGGGGCGAAGCGGGCTGTTTGCGCCGAGCGAATAGTCTGTGCTGAGCACTGTGGACATCTTTGCTATGTGATACCCCACCGCCGGAGTCGATTCATTGACTGCCCTGGTGACAGTTTCAGCCCGAAGTGACTTAGAAGACGATACAGTAAGGAAATAAGCAGATTCGTCAGAATAAATGCTGTAAAATGGGTTCAGCCTGGAACTCATGGGGCGATATAACAGGGAGTCGCTTTCTCCGGTATTTGGAACACCATAGAATGATATTTCCTTATTCTCAATAATGATAGCGACCTGCTTTCCTAAATGCCAGAGTTGTAATTTTTCTGGTTGATTAACCGGGAAGGATGCAGGAAGAACAGAAAATGGCACTTTGTGTATCCCTTTCGCATTCACTGCGATCTTTACGTAGGGTTGCTCGTAATTTATCCAGCTATTCGCATAAGGTGCAGCTGATTGCGCAAATCCTTCCCTGATGCAAAGGAATGTAAGCGAAATAGAAAAAAGAAGATGGAGAGTGTGTTTTATCATCATTAATTTTTTTTCAAAAATACAAAAAGCATAGGCTGCAGTGTGTGACACAACCTATGCTTTTTTTGCTGATTATTTTATTGTTTAACTAGTTTCCTCGAAATCACGTCGCCATTTTCAGTCAGGATTTCAACAATATATTCGCCGGAAGCCAGGTTTGAGATGTCCAATGTTAATTTGGTTTCGTTTCTTCTAACCACTCTTCCTTTGATATCCACCAAATTCCAGCTTTTTATCGCAACCGGCAGATCCAACTTAATTTCTACAAAATCACTGGATGGATTCGGAGAAACGACAAGTGAATTCGTGTAAGGTCTGTTAACCGACACAATGGATGAAAGCGTCTTTTTACCCTCCTCGGTTTTTCCCTCGGAAACTTTATCTACTTGCACCAGGCGGTAATAACTTGTTCCTGGCAACGGCTTGTTGTCAAAGAATTTGTAAACGCTTTCGGTAGCCATGTCACCATTTCCTTCCACATACCCGATTTGCTCAAAATTCTTGGCATTATAGCTTCTTTCCACAAGGAAATGGCTGTTGTTTGTCTCGGAATTCGTTTTCCAAGCAACTTCAACAGAACTGGCCGAAACCAGCTTCGCTTCGAAATAAGACAAGTCAACCGGCATACTTCCTTCCGTGCTGATCAGGATCCTAAGCGCCGGATCTCCCAGTAACAATGTCTGGTGCATTTGCGCTTGTCTTTTGCTGTAAGAAGCAGAAGCTATTCTCGCATTTTCATCTGCACCAAGTCTGTATGGATTGGGATTGTTTTTGGTTTCAATAGCCGTCTTGCGTAGAATCTGGCCGATAGTAAGGCGGTTCTTATCGCTTTGCCCGAAAATAATTGGGTAAAGCTCTTGCAGATATTCATTGCAGCTCTGGTTGTATCCGGCCCATGTGTTCCCAAACACGGCAACAGCGCCTCTTTTAGGATTTAATAGCCAGTCAAGTGATTGGGCACGCGAAGAGCTAACATTAACCGTTTCATTAAACTGGTTGTTAAATACGTTCAGGATATCACAGCCATTGTAATACATGATCGCGAATTTACCTACCCCCGCGTCTACGTTCTGATCCGTGTATCCTTTTGCGTTGTCTGAAACGTAGCCAAAGTTGTAGTCTGTTTGATAAGGCGCACTGTGTCCAAAATAGGTGATCATTCCTACGCCTGAATTAATAGCCGCAGAAATATCTAAAGGCTGTATTACATCACCATTCTGGGTCTTGTTTCTAACATCAATGGTTCCTCCAAAAGCTCCGGTGACAGCGTTACCTGCAGTAGCCAAGTTTCCGGAATGTATCCCAACTTCGCTAAGACTTTTTCCGCCGCTCACATGAAGCACTTTTTTTCGCCAGTCCAGTCCCGTTGTCGAGTTTTCGTACACTTCCACTTTCTTAAGATATGCACGAGCCTGCGCATTGTTGATTGCAGGAATCCGTCCCACGGGAATTGCCTCTACATCCTGAGGCTGACCACCCAGACCTTCAACTAGCAGAAAATCAGATCCAGGAAAACCAACGGTTGGCACTTCATCCACCAATTCCTTGGCTACAATTTTATCATTTCTTGTGATCGACTTTCCTAAAAGCAACAAGTATTTTTCCAAGTTGCCATCAGAAACCATATAATCCACAAAGCGCCGGATTGCCACAGGGCTAGGCTCACCATAGTTGAACTGGTTGTAAATATCAGTAATGTTAAAGATGGTTGGAGCCTTGTACTTTTCGCCTGGGGTTTGTTCAGTACGATATTTTCTGAAATCTTCCGCGGCATCCAGAAGCGTTGTATTGGATATAATCAGATAATTGTAATCGGACTTATTATAGTTGGTAAAACTAACCGGGTTAATTTTGGCATCAGCGACCGTTGTTGGTGTCTGATTCGTTGCCAGTAAAACCAGCTCGTTCGCATTGGGTCTTGAGAAAACCAAACTCGCCGCTGTACCATTGATAATCCGAGGCTTATCAATGTCCGTAATATCATAAAATTTCAGTGTACCGGCAGGCGCACCAGCGATAACGATTTTATTTTTTACCCCTTGTGAAGTCGCAGCAAAACGGAACTCGGCAGAAGCCGCGCTCAGCATATTGATTTGCTGATTGTAAGTTACATTGTAATAAGTCAGGGAAATCACATCATAAATGGTGTTGCCCTGGATATTTTCCGGACTGGCATCGGTCTTGAAACCCAACAAACCCTTGCCGTTTGCATCCAGGTCAGTTTCTTCCAGGTCAAAGTTGAACTTGCCGAAAGTGAAACCGGCAATGTATACCATGCCTACCTCTCTCAGGTTGGCAGCATCTTTTCCAACGTAAATATGAATGTTCCTGGAATCACCCGGATTTGAAGGAAAGAAGGTCCGCCCGTTGATCAACACTTCCACCTTAGGCTTATCTGTGCCAGATCTGGATTTAAGTGTAAAATCAAAGTCTTTTGTAGCATCTTTCGTGTGGATCGGATGGGTGGCACTGTCAAAAAGCCGCGGACCTGTCCTTGTCTTTCCATCCTCAAAAAAACTATTCTGGTCAATGGGTCGCAAAGGAATCGTTGTCGCATGCGAGTACTCGTTCGCCAACTGATAATTTTTTGACTCCGTTCTGATGTGCTGCGTTAAAGTAACCGACGAAGCATCACTTAATGTCTCTTCCGGAGCGCGGTCACCATTAGCAGATCCAACCGTTAAAAAGTACGAGCTTTCATCCGAATACATGCTGTAATACGGATTCGCCCTCGATGACGTCGGCCTGAAAAGCAGTTCGTCTGATTTGCCATCATTCGGCACGCCATAAAAAAGCAACTCAGCATTATCGACTTTCAGGATATTAACCTGCTTGCCCCTGTGCCAGAGCTGCAATTTGGCCTTATCCGCATTTTTGATCTCATTGGGCAACTTTGCAGAAGTCATTGCCACCCGGTAAACGCCTTTGGTCAATGCTCCGCTTACCACACCCACATTAATCTTAACCCAGGGCTGGGAATATTTCCCTGCCAGCCAGTCATTCCCATAGGTTCCGCTCCACTGAGCCTGCACTTTTAAATTAATAGTGGTGAATGAACAAACCAGTACCAATAAAAAAATAGTTTTTGTAAAAATTCTTGCTCTCATAAATCTCCCGTTAGTGTATCCCTTTTAAGTAAATCTGCTATCTAATATATAAGTGTTTTATATATATTTATGTGCACAAAATAAATAATAAAGCTACGATAAGTTGAATAGTAGAACAACTTTTTAGTAAAAATTCTATGGCGCACCTAGTAGTTTACGTGACAGCGGGTAGCTGGCCGACTTCGGGATTGACATCGCAGATTTTTGGTACAATTTTTATATCACTATACGAAAGCGAAATTTGTAGTGCCTGTGTGTGGAAGTAACCCCTCCAAAACTTAGGTATTTGTGACATTTCCTATTTTATTTGTCTTAAATCTATTCACTGTTTAACTAAAACGTATACTACTATGCTTAAAAAATTAATGGTGGTCGCCTGGCTTGGTCTGATTGGTCTATCCCTGGGTTGCGACGGAGAGAAGGGCGATGTTGGTCCGGCCGGACCTGCGGGACCTGCTGGTGCAGTTGGCCCTAAAGGTGACTCTGGCGTTGCAGGAAAAGACGGTATTAGTGCCAAAGAGCTTGTGACAGGACAAGTTGAAAGCACAAATGGCGGATATACGCTGGGTAAAAATAATTTAACAGCAGCGGACACTGCAATGTTATCAAAAAGTGTGGTAGTTGTGTTTATCAAGGCTCAGAACCTATGGTGGGCAGTGCCGGGAAAAGTTGATTTTGCTGTTGGCAAGTCTACAACCTTCAATTTTATTACGCTTCTGAGAGGCAATCAATTCTTCATTGATATCAGACCTGTTTCCTGGACTGATGGAGGTGATAAAGCGCCGGAACGTGTGTTTCAAAGCATAAGAGCGGTTATTATACCATCTGAGAAATTCAGACGTAATGCCGAAGTGGACTGGAACAACTACGAAGAAGTTGTTTCAACGCTGGGACTTACGGATAAGGACATAATCAAGGCGGATCTATAAGTTCCGATTACCCTGATTTTTAAGGAAGCATAATGCGTTTAACGTGATTGTGCTTCCTTATTTTTTTATCCGATTTTAACCCATCCAAGTTTTAATTGCCCGCAATCAAGAACTTGTAACCAGCCATAACTTTTCTTTTTTAAATTAAACTATTTTCGGGGCAAGATGTGTTAACTACATTGTAGCAATTAATTTATTGTACTATTCCGGGCTAGCTAGCCCATGTATCATACCATTTTTTTCTCCGATGATTACCAAAAATTCTTCAAAGACGATCTCCCCTGACATTGTTTTGATAGGGGCCGGTATCATGAGTGCAACTCTTGGAGTTTTGCTTAAAAAATTGAGTCCGTCCATCACAATCTCTATTTTCGAAAGGCTGGACCGGGTTACCGCCGAAAGTTCTGACCCATGGAATAATGCAGGAACCGGACATTCTGCTTTCTGCGAATTGAATTACACGCCACAGCTGGAAGACGGCTCGGTAGACACAAAAAAGGCGATTAAAATTGCTGAGTCCTTCGAAGTTTCAAAAGAATTCTGGTCTTACCTTGTGGAAACCGGCATTATCGATTCCCCTGACGCATTTATCCACAACATCCCACATCTTAGCTTCGTGTGGGGAAATGATAATGTAGAATACCTTAGGAAACGTTACGACGGTCTTACCAAACATCATCTTTTCAAAGGAATGGAATATACCGAGGACAAAAGCGAGATCAACTCATGGATTCCTTTGGTTATGGAGGGGCGCGATCCGGAAGAAAAAGTCGCAGCAACGAAAATGGACCTGGGCACGGATGTCAACTTCGGAACGCTTACCAAATTCATGTTCGAATATCTTGAAAAACAGGAAGGCGTAAATCTTTATCTGAATCATGAAGTGGATGATTTCGAAAAGAAAAAAGATGGCTCTTGGATCATAGAAGTGAAAGATCGCGCTACCCGAAAAACTTCAAAGGTTCAAACCAAGTTTGTTTTCATCGGAGCAGGTGGCGGATCATTGCCGCTTCTTGAAAAATCTAATATTCCTGAGGGTAAAGGTTTTGGTGGTTTCCCGGTAAGCGGCCAATGGCTGGTTTGCAACAATCAGGAGGTCATTGAAAAACATCAGGCGAAAGTCTATGGAAAAGCTTCTGTTGGCTCACCGCCGATGTCGGTGCCGCATTTGGACACACGAATGATTGATGGCAAAAAAGCACTGCTATTTGGGCCTTATGCCGGTTTCTCAACTAAATTCCTAAAAAACGGATCATTCCTGGATCTGCCTTTGTCCATTAAGCTAGATAACATCAGACCGATGCTAGCAGCAGGAATCCATAACATTCCTTTGACCAAATATCTGATCGACCAGGTAAGACAATCTCCGCAAGATCGGTTGGAGGCTTTGAAAGATTATTTGCCTGAGGCGAAATTGGAAGACTGGGACCTGGAAATGGCCGGTCAGCGGGTGCAGGTGATTAAAAAAGACAAAAAAGTAGGCGGCGTGCTCGAATTCGGAACGGAGATGGTGACAGCGGCCGACGGTTCATTGGCAGCATTACTGGGAGCTTCCCCGGGCGCGTCAACGGCTGTTTCGATCATGTTGGAACTTATTCAGAAGTGCTTCAAAGAGGCAAAATCAGAAGACTGGCAGGCAGAATTTAAAAAGATCATCCCATCATTTGGCAAGTCACTGGCAAAAGACGCAGAGCTGGCCGCGAAGACGCGCGCTTGGACGACGGAGGTTTTAGAACTGGGCGCTTCGCATTATTCGGAGGAGTTTAGTGCTTAGCCATGCAGTGTTTTGACTAGTTGATTAATTTATAAATAGCAAAAGCCCTGGATTTAGATTCAGGGCTTTTTTGCATTTGACCGTATACTAACCCTATCTCACCGAAGGCTCATCGGTTTCATTCTTATTAGTCTTTATCGTCCAAATTGGACTTCCAAATGTTTCACACTATTCACAAAACCGATGAGAAAACTAATAACTCCGCTAGCCATCTCGGCAGCACTTTTATTCGCCAGCCAAAATTCGTTCGCGCAAAACGTGGGTATCAACACCCAGCAACCCGATCCAAGCGCCGCTCTTGACATTGTAGGGACAGATAAGGGCTTGCTTATTCCCCGTGTTTCGCTGCAATCGCTGATAGACAATGTAACGGTTCCCAATCCCGCAAATGCATTGCTGATATACAATACGAATGCAGCAATCGGAAAAGCTGGTTTCTACTATAATTCCGGAACGTCCCAAAGTCCCATATGGAGTCCTATTGGAGATCTGGCACTTCCCTATGCAAAAACAGGAAATGGTCCCGGGGCAGCATTTTTCATTGAAAACACAAACGATGCACCGACATCCTCAGCCATTACAGGCAACAGTGTGGATGCGATCGGGCTACGAGGTGTTTCTCAAAATGGAAGAGGGGTCGTAGGCTCTGCTATTTCAAACGGAATCGGTGTATTCGCTTCAAGTGCAAATACAAATGGCACAGCGCTTGAAGTAAGCGGACCAGTTAAAATCTCGGGTCCTGGTCAGTCTCCTGGGAATGGAAAAGTGCTTATGTCGGATGGGAGTGGGAACGCTACTTGGGAGAATATTTCTGGGAATGTTGCTTTTCGGGCGAGTGGAATTTTGGGAGGCGGAAATCAAATTATACCACTACACTCTGAGATCAAAGTTGCATTTGCAAATGAAGCTTACGATTTAGGATCTAATTACAATAATTCCAATCAAACTCCTCATAGTACATTTATCGCTCCAAGTGATGGAATATACCATTTTGATGCATCCGTTGGATCTGCCTGTGGAAGTGGTTGCGACTTTAAAACACGACTAAACTTAATTTTGACTAGAAACGGATCTTCGTCTATAATCGAACAAACCGGTGCGTATGGAGGAGGTCAAACATTTAATTTCTTATCTGTTGATGTAGCACTAAATCAAGGTGACTTATTGCATTTGCAACTTATATATGATACCTCAACGACATCCGAAAATATCATTATGCAATCAGGAAATTTTAACGGAAGGCTAGTAATTCCCGAATAAATCAATTTCATGCTGTCCGACCTAGGTCATATAATTACCATAAAACGGGAAAAGAATGTATAACGGCTGGCATCCTCTTCTTTAGATTTCTCAAAACGCCAACCCCCTCAAAAACCGCAACCCATCAACCGCAATCGCCTCCTTAGAAGGCTCCACCTGCCTCCAAATCGAGGCGGCCTTTGCGATGATTTTCACGTCTGGGGTGAATGATTCTATGACGATGTCGCCCTGGTAGTTAATGTTGTCCAAAGCTGCGAAGATGCGGTCCCAGTTGATTTGGTCGCCGCCGGGGGTTCCGCGGTCGCCGCCGGATGCGTGTAGGAGCGCCAGTTTATTGCCGGCTAGTTTTATGGCGAGTGCGGGGTCTTTTTCTTCAAGGTTCATGTGGAAAGAGTCCAGATGCACCATTAATGCTTCGCTTCCAACATCTGCGATCAGTTTGAGGACTTGTTCGCAGGTGTTTATGAAGTCTGTTTCGTAGCGGTTCAAAGGCTCCAATGCCAATTTTACATTGTGCTGCGCTGCATAATCACCGAGTATTTTCAGATTTTTCACAGCCGCGCGCCATTGCTTTTCCCTTTTGTCATCGGGATAGAGGTCAGCCCTTCCGACAGACGAATAGATCGGCCCGGCAACAAGCTGGCTTCCTAAAATCGGCGCAATGTCGATTAATGTCTGAATGTATTCCAGTGAAGTAACCTGCTCCTTCCGGTTGCCACGCAAGTCGCGTCCGGGACCGGTTGCTGCGCATACCGAGCGGCACTCCAGCTCATTTTCATCGAGCGCTTTTCTGATATATGCGGCATTAATGTTCGATGGTTCCTCCACCGCGATCTCCACAAAATCAAATCCCCATTCCTTGAACTTCGGAAAAAAGGAAACGCTTTCATTCGTAAATGGCGAGGAAAACAAATATGTATTAATGCCGAATTTCATACTAGCGACTTTGAGTAAAGATGCGAACGCCTTTTTTATTTCCGGTAACGATATCCAGAAGGCCGTCATTGTTCAGGTCTTCCACGGTAACGTGCAAGCCTACGCCCGAATCATTGTCAATTTCGTGCCTGGTCCAGCTTGGAACTTTTCCCGGCTTGTATTCAAACCAATAAATCACGGCCGGCTCAAATTCGCCCGGGTCATTTCCATGGTGGGCGAAATATCTTTTTCCTGTGATGAAATCCATGTTTCCGTCGCCATTAATGTCGGCTAGCGCAAGTCCGTGCGTTTGCGAAAATGTGTTGTCGATGCTATGGTGACGCCAGGTTGCATTGCCTTGTTCATCTTTGCCCTGCTCATGCCACCAAATGCCGTAATCATGCGCCGACGCACTCAAAACATCGTTCAGGCCGTCGCCGTTGAGGTCCATGACATACATTTGTGAACAATCTTTTCCCAGATCGGCGGAATGAAATTTCCAATCCGCATCTTTGGCGACCTCGGCTGGTCCTGCTGCCGGACCTTCCCACCAGCCGTTTCTTACCAAAACATCTTTCCTACCGTCGCCATTAATGTCGCCATAACCAATGCCGTGCGTGTACATGTGCGTAGCATTGTTTGCATCATTGCTGATCGTAAATTTCTCCCATTCCGTCTCCCCTTTTTTGGAGGGACAACGGAGCCAGATCACCTTTTTGGCGGTAGGATCATTGCCTAACAAGTCCAGACGACCATCTCCATCAATGTCCACCAGCATAGGCGACTCATTTCCTACCGAAGAATGGATCACGTGGGTGGGCCAGTAACCGGCTTTTCCTTTTGGGTTTTCGTGCCAAACAGACGCTTTTCCCGGCCAGTCGATCCGGATCAGGTCAATCCAGCCGTCCTGGTTCACGTCCATGGCGAAATCCAGAAATGAATCGCTATATCCTCCATTAACAATGAATGAATCGGGTTTTGCAAGCTCGTGGGCCTTCCAACTGGGTGCTTCAAACCAATAAGCGCCGGCTAAGATGTCCTTTTTGCCATCCTTGTTCACGTCGCCCATGGCCGCGCCTTCGGAAATGAATTTTTTAATCAGAACCTGCTTTTTAAATGAGACTGCCCCGCCCTTTTTCTGTTTGGTCTGTGCTTGTGAAGCATAGGCCGAAAGCAGTAAAACCTGGATCAGGCAAAGCCATTTGAATTGTTTTGCAATTGTTCTCATTTACTAAGGATTTAGATTTCTATTATTAAAATGAAAAGGCCAGCAATTTTACTGCCGTTATTTTACACTCAGCAGATAATCAAGCAATGCATAAAAGTCTTTTTCAGGAATGATATTTCTAAACTGATCGGGCATTAATGTATATTTCGACGCACGATATTCTTTCATTTCGTTTTTCGCCACTGCAAATTCCTGACCGGTTAAGTCCGCAAAAACGAGCGTTTCACCCTCTGTCCGGCGATAAAGTCCGGTTAATGTCTTATCGTCTTTCAATGTAATGTTATAAGTCCTGAAAGCCTCCGTTATATTTCTGTTCGGGTCAAGTATTTTTTGGGTTAATGCTTTATGGCCCCAATTTCCAATGCCGTCAAGCTGCGGTCCTACCATGCCTCCCGAACCCTGGATCTGATGGCAAGCGCTGCAATTTTGAACAAAAACAGCTTTTCCAGGCACATTAACACTGCCTGTTGGCTTAAATAAGGCAATCCGGTCATCGATCAGCTTTTGTCTCACCACGCGCTCATCCGCTCCTGCGGCGAGAAATTTGTCCATTTGCTTTTGCTGATCCGATTTAGCATTGATCGAAAACCGCTCTTTAACTGGAATTTCGTTGGCAATTTCCACATTCACCTCTTCTTCTTTAAAGGCATTCAACAGATACGTTATACCCTCGGAAGTGCTCGCCAAAACCGTCGCAATCGCAACTTGCAGGTTCCTCGCTCCGCCAGCCATTTGTTTTTTCAACATTTCAAAAACCGGGGTTGAAGGTTCCTGACCGATTAGCTCAGCCAGTTTCTCGCGCAACGCAGGAAGCTCAGCCGGATTGTTGAACAAATCTGCCAACAATTTTCCGTTGGTTTCAGGATCAATGCGCATTAATGCAGCCGCAGCGGCGCTTCTTACAGCAGTTTCGAGCCAGGTCAGTTTTAAAATTCTTTGCAAATCCGGCTCGTTTGATTTTAACTTATATTCCGCGGCTATATCAGCAGCCAAAACACGCTGAGAAACAAGCAATGCCGGGTTTTTGGCGGGTTTTTCCTTCTTATCGGGAATGTTACTCAGGAACGACGTGGCCAATTTTGCCCCCCAGTCCTTCATTTTCTGCCCCGGTTCCGCACCGCTTTGTTTCACACCTGCGCGAATGGTTTTATATAATGACAATTGCGTTTCATGCTCATTTACAAATTTTCTGTTGATCAGATCAATCGCCTGGTCCAGCTGATAAGGCAGCACATAACGCCCGATATGTTCGAGATTTTTCACTAATATTTTGGAAGGCAAATCGTGACGAAGCGTGTAATCAAGCAGAAATGCTGCGGCAGAACTGGACGGAACATCCAGCATGGCCCGCGTTAACAATGCCAGTTGCGGCTCATTCCAGGCCATGGCAGGCACACGCCACATCACACCCGGATTTCGCAGATTATTCCGCACACCAAGGAGGGCCGTGTAGCGCAAATGAGTGTCCAGCGAATCTGTTGTCTCAAACAATTCCATTAGTGGCGCTAAATTTTCGGCATCTGGAAACCGCGTCAACACTTCGGCAGCACTGCGTTGAATAAAGGGATCATTGCTTTTTAAAGCCTTGATAACGAATGCTTTCTGCTTCTCAAATGAACTCTTATTTTCTCCCACGATTCTCAGCGCATGGATTTGGATCAATGCATTGTTGTGGTTTAATGCTTTTTCCAATGCTGTATTATCCAGTGCATTAAGCCTGTGCAAAATCCACAAACCGTGGATATAAGCCGTAGGATCAGCCGTGGCCAGCATTGTTTTTACGGGTTCGACTGCTTTGTTTTTCCAGGAATCTACGATCCGGTCGGCCACTTTCATCCGCGTGTTTATTTGGGGATGGGTTAATCCAACAAGCAGTTGTTCTATCGACGCCTTTGACCAATCGGTTACCGGCATATTGGCGTGCGGCTGATCTCCCTTATAAGTGATTTTCCAGATTCTGCCGCTAACCCGGTCGCGCCCGGGATGGTTCAGCGCCACTTCGTAATGTCCGATGATGCGGTTATAAAAATCGGCAATGTATAATGCGCCGTCCGGGCCAAGTTTCACATCAACGGGCCGAAACCAGGGGTCCTTGCTCATCAAAAACGGCTCTTCCTTCTTCGAAACGGGCGTTGTTCCATTGTAAGTCATTGTATTCCGGTCGATGCGGCAGGTTACCACGTCTCCGGTGAAAAAGCTGTTTCTGTATGGTTCTGGAAAATGTGTCCCCGTGTAATACACGAGCCCTGCGAGTGCGGTGGAGCCTAATTCATAGCTCATCATTTCCGGTGCGAAGCCCAGTCCGGCCGGTGCTTTTTTGCCGAAATGCGGATAATCGCCACCGAAAATGAGCTGCGCAATGGGTTTTGTATGGCAATCAACCGAAAACAGATAACCCTTTTCATCAAATGCATAACCAAATGGATTCACCCTGCCGAACGTCGTTTGCTCCACGCGGCTGCCATCCATTTTCACACGAAATGTATTTCCAGAAATCATTTTCACGGAATCGCCATCGGTTCCGGCAATATTGGAAGTGTTGGAGAAACCATGACAAACATGCAGCCAGCCATCATAACCGCGGATAATGTTGTTCACCATGCCATGCGTGTCCTTGTGCCCAAACCCACCCAAGAGCACTTTTTTGCTGTCCGACTTGCCATCATGATCCGCGTCTTTGAAATAATAAAGATTGGGAATGCTGTATGCGATTGCGCCGTCGGAAACGGGCATTATGCCGATTGGAATGTTGAGATTATCCTCGAAATGCGTGAATGTGTCTGCTTTACCGTCGCCGTTTTTATCTTCGAGGATCGTGATGCGGTCCTTACCATCACTCGTGCCGGCCGCGATGGGATATTCGGAAGATTGGGTAACCCAAAGTCTGCCGCGGTCATCGAATTCCATGTTCATGGGCTTGGTAATGTCCGGCTCGGAAGCATACAATGTTATTTCGAACCCCGGCGGAAGCACAAACCCCAACTTTTCCTGCTCTGGCGTGCGAAATTCGGAAGTTCTGACGTGCTCTGCGTAAATGTCGTTTTTGCGATTCCTGGCAACCGTTTCGGAAGATTTGGCTACTTTTTGACGGGGAACGCCGCAGCCCTGGCCGAGCAAAATAGCAGCAAGAAGCAAAATTGCTTTTCTGGAAATTGAATACAATTTCATTGGAAAAAACGTGAAAGAGGTGGTTTAGGAATTCGCCCGATTACTCGGCCTTATCATAAAAAACATTTCTCACCCGTTTTTACTGCAAGTCCTCCCCGATGCCGACGGGTGCGTTGCGCCAAGGATACAACGCGGTCACCATTTAGTGAAATGCTGAGGCAATGTCTTCCAGACTTACGCCCAAAACCTTCTGCGAAATCGCTCCGAGTGTTTCCTTGCTGCCTTCAAAATGATAAGTCCGTTGGCGATGCGTGAGCGTTTCGCCTTTCTTTAAAGCTTTGGCCGGCGAGTTGGATTCGAGTTCGTAGAATGGGCCCATTTGCGTTCCGTCGGCCAGTCTTCCATCATTATAAGCATTCAATGCATCGCCATCGTAAGGATCTTTGTGGATCTCCCAGGTTGATTTGAGATACTTTTCCGCTGCTTTGAGATCGTATTGAATAATGGTCAGAATGCCTTTTTCAGCATCGTAACTTCCTGCAACATCACGGGCTGACTTGGGCGCAATGCCTATTTTGCTCCTGAATTTCCCATCGGCTTTGAGATAAACCGCTGAGCCTTTCACTGCAATGCGGTCAGCAGGGATTTTGCCGAAATAGTCGTCGGTTAGCAAAGGTTTTTTGGATAAATGAGTTGAAAACGGCGCGACGATCACCGTTTTTTCAGTCGGTTTAAACATTCCCAGAAGCCAGATTCCAAGCATCCCGGTTTCCGCTTTCCAGTCGGTGCCTTTGTTTGTAAGTGCATTAACAGACTCATAAGCAACCGATTTGCAGCCTTCGAGAGACGCAATGTTCAGTTCAGAAATGATCGCAGCTTTATCCAGCATTGAAATTTTGCGGTTTATTTCAATCACAAAAACGGTTCCGCTGTAATTCTCGATTGTTGCATCCGCACGGAAGCTGACCGAAGAACTATTCGTTTCCACGGCCTCATAAATGACCGTATCAATGATCGCGGGCGTTTGCCAGTTGGCAAAATCGAATGTTTGTCCTTTTTTGAAATAAACCGAAAACTGGCCGCCTTCGGGTGAAAGCCAAAAGCGCTCTTCTCCGCCAAATGCATTGATATGCGGCTGATTTACACCGCTTTCGATCAATTTGTAGTTGATCCAGCCGTAACTGTTGCCTTCACTTCCATTGGCCGTGCTGGTCATCACGCGTCCCTGATATTCGGGAATGATAATGGCCTGGGCATCAGCATTATCCGGCGCTTGCAGGATCAATGCACTGTTATGTTTTTTCAAAAAGGCGACATCATAACCGAATGTGCCTTTTGCCTCATGATTTGTTTGCTCCAATGTTTTCTGATCGCTTTGGTTATTGCTCCGGCAAGCATTTAATGCAAAAACCGCCAGAATCAGTAAGGAAACGGAAAGATGTTTTTGCATAAACAAAACCATTAAAACTACTCCCTCAAATAATTGCCGTATCCAACTATCAAAACAGATAACACAATGACCAAAATACCTGAAATGATCGTAGTGAGCGTTTTTTTGCTGATCCCGTTCCATTCTTTCAGGATCAACCCCCATGAGTTGGCGACCAGTATGATGAATGCCATGTGCAAAATCCACGAGCTTGGACCATTGCCCAGCTTGCTCTCGCCCATGCCGTAAAAGAAAAACTGCAGGAACCAGGTTGTACCGGCGAGTGCCGAGAAAATGTAGTTAGATAGCAACGGCGTGCTGGAATTTGTGTAGTCACCAAATGTTTTGTTACGCGCGTTCAGAAGCATGCACCAAATAAAGTTGGTGGTTAAACCGCCCAAAAGGATCACAACATAGGTCACATTGTTTTGGAATAAAAACTCACCCTGATCGGGATTCAGCGCTTTCCAGGCTGCATTAGCTTCCTCTGCCATCACCTTACCCGCATCAATCCCGAATGCGAAACAAGCGCTTAACACGCCGGAAATGATCGAAACTGTCAACCCTAAGCCTATTTTGAATTCCGTTTTATCATCCGCAACATATCCCGATTTTTTGAGATCCTTATCCTTCATCGCGCCGGCTTTTCCACAAATGATAATGCCGATCACGCAAACGAGCAAGCCTAGCAAAACCATTTGTCCCCAGCTGTTTGTAAACAAATCTGAGATTGTATCTTTTCCTGGTCTGGGTGAAAACTGATAGTAAACGGACGGGATTAATGCGCCGAAAACGGAGCAAAGCCCGAGAATAATGGAACTTCCGAGCGAGACGCCCAGATAACGAACTCCTAATCCGTAAGTTAGCCCGCCTATGCCCCACAAAACGCCAAAAATGTATGTTATTAGTAAAATGCCTCCATCGGTGGAAGCGATGATGTCGGTGAAGCCCGGGATAGTCAAATATGCGGCTAGCGGCGGGACGATAAGCCAGGAAAAAAGCCCGCCGACGATCCAGTAGGATTCCCAGGCCCAGCCCTTGACTTGTTTGTATGGAATGTAAAAACTGCCGGAAGCAAAACCGCCAATAAAATGGAAAATTACGCCGAGAAGAGCTTGCATGAAAAATGAATTTTATCTTGTAAGAGCTTTTCTGCGGCTATCTACTTGCTAATTTGCTACCATCACTTTCCGCACCACGCGGCTGTTATCCGATTTCAATTCAATCAAATACAACCCTGCCGGCCAATATTCCGTGACGATTTCCTGCTCGATATTCGCATTCAGCTTTTGATCTCTGACGATTTTCCGGCCGCTTACACTGATAATGTCAAACGTTGCTGATTTTGAGGACTTGATCTTTAAATAATTGGCAGCCGGATTTGGAAACACATTAACAAGCGGCCCCGTTAATGGTTCGTTGCCCGTAATGGTCACCGGGACAATGTTGGTCAACAACCTGAGTCCACCCGCATTGCTGCCGACGGCGATATCCGGCTTTTTATCCCCATTATAATCGCCTGCTGCCAGTGCCAGATAATTGCCGAATGACGGCGCGGAGGCTTTTCCGTTCTGTTCCACGAGTAATGTTTCCCGCTCTGTCCATTTACCCCAGTCGGCTCCGTGAAACAGGCGAATGTTGCCTGTGTGGTCTGCTGTAAGGACGTCTGCACGACCATCGAGATCAAAATCGGCCACGGCGAGTTGGGGCGAACGGCCTTCAAAGCTAATGGCAACACCCGCAAATGCGTCACTTTCCAGCTTGAATGTAAATTGCTTGCTGGTCCCGGTGTTGGTATAATAATAAATATTGCCCTGAGTCTTACCCACGAGTAAATCCAGGTCGCCGTCGCCGTCCACATCGTAAAAATGGGGTGAATCGCCGGTTTGGGATTCGGTTGGCATCGCGATCGTCACAGCATCAGCAAGATTCAGTTGCGCTGGCGCGCCTGCGGCCGCTTTGTTCGGAACATAGCGGTATTCCAGTTTTAATGTTGTGGTAGAAGTGGCTGCGAAACCGAGGTCGGTGACGCCATCGCCATTGAAATCAGCCCATTGCGGCTTAATGTTGTAAACGCCGAAGGCAGAAGCCAGATTAAGATAATTTTCTGATTCGACTTCAAATGCGGGCGTTGTGTTATTTCCATTATTTTTCAAAAGCCAGAAACTGCCCTTAAAACCGTTTTGCCCGGGAATCCCGCCAGTTCCGATCAGCATATCCAGATCGCCGTCACCATCCATGTCGAAAAATGAAGGTGCTGCATTTTCACCGACGTCCAGCATCTGATCTTGTAAGAAGTTCTTTTTTATGAGTTTAAAATCCGGCTTTGTGTCAGTCCCCGTGTTTTGATAAAACCAGCCGGAAGATTTGAAATCGGTCAGGTTACCATCGTTGGAAGCCGTGTTAGGCGCAATGAGCAGGTCTTTTTTTCCATCAAAATCCACGTCTTCCATAAATGCGGCAGGGAAAATATGTAAAAGCACGGGGTTAACGGCTGGGTAAGTGTTGGTATAGGCTGTAAAATTACCGATCAAACCGCTTGCTGAATTGGTTAAAAATGAGATGTGCGTGTTGCTGACGTGACCTGCCAAAAGGTCCTTTTTGCCATCACCATTCAAATCCTGCAACAAAATAGAATTTCCCGCATGCATTTCGCGATTGCCGGAACTAACGGTCACCCCGCAATCCAGGCCGAACTCAAAACCTTCGTCCGTGCCTTTATGAAAATTCCCCCAGCAGTCGCCGTTACGCTGAAAAACGGGGGTTTGCGAATTACCAAGGCTATCCGGCACGCCAAATGTCTCCACGCTCAGATTTTGGTGCAGCTCAATGTAGTTCCCCGAAAAATCGAAAAGCAACAGGTCCAGATCGCCGTCATCGTCCACGTCCACAATGCCCGGAATGTCTGTTCCCGAGACCTGCAAATTGATATTGCCGGAAAACCCTTTGGTATAAAGCACTTCCTGCATTTGCCTGAATGTCCAGGACTGCCCTGTTTTTACCTGCCTGTAAACACTGATCCCTAATGATGTGCTCGTGAAAAGGTCCTTATTCCCGTCGCCATCGTAATCGGCGAGGATTATCCAGTTATCGGCTTTGGGAAAAAGCGATTCGTAATAGGGTGTGTGAATGAATGCCTTTTTGCCTGGATTCAGCGGGTCAGCTGCGGCCAGGAATGTGGTGATTTTGCTGTTTGTGCGATCATAAACGACCATATCCTCGTCCGCATCATTGTTCAAATGCATTTTAAGGAACTGTGAAGCATTGAGTCCGCCGGCCCAGGGATTGGTCAGTTTTGCACCTTTGGAAGTTACGCTGGTCAGCGTGTCGATTTTAAACCATGACTTTTGCGAAAAAGCATTTGAAAGCGTTATAATGTAAAAGATGAAGAGGAAAAAGGAGGTAAATTTCGTTCGCATCGTTGAGGAATAATCTATTAGTTTTGCGGTTCGTGCCGGCCGTCGCACTGGGGCGCCGGGCAACTGGCACCGCGCGGGCTTGCTTAACTTGGTTTTAAACCTAACGAAATAAGCGCTTATAACTTTATATTGAATCAGGATTTCATGTATACTTCGACCGAAACGCTCCATAACCACTTTCAAAACAGTACCGCCATCTCCACCGACACCCGCAAAATCAGCGAGGGTTGTCTGTTTTTCGCGTTAAAAGGCGATAATTTTGACGGCAATCAATACGCAGCGGAAGCATTAAGCAAAGGCGCCGCTTATGCCGTGGTGGACAATGCGGAAATGGTTGCTAATGAGCGTTTTTTGCTGGTGGAAAATGCGCTGGAAGCATTGCAGGACCTGGCCAGGCATCACCGCAAAACTTTTACTTTCCCGGTGATCGCATTAACTGGCTCTAATGGAAAAACCACCACGAAGGAGCTGATTGCGAAGGTGTTATCTATGAAATACAACACATATGCAACCAAAGGAAACCTGAACAACCACATTGGCGTGCCATTAACGATCCTGTCCATTGACCCTGCCAGACACGAAATGGCGGTCATTGAAATGGGCGCGAACCATCAGCAGGAAATTGCTTTGCTAAGCACCATTGCTATTCCTACGCACGGACTGATCACCAACATTGGCAAGGCGCATCTCGAAGGTTTCGGGGGAATAGCTGGCATTATGAAGGGCAAGGGCGAACTTTTCGATTTTCTTTCCAAAAAGAAGGGCACTGTTTTCGTGAATACCAAAGATGACGTGATCATGGAAATGGCCAGCAAGCGCCGGGCATTTGGTGAAATCGTCTTTTATTGCTCGGATAACAGTGCGGTAAATCCTGTTTTGGTGCAGGAAAGTCCTTTTGTAGTTTATCAAAACAATGGGAAAACGGTTTCTACACAACTGCCAGGCGGCTACAACTTTGACAACATGTGCGCTGCGCTGGCGATCGGAAAGCATTTCGGTGTGGAAGACAGTGATGCCAATGAGGCCGTTGCGACTTACAAACCGGATAATAACCGTTCGCAAATCGTTAAAAAAGGGAGCAATACGGTGATTATGGATGCTTATAATGCTAATCCATCCTCTATGTCGGCTGCCGTTGCCAACTTTGCCAGCATTGACGCACCACGGAAAATGCTGATCCTGGGCGATATGTTTGAGCTGGGCGAAGCCGCCCCGGCAGAGCATCTGGCTTTGGGGGAACAGATCGCAAAACATAAGTTTGATATCGTGATCCTGGCGGGCCAGCTCATGCAGCACGCATTGCCTGCGTTGCCAAAAGCTTACTATTTCCCCGACAAATTTTCGCTGCACAACTGGGTTATGGACAACCCGCAAGAAAATACATACATATTAATTAAAGGATCACGCGGCATGGCGCTGGAAACGGTGCTGAACCTGATGCCGGAGTGAGTTTTATAATTTAAGTAATTATTAGTTAAATTATATCGGCCGAATTTATCACACTATTGATAAAATTGATAAATATCAGTTCTTGATAAATAAAATCAAATTCATTTGATTAAAACAACACTTTCCTTATATAATACCAGGTCCAAAGTTGTCTTGTGCAAGCGCTGGTTGTAGTTTTGTAACATTAAAAATGTACAAATTATAAACCAACGCACAATCATGTCAAATAGGATTTTATCCGTGGGATCTACCTTCCCAGCATTTAAAAAAACGTCAGTTGTTTCGCTTGAAAAAGGCAATGAATTCTACGATATTACCTCAGAAGATCACAAAAACGCTGAAAAGTGGATGGTAATGTTCTGGTGGCCAAAGGATTTCACTTTTGTATGCCCTACCGAAATTGCTGAGTTCGGAAAACACGTTGAAGACTTCGCAGACCGCGACACTATGCTGATCGGTGCTTCTACCGACAGTGAATTTGTTCACCTTGCTTGGAGAAAAAACCACGACGATCTGCGTGACCTGCAATTCCCCATGCTGGCCGACACTTCTAAATCGCTTGCAGAAGAATTGGGTATTCTTGAAGCAAACGAAAAAATCGCTTACCGCGTAACTTACATCGTTGATCCACAAGGCGTTATTCGTTGGGTAAGTGTGAATGATCTTTCGGTTGGCCGTAATGTTGGTGAAGTAATCCGCGTTTTGGATGCTTTGCAAACAGACGAACTTTGCCCTTGCAACTGGGTTAAAGGTGAAGCAACATTAGCTTAATCACAACCAGAAATGTATCCATTCGCAACGACAGGGAATACGAAAGATTCCCTGTATAAAGAAGTAAACCTGCCTGCAGAATTTGAAAGTGTGCTGATCAATAAGCTCGCCGCATTGGACCACCGTTATCTGAAAGATTTGAAGATTAATGTGGGTAATGTGCTCAAATCGCAGACATTGAACCGTAAAGAAGCGCTTCTGATCGCGCTTTCGGTGGCCGTGAACGAGAAAAATGCAGCGTTGATCACCGCTCTTGAAGAACTGGCAACGACGGAAGGTGCTGATGAAAAGGAAATTGCAGAAGTAACAGCCTGCGTTTCTTTGATGAATGCGAACAACGTTTTCTATCGTTTCAGGCATTTCATGCACAAGGAATTTTACGATAACTCTCCCGCTGGAATCAAGATGAGCATTATGGTAAATCCTGTTTTGGGCAAAGAGTTCTTTGAACTTTTGAGCCTCGTAGTCTCGGCATTGAACGGCTGCGAAATGTGCGTCACTTCACATGAGCAATCGGTGCTGAACCATGGCGGAACGCCTGCGCGTATATTCGACGCAGTTAGGGTTGGCGCTATTTTTAAAAGCTTCACTGTTTTGGTGTAAATAAAAATTCCCAGGTCCGAAATGGCCTGGGAATTTTGCACTACTACTCTTTACTCCGTATTTCGTTAGGCGGGTTCGTCAAGGCGACCCCGCATTTTTTTATTCCGAATAGCTGATAAAAGCTATATTATTTCCCCACATCGTTGACGGCTCAAAATCAATGGTGATCTCATTCTCATATTCGTCCTCGGAAAAGTGTTTTCTTAATTTCAAGGGCCCTTTTCCTCCTTCTCCGTTGTAATAGGCCGTCATGGTGTATCTGCCCAGCGGAATGTCTACCAGCTTTCCGTAGTCACTTGTAAAAGGCTCACCATGTTTCATTTTGAGCGTCTTACCCTTTGAACCGTCGATGAGATTCCCAACAGGAACCAGCGTGAATTCAATGTTTTCGGAATCGTAAACGCTGCTCATGACATCTTTATTCACCTCAATGGTCGCGCCATAGTAACCTTGCGCTTCCACCGGTCGCCGGCCACTGAGCTTCCACTGGAAGTTCCGCACAGCGCCGTTAATGCTGAACTCTTCGTACACATCAGGATCCAGATCCAGCTCATATTCCCGGCCATTGTATTTTTTTGTAATATGCGCTGAGGCCATGAATGTGCCTACTTTGGGCAGCTGGATCTTGTAATTTCCCTTTTCATCCGAAGTTCCGATGGAATAAGATGCGTAAATCATGGTATTGTCCACCACCACCTTTACACCTGGCATAGGCGACCCGTCCGTATTGGTGATCTTCCCGGTTGTATATCCTTCTTCCGGTGCTGCTTCATCCGGCGAAGGGCCATCGGTTTCGGTGCATGCGACGGCCATCAGCATGAACAGACATTGCATTAGTACGAAAACGCGTCTCATTTCTTAGCGATTTTTTGCAATTCCGTGGTGGAAGAATCCTCGCCGACCGTTTCTATCGACTTCACGATGCCTACGCCCGGAGCAGTCCATAGTTCAACTGTACAAACATCTTCGGTTTCCTCGACTGGTATGTAAAGGCTGGATAATTTTATATGCATTTCATATTTATACTCCCACTTGGTACACTTGAATGTTCCTGCCGGCGTCGTTATTTCCTCCTGCTTAGTCGCCTTCCCATCCAGATAGGTCAATGTAGTTTCCCAATCTGCCTCGATTTTGTTTTTCTCATCGATTGGTATCAGCAATGCTATGTCAACCTTCAACGGATCTTTGCCGAAAGTTACGTTGCTGCCGACCGTTCCTTTGTTTTCCAGCACCTGCTTTTGGGGGAACCCGCTCAATTTAACATCCTCAATTTCAGCGAATTCTTCTACGATATCGTATAATGCATGCACGGCATCCTCATGAAGCATTTCGTTAGTCGTGAGTCCGCCCTTACTGAATGCCCGGCTTCTGGTTGTAACAAAAACCCTTCCCTCCTGGATCACATTTTCAATATTGTATACGGAAATTCCCGAAGAATCCTTTGTATTAACAACTTGCAATGTGGAACTGCTCTTTTCACCGTCACTGTCCAGGATCCTGTATGTATAAATCTGATCTTTCTCAGGCAAAAACGCTTTGTCTTCGGCAGGCGGATTGCCGTCGTCCGGCTTGACATTGTCTTTGTCATCCTTGCAAGATGCCAGTGAAACAGCTGCAATTGCCAGTGAAAGAAACACCTGCCGTGTTTGACGGGCGAATGTAATGGAAGGTTGATTTTTATTTAACATGGCTTTGTAATAATTAAAATATGAAACGGATTATAATATACGTATTTGGTTATGATCAGCGGATTTTGAAAACGAGATGAATCAGCAGTAAGAGAAACCCGGAAATCGAAAGGTAACCCCTGATCAAAATGAACTTTAACCACTCACTCCTGGCGCTTTCAAAACCGGCTTCTGTGTCGATTGAGTTGCTATTGATTAGCGCATTAACGGGCTCGCTAAATTTCAAAATAAGCGCCATATCGGCCACCAGAAACAGAAAAGCAAGCAAAACAGGCGCATAGGAAAGGAATCCGGCACTTTTATCACTCATCAAAAACCAGATGAACATAACGGCCAATGCAGACAAGTACAGCACCTTGAATTTGCCCCGGACAATCGGGTCAACAGCTTTGCGAAGCACTATAAAATCATCGGCTGGAATGTTATACAATGCTTTTCCAAAACCGAAATGGTAAAACGCGCCTTGTGCTGCAATGAAAAAGTAAAGCACAATGCCAATGATCCGAACCACGGAAATTAACTCAATTGGTTTCATACAATTTTATTTTTCACGCAGCACTTTACCTTCCACATTGTCGGCAAAAGTGTTGACGGTTTCAATGTCGTCATTCACAATGGCCTGGTAATTCACATACATTCCGTAGCCGCCGCTGCCCGAGATTTTGGAGTTTTTAATCTGCATTCTGGCCTGGCTTCCGTAAACCGCAATGTTCACTTTTTTACCCGAAACCAGCGCTGTGCTTCCGCCGCCGGATATTTCCACATGTTCAAAAACGTTGTTTGCGCTGGTTGTGTAGCATATCAAACCTCTCCAATAAGCTGGCTTATTTTCAGCGCCTTTGATAACGATTTTCGCAGTTGGTGTTCCGATGGCATTGATATAACCTTCATCAATGGACATTCGCGCTCCTTCCGATATTTCAATCACTACACCCGGACTGATCTTCCAGTTTGCGTCAACCGTAAGGCCTTCCAGCACGCGGTAAGGTGTTTTGTCTTTGAATCCCTGCCAAACCACTTCTGCAGTAATGTTTTTAGATAGTTGCGAAGCGAAAATCTCCACCACATTGCGTCCGTTTCCGTTCGTGAAAGAGGAGTTCACGTCCAGTTTGGCAACATTATCGGCATCCAGCAGAATGCCGGCCTCGGTGTTACCTTTGAATGTATTTTTTGTAAATGAAGAAAGAATTACGCCTCTTTCAATCCACAAACCATATCCGTCATTTTGCTCGAAAAGGCTGTTTTTAATAGACACTTCTGCTTTCGAAGAACCCGCTATGGCCATTCCAGCTTTTCTGCCACTGAACAGCACTTTACTTCCGGCATGCAGCACCTGCACATATTCCAGCGTATTAGCACTGCTCGAAGAGCGGAAAATGACTCCGGCCCAAAAGCCTTTCTTGGTTTCTTTTCCAATCAAACGGATCGGTTTCGTAGAATCACCTTTTGCGAGCAGAATTCCGCCATTATCATTCACTTCAAGCCTTGCGTCTCTTGCAAAAGCAATTACTACACCCGGTTTCAAAGTCAACTCGGCATTTACGGCAACATTTCCATTGGCAACATAGTCGGGCACATCAGGATTGTCGATCCGGTCTTCCAGCGTGGTCTTTGCAGCAATATTTGCGTCCAGCACGACCGGCTGGATCACCGTTGCAGTGATCAGGACCTTGTCTTTGCTTTCGCCGTTAGCATTGCTGGTGGTAAGCTCAACTTCGTATTCTCCGGGAAGGTCCGTTTTGAATGTTGGCTTACTCACCGTTGCCGAGCTGAGGGCTGTGGTGCTGCCGGTTGGTTTTTTTGTAAATGTCCAGCGGTAATCGAATGGTTTGTTTTCGCTGTCGGTTGAGGCACTTCCATCGAGGGTTACAATGTCACCGGCATTCACATTCTGATCCGCACCGGCGCGGGCGGTTAACGTGTTGCCTGGTTTTACGTCTTCATCTTCCTTGCAGCTTGTTACGAAAAGGGCAAGTGAAAAGAGGGCAAGCAGAATTCTTTTACTTTTTAACATGGCTATTTTTTGATTTACTGAACACTGATTTTCACCATCGGCTAAATGGCGGTGCAATGGTAAGTCGAAATAGCGAGGTGAGAAATTACTGTCGATTAACAGCAGGTTTTATCGACGAAAGGCGTCAGTAGACGCTAATTTTAACCGTTTACTAAAAAGTCAGCTTGAAGCGTCGCTGACAATCGTTCCTGAAATTCCGGCCGATAGGAAGTTCTTTCCCGGCGATTTCAATTTTATGTGCGTGGTAACTTTCCACTTTATCCACAGCCACGATGAAAGACCGGTGCACGCGAATGAAGTTGTCTTCGGGAAGCAGCTCTTCCAGCAGGCTGATCTTTTGCTTTGTAATCAACACCTTATCCTTCAAAACAACCTTAATGTAATCCCGAAGGCTTTCCACCCAAAAAATATCATTCACATTGACCTTGACCATTTTCCGATCCACTTTGAGATACAAAAAGATGTCCTGGTTGCTTACGGCGGCCTTTTGGGCAATGGAAACAGATTGGTTGGTAACATTCAAACCTGTAAAAACTTTATCCATGGCTCTCAAAAAGCGCTCAAAAGGAATGGGTTTGAGCAGATAATCCACTGCATTGAGATCAAAACCCTCGACGGCGTAATCCTGGTAAGCGGTTGTAAAAACGACTTTTGGCGGTGTTTTGAGGCTCCTCAATAGCTCGGTCCCTGTTAATCCAGGCATTTTTACATCCAAAAACATCAGATCCACTTTCTGCTGCTGCAAAACCTGAAAAGCCTGAATAGCATCCTGGCAGCGCGCAACGATCTCGATTTCATTGAAATTCCGGAGATAATTATCCAGCACCTCAATGGCATGCGGTTCGTCGTCTACCAAAATCGCTTTTATCTTCATTATGAGGCTATTTCAATTTTTTTATCCAATTCCAATTCGAGGATTACGGCAAAAACTTCGTCTTCTTCCAGAATTTTGAGCTGGTGTGCTGACGGATACAAAATCTCCAACCGCTTCCTGACATTGGCCAATCCGATGCTGGTATGATGGTTTCGGCTGTCTTTCGGATCTGGCCGGTCGGGCTTGCTGTTGGATATTTTAAATTTAAGAAAATTGTTTTTAACCCGCAGGTCAATGTTGATCCAGGCCTGCCCTACCTGCTCGCTTGCGCCATGCTTGAAAGCATTTTCCACCAGCGGGAGGATCAGCAGCGGCGCAATTTTATATTCATTGGAAAGACCATTAATGCTGAAATTAATGTCCAGCCGTTCTTCGTAACGGATTTTTTCAAGCTCGATATAGCTTTCTACAATTTTGATATCCCGTTCTAAATCAACCACATCCGTATTGGCTTCATAAAGCATATAACGTAATATTTCCGCCAGGCCCAGCACCACGCCAGGCGATTGCGGCGATTGGTTCAATGTTAATGCATAAAGGTTATTGAGTGTGTTAAAAAGAAAGTGCGGATGTAACTGACCCTTTAAAAAGTTGAGCTCGGCCTCCATAGCAGCCTGCCTTCTTTCAAACCACATTTTGAAAAATTTAACCGATAAGGCTATCCAAACAAAAATATTAGTTTGTTCAAAAGCGCTGATGAGATACACCGGTTTTGCGAGCTGTTGCCAGAAACTTCCTTCCAGTTTTTTCCATACAAATGTAGGGTCCGTTTTCTTAACCGCGCTGTAAATGATAGGGTCAGCTACAAAAATCTCCATCAATCTGAAAGTCAGCGTTGAAAAAACTACTGCTGCAATAAGCAAGACAAAAAATTCGATTCGCTTTTTTCTGTTGAAAAACTTCGGGATAATGACATACCCGATCGAATAGAAATAAGCAATGTGTATAGGCAAAAACAGGGCAACGACGCCGATCGCAATCCAGTAATCAGGCATTCCCGCGCCATAGATCACCGTCAGGATGATCAATACGACGATCCAGAACGCGGCATGCTGCAAGATCCTTATCCGGGCCTGATGAGTAGGGTAAACGTTTGGGCGCATAGGCAAATATAACCAATTCGCGGCCTATTTTCTGACCTCAAAAACATTGTCGACAAAGACCTCATTAACGTCGACGAACGGCATGCAAGCCAGCATTTCACAGCGGTCAAGACAAAATATCTGCCAGGGCGGCGAATAAACCTTGTCCTCACTTACAAAGCGCTACATATGCAGCACTAAGAAGATAAAACATCCAAATTTAGGAGCAAAACCACAATTTGTATCTATTTTTCTTCCCCTCCGTGGTTTTTCTGGTTAGTTTTGTGTCAAAATAAAGATATAAACTAAACTGTCACATAATGGCGACGTCAACAGAAACGTACATTCCTTACAAGGTAAAAGACATCAGTTTGGCCGAATGGGGCCGTAAAGAAATTACGCTTGCAGAAGCTGAAATGCCGGGTTTAATGTCAATCCGCGCAGAATACGGTCCATCACAGCCACTTGCGGGTGCACGTGTTGCCGGTTGCTTGCACATGACCATTCAAACGGCGGTTTTGATCGAAACGCTTACTGCACTGGGTGCTGAGGTTACCTGGTCTTCATGTAATATTTTCTCGACGCAAGATCACGCAGCAGCGGCGATCGCAGCAGCGGGCATCCCGGTTTACGCTTGGAAAGGCATGAACGAAGAGGAATTCAACTGGTGTATCGAGCAAACATTGTTCTTCGGCGAAGACCGCAAGCCATTGAATATGATCCTGGATGATGGTGGTGACCTTACTAATATGGTTTTTGACGAATATCCTGAGCTGATTGAAGGCATCAAAGGACTTTCGGAAGAAACGACAACAGGTGTGCTTCGTCTATATGACCGTTTGAAAAACGGAACGCTTCATTTGCCTGCAATCAATGTAAATGACTCAGTTACAAAATCTAAATTTGATAACAAATACGGCTGCCGCGAATCACTTGTGGATTCGATCCGTCGCGCAACTGACTTAATGCTTGCTGGTAAAGTAGCTGTTGTGGCTGGTTACGGTGACGTGGGTAAAGGTTCAGCAGAATCGCTTCGTGGCGCAGGATGCCGTGTGTTGGTTACTGAAATCGATCCAATTTGTGCGCTTCAGGCTGCAATGGATGGCTTCGAAGTGGTAACAATGGACGAAGCTGCAACGCGTGCGAACATTTTTGTAACAGCAACAGGAAACTACAAGATCATCACAGATCGTCACTTCCTGGCAATGCGCGACAAAGCGGTTGTTTGCAACATCGGTCACTTCGATAATGAAATCGATATGGCTTGGTTGAACTCAACTTACGGCGATTCAAAAGTGCAGATCAAACCACAGGTTGATATTTATTCAGTTGCCGGCAAAGATGTTATCGTTCTTGCAGAAGGCCGTTTGGTAAACCTTGGATGCGCAATGGGCCACCCATCATTCGTAATGTCATGCTCATTCTCTAACCAGACGCTTGCACAAATCGAACTTTGGACAAACACTGCGGCTTACGACAAAAAAGTATACGTACTTCCAAAAGCATTGGACGAAAAAGTTGCAGCCTTCCACCTGGGCCACGTAGGCGCAAAATTGGAAACGCTTTCGGACGAGCAGGCGGCTTACATCGGCGTTAGCATTGAAGGGCCGTTTAAGTCGGAGACTTATCGGTATTGATATTGGGCATCAATGTCAAGGCGTCCCGGTTCTAAGATCCGGGACGCTTTTTTTTGTCCTGGTTACTCAGGATAGGCTTACCAAGTTTTGGAAACTTGAGAAGTTTTTTTTGACTACTAAGAGAGTGAACCAATGTTGGCAGGGAGCCTAGCATTTATCGGCTTCCTGCATCACTAGTCATCAAACTACTCCCGTTGCACGATCAGCTTCTGGGAATAAGATTCTTTTCCCTTCGTAAATCGAACGATATATATTCCAGTTGGGAGTTTGGAAATATCTAGTGTTTCATCTGTCCGGTGTTGCAGCTTTAAACAACTTAATCCTGTTTGATCAACCACCTCTAAATTGAAGCCAACTAATGGCTTTGTTGATTTAAATCTTACCGTTAAAGCGGCAGGATTAGGATAAAGGGTGACTGCGTTAATCGTTGTATTTACTGGATAAATCGTTAATCCATATTTACTTTTAATGATTTGATTCTGAGCTTTTGCTTGAAATGCATAAAGACTAAATAATAGGATTGCACCTGATATAATCTTCGTCATGGTTTCGGTTTTTTGGTTGAAAAGGTGTATTCAAAATCAAAATCAATGCTACATCCCACCCATCTGCCGCCGAACACGCCTGATTGTGGTATCGAATCTAAAAGTGGCATCTTCTTGCCCTGAACGGCTGGCAAAGCATCATATAAAAGCAGAGCAAAATCATACGTCGGGCTTGCGGCATAACTGTCGTCTTTCCCATTGAGGTCTGTAATTTCAAGATGAAAGTGGTACAGAGCTGTGTCCTCTGGCAAATCTCCATTGACTTTCGTCTGGAAAAGATCTTCTGGAATAAATACTACCCCCAGTCCATTCACGGCGCAATTCCACTCTCTGGAATAGCCTTTGTCACTTGTCACAGTAACTTTGTAGGAATAAGAATATGTATCCGCAAATTCCCCGTCCTTGACATCGACTGTGAAGCCTAATTGAGGATAAAAAACATCCCCTGAGCCTTGGTCCGGGTCATTCGGATCATTTGGATCCCCAGGCCCTGCTTCATCTTCATTGGGATCATACTCCTTAATTTCCTTTCCATTCTTTTCTTCATCCTGTGCATTTCCGGTCCGGAAATGTGCGAACGTGTAGGTTTCCGGGAAATGTGTTGCTGTCGGCGTTTTCGTCATCGCCGGAGCATCCCAGGTGTAATCTGTATTCACTTCCAAATTGGTGATTGTTATGCTTTTGCCAAAAACTTCTTTTTCGAACACGATCACATTATCCTTCCATAATCTAAAAAGGTGTCCAGCCGGAGCCCACTGTTCGTACCAGGAGAATTCTGCTTTATGGTTATCCACAGTTTGCGCACCGTCACTCGGATATTTAAGATTTGTTTTTTCAGGCCTCAGCCAATAGAATGACAAGGGAGAATAGGGTCCCTCTATCCAGTCTCCTTTTTCGTCTTTCGCCTTTGCCCTGACTCTCCACCTAAAACCGCCCTTTGCACCAGTAGATACATCGCCGACATCCATGGCGACACTTGTTTCCGAAGTAGAGCTATGATTATCAGTAACTTCATCTTCTGCAAAGTCAACAGAATAATCGTATTCCACAGCTCCTGCCACGGGAGACCAAGAAAAAACTTGATCGGGTGTTGATGTTCCAAAGTTAAAAACTGCATCGTTTACAGGTGACAATAGCACCGGCGCTGGCACTAGCGAATAGTCAACCACAAAGGTTGAAAAATACTTTTTGCCAAACTCTTTCTCAGTAATGAATGGTGGTGTGGCCTCCTTGTATGGCTCGAACGCCCATGTATATACTTTGCCGTTCGAAATGTCAGGTAGTTTCAGATTTTCATGGTCGTACAAAACCAGCGGGACTTCCATGTCATCCTTTTTGTCCTGAATGTGGTATCGATAACCAGTTGCTCCGGGAGCCTCCTCCGCAGAAAGTAAGATATCTTCCCCAAAAGGAGGGACATGTTCTACGTCAGCAGGACCGGGAGGCACAAGTAAAGGGGTTTCGGGCAGTGAGGTTTTAAAAGAAATGGAGCCTGTCCATTCTCCAAATATGTCTACGTCTGTTAGGCCGGTTTTAACCAGTGTCTTTGAAACTTTATCCCAACTCACTCCTTCTTCTGAACCCAACTTATGGGTGGCAACTATTTGCCAACTATAACCACGTTCTTTGGCAAGAGCAATCTCTACGCTCTCTGATTCGTCACTAGTCGATTTAAAAGGACGGTCCATAACAGGAACTGCTCCCGAAAGATCTGTTACACGCATGACATAACCTGCTGCACCTGGCGTTGCATGCCAATTAAACTTGCTGCCCCAGGCATCTACTTTGTCGTTTTCCAATGGGCTTATCACATTTGAAATGATCGGTAAGGTTGTCACTTCCAGCGTTGTGCTCCAGTTCTCGGTCATCTTTTCCAAGTCACGGCACTCCAAAGGTCCACCGATCGAACTAGCGCAGCCAGGTCCATTTGCACTGAAAAGTCTGCTGCGCACAAAGTATTGTTTTCCGCCTTCCAGATAAAATTTAGCACTGCTGGTCTGCTCCCCCGGATCTTTTTCATCAATATATGGCAACAATACTTCTGATGTATGCTGAAATGCTCGGTAAACAGGAGCCAGTTCATCTTTGAACGCTTGATTTTCAGAAACCTCAAAAAGTCGGTCGCCTTCTTTGCCTGGATAAAGCACATTTGCCCGAAACATTGCGTTGAGCGGGTCTACCTCCTTAGCAGGGTCACCATTGCCGTCAACTGCCCAAAGATCAGGCGGATTTACACCGTTTTGCCCCAAAACACAATCCAGCGCATCTTTGCAAGTCTTCCAGGTTGTTGACTTTTGCGAATATCCGTTGTTAGCCACTGATGATAGTATTGCCAGAGCCATTTCCGGAAATGTCGGGTTATCCGACAAGAACTTGTGAAAGGCTGTAAACATTATTTTGGCGGGCACACCCTCTTTCAGTTTGAGGATGAACTTGGTTTGCCCATCAGCATTTGTGTAGCCATTCAGTCCGGAACCATTGCTTATCAAGTAATAGAATTGTGTCCAGACGCCAGCCATTTGTTCTGGAGTTGCAAATGCCCAGTTGGGCGATTTATAAAAATTAAGTTGTCCTTTAAGCGTTGGATTTGAAAAGCTTCGCAAGTATTCATTGCCAGAGAATGCGTCAGCACCAATGGTCCATATCGGTTGCTGATTTTTTGACACCCGATATTCGTTGTTAACTTCTAAACCAAAGATATCGGCTAACGCCAAACGCACGGCTATCGACTCACCTAGTTCAGGTGACTGCACATTTTTAACGTTATAATAAATTCCGCTGAAGTAGGTTCCGGCAATTTGGTCAATGGATAAGCGTGTATTGTCGTTATCGTATTTGAAAAACTTCGTTACCTGGTTGTAGCCATGTGAATATGCTTTCAGGGGATCACCTACGTAATTCCAAATTTCCGTAGTTCCATTACCATCCATGCTCGAAAAGTTATGGTGAGCCTGAAAGTAATCATGAGCAAGCCTTGTAGCAAAATGTACTGTCACACCTTGTTTGGAAAGCTTTTCATCGTTATCTATGGTATAAATCTGATCAGCGTCATTACTGTCTATGAAGTGGATTGCAGTAGTTGGATCAGCAATCAAGGTATGTATTTGCGGTTTATTTACGCAGTCTACGAGAACATTGATTTTGCCTGCCTGAGCATCTCCAATTACATCCCCTTTTCCAGTGTTAATCGGAACTTGTCCGTAAAAAATTGACTCGGCTGTTTTTCCTGTTTCACAGATTACATCAGTAATAGCCAAATCTTGCCCTAAACCTACTGACTTCCAGCCTTCTCTTACTGCTAAATCTAGTTCCGAACCAGTTGGATGACCCATTTTATGCACTACTTCCAACGTTCTTTTGCGGAGATCGAAAAAAGTAGATTCAGTGGAAAGACCATCCATCGCTCCCCAGAAAATCTCAATTGCTTTTGGTACACCAATACCTACACAATTATACGGTGTGCCGTGAAAATTTTTCTTAGGGCCGCCAGAGCCTTGCGCAAGATGATAAAAGCAATGATTGATTACACTTGCATTAACGTGTGGGTTAAATTTCGGGTCATCCCATTCTTGCCAGAACGTGTCTCCATAGGTATCCGGGTGAAAAGTCAAATTTGGGTTTTCGAAGTTGCGAAAGCCTCCTGCCTTGGTGGCGTCACCACAAATCCAATTGTAACTGGCAGCCTTCTCAACTTCTTTTTTAACGAAGACTGAAAATATATCGGAAAGAGATTCACTAATTGCTAGATATTGATTAGAGTATACGCCAGTATTATACCCCCTGTAATAAAAAACTCCATGAGTAAATTCATGACAAATAGCTCCGATGCTGACATCCGGAACATTGATTCCGGCGTCTCCAAGCACTTTTATCCTTTCTTCGTCTGTTGAGAAATAAGCGTTGCTAAAATTCTCTTCAATCAACTCAACGTCTAAGAGTTTTCCCGCATTATTAAGTCCATTCCAACCGAAGTACTTTTGAAAGACGATCATTGTTTCTCTTACACCCCACAATAATCCCGCAGCAGTAGCAACGGAGAACGGATTAGGTAGATCGTCATTAAAACTTGCATTGTTATTTTTCTCAGTAAAAAATACTTTCTTTTTTTGAATTTTACCGGTTACAGCCATGAGTCTAACTGCCGGTAAACCTTTCTCAGGCAACAATTCCAGCCGATATTCTTTATTTAACCCCGCTGGATCTGTCGAATACTCCATAAGCCGCACATCTTGCTGCTGATTGAAGTAAGTGGGCAACGATTTAGTAACATTTTTTTTGTTGTAAATGGGCTGTGCATGCAAGATTGTGCATAGACAAATCAGAACGAATGGCAGGCAATGCCGCCATCGAAGGAGGGAAATTTTAAACATTGAATTGTTAGAAATTTTGAATAAAAAAAATGGTTTACACTATCTGCGTTTAAGTGCAAAGAATAGTATAAACCGGTAATTGCGAGGGAGAGATTGAATATCCGGTTAGCTTGGACTATTCAACGGAGCAATGTTGGCAATCTCCATCGGCCGGACCGGCGTCGGAAAAGCAATATTATTTTCATCAAAAACCTTCTTAATCGACTTCATAGCCACACTTTTTGCTGGCCCAGGCCCTATTTTGGACTGATCAATCCAAAATAGCACTTCAAAATCAATGCTCTTTTCGCTGAACCGGATGAAGTTTAATTCTATTGGTTTCAATTTTTGCAGGAATGGAAGGGGTTTGATGGCGGAAAGCGCTACCTCTTCCACAAGAAAAAGATCGTCCTTGTAACCAATGCTGCATTCGAGCTGCACTCTCCTATCGCCTGAATGTGTGAAGTTTACAATAGGTTTCTGAAAAATATCCTTACTCGGAAGCTCCACAAGCTGTCCAGCGAAATTATCCAACTTGACCGATCGCAGGCCGATGGAAAGGACTTTGCCTGTAAAACCGTTGGTTTCAATCACGTCACCGACTTTAATGGGGCGTTGAATTGCAATAAATGCGCCGGAAATAAAATTGGTGGTAAGATCCTGAAATGCAAAACCAAGCGCCAAAGCCAGCACCCCGGCCCCTGCCAGTAACGATGTAACGGTTTTATCCAAACCCAAAACGCCGAGCGCAAAGAACAAGCCCGTTGTAACGATTGCAATGCGGGTTAATGCGGAAATCAGACTGACTAATGCAATGTTTTGTGAAGCCCTGGTGAGCCCTTTTTCCATAAACCGACTGCCGTAACGAGCCAGAAACCGGAAAACGACAAGAATCAGAATCGCTATGATCAGGTTGGGAACAAAGCGAATGCTTTCGTCGAACCATCTGTCCATTTTCACGACGATCGGATCCGTTATTTTTGAAATTTGTGCAAATATCATGGTTGGGTATTTGACGCAAATAACGTTAAAATACACCCTAAAACATACTCAAACGGCCGGAGAAATGATTTCCCTCCGGCCGTCGTTCGCGAATGATATGTTCAGAAATTTATAATCTTGCGAGCAATTCCTGCTTTTTGGCTTTGAATTCTTCCTCACTGATCTGCCCTTTTTCAAACAAAATATTCACCTTTTCAATCGTCGCAATAATGATATCTTGCGGGCTGCGATCAGTCGGGCTCGTCTGGCTTTCCCTGTGCAGATCGGCCGTTGAAGTAACATCATATGCAAGTTCCGGCGTTGGCTGCGTTTGCTCACCCGGCTCAGATATCAAATCCAAACTTCCCAAATCCACCTGGCCTTCCTGGCTGGTAAACTTGTAGGAATTCCCCGAACCTTGCTGTTGCGAAATGCCGGTAATTTGATGATGTTTTGTGTCATAAATTGTCCGCTTGCCATTTTCCTCAATAACAAGCCTCCTTACCGGCGCAAAATAGGCATATCGGAAATTGTTCTGTGAGCCGCTTGACGTAGGGTTTCCAAAGACAGAAGGCCAGGAACTGGTTATATTGCTATCGGTTGCCGTAGATCTGCTCTCTTGATGCCATTCCAACGATTCGTTACCGGTTTCTTCATACAGAACCTGGCTGGTAACCTGGGTGGATAGCTCACTACAAAGCCTATCTACTGTGCTTTTCAACGAATTATTGAACATATCACCTACCATCGTCATACCGCCTTTCATCCACTGTCCGGATCCGCCAAGTTCTGCAATGTTGAACTGGGCCATTGTTCCATTTCCGCTGATTACTGCTCTTAACAGCGCTTCAACAGTCTCGGTTTTGAGATTATATTTTACAGCAACGTCTTCAACATATTGCTTGCCTGTATTTGTCAGTGCTTTCATGATTTCTTGTCTTTTTCGGTATACGTTATAAAAACAGTGCCATGGTGCATCAAACCCTTTTATACCGCAGGCTCATTGATATTAACCATTTGCCCATTGGATTTCTGTTAGCAGCGCTCATGCAATACGTTTGGTGAGGTTAAACAAATATTCACTAAAATTCAAAATCATGAAATTACTTCACAATGCACCGGCGATTACTAAGGCCCTAATCCTCGCTGGCTTGATAAGCGCCTGCCAGAATGAGAAAGATGCAATTGTATCACCTGCTACATCGCATGAGCAGGCATCTGACGCTAATGCCAAGACAGTTGTAACGAAACTGTTGGTTAAAGACGGCGATGCCAGCCTATCCTATTCTGGAGTTAGGAATGTTTTTACAAAAGAAGTTGTGAATAGCAAATATTCGAAAGAGTATGCGTATTCCGGAAACAAAATTATTGGCACGTACACGAATCTTGCTAACTATAATAAGATCAATTCATATGACACCTACACGCTGAATGCTAAGGGGCTTTGTGTAGAAAGTGCTATTATGCCTACACTGGAGTTTACGACAGTTTATGTATACAATGAAATGAATCAGCTGCTTTTGGCTTACAATAAAAACAAACCTAATCAGCGACAAGAATACCAATATGAAATGGATCCTGATGGTCAGGGATCATCACTGTATTCTGTTACATTCTATGATAAAAACGATGTATTATTAAAAGAGCTGCATTTCAAATATGTGGACGGCACGGATGGTGGATATTCTTCGTTCGATTGGTTTCCGGTGAATCCAGAACATTTAGCTCAGGCCACGAACAAATACTTGCCTATTTTCGGAAAGTTCAGCAGGTTTCTGTTAAAACAAACCATCGAAAAAACATACTACATTCCAAATGGCGTGCCGGCTGAAAAAGTCTACAATTATACGTATGCCTTGAACAATGATGGCTCATCTGCGATTAAATCTATTACAACAAAAGACAGCTGGGGTAAAACAATATCACTAATTGAAAGAAAATACACGACGCCAACAGGCTTGTAGTATTAATTATTTTTAAATAGAAACGGGCCTGGCAGCAATCTTGTCAAGCCTGTTTTTTAATTACCACACACTCATTGAGCCCTTCCACTTGCCATTTGGTTTCTCGTTTTAATCAATTCAGCAATATGTTTGGCTCCGTTAAATCAATTTAATAACACAAACATAAATAGTATGAAATTATTTCGAAATGCACCCACTATCACAAAGGCAATTATTATCGTCAGCCTTCTGGGGGCTTGCCAGAATGAGAAAGATGCGGTTTTGAGTCCAATTGCGGAACAAGCTAATGCAGCCAGTAGTCAAAACGCAAAGATTGCGGCTAATAGTAAGTTGATCAGCGACGGTTCCAGAAAGCTTCTGTACTCAGGACCCAGGAATCTCCTTACAAAAGAGGCCCTCGAAAGTTATAACTATTACATCGAGTATGCCTATTCTGATCAGTACATTAAGAGCACCAGATACGAGTTTAGCACCAACAAGAAAATTGCGGATAATTCATACACGTTAAATGCAAACGGGCTTTGTATCGAAAGCAGTGTGGGAAATAATTTTAACGGCACCACCAAATATGAGTACAACGAAAATCAACAATTGATTAAAGCTTTCAATAAGTTTGAACCGAATGAGCGACAAGAATTTGAATATTCACTCGAACCAAATGGCCAAGCAAGATTGCTTTCAGTCGCGTTTTATAATAAGGCAGGTGATAAATTTAAGGAACTGGCTTATAGCTATGTCGGCGCGACCCCGGATCTTTATCCACTGAATCCCGATTTTTTGGCTTCCGGGACCGGCAAATATCTTCCGATTTTTGGAAAGTTCAGCCCGTACCTAATTAAAATGGTAACTGAAAAGAAATTTAATTATCATCCATTTAAGGAATTCGCCTCCGCTGAACTTCTGAATTATACACACTATCCCGATGGAAGAGTAAAAACAATTAAATCAACCGATGTGAAATCTGGAAATACTCACTCAGTAACAGAAAGAAAGTACGCATCCACAATGTCAGCTAATTAGTAAGCTTACACAAACAAAAAGAAGAACCCCAAACAGTATCCGGGGTTCTTCTCACAATACACAACCTAAACACAACCAGTTGATCATTATTAACGCTGAGTAAAATATTATAGCTGATCCTTTACGTTGCCTGTAATGCGGTCCAATTCGATTTTTGAGGATAGATAATCATAAACTGCTTCCAGATAATTGGATTTGGCTGATGTTAATGCGAACTCGGAATCGATAAGTTCCAGCCTCGAAGCGACGCCTTTTTCGTATCTGTATTTTGTGATGGAATAACTGAGTTCTGCTGTTTCAGAAACATTCTGCTGGGTTTTGATCCTTTCGGATGTTTCAATCAGACTGGCCAAGACCTGTTTTACTTCGGTTTTCAGTTGCTCCTGCGCATTGTTGTAAATCACATCGGCTTGCTGTCTCTCGATTTTGCCCAATGCTATTTTATTGATGTTTTGGTTTCCGCTGAAAATGGGGATTGCAAATTGCACTCCGGCGTAGAAAACGGGTGGGTAAGCAGCGTTGCCGAAACGAAATTGGTTGGTTTGTGTCTGGATTTGATATTGGCTGATAAAGCTCACAACAGGCAATCTAGCCGATTTGTATAATTCAATCTCCTTATCACTGATTTCCTTGTTCAATGTAAGAATCTGCAAGTCGGGGCGTTGCTGAATGGATAATTTGTACGTTCTGTCCTCGGCAGGAACTGTTTCGTTGGCATTGAGTTCGAGTGAATCCGAAAGTACATAATTGGTTTCCGAAACATCTCCTAGCAGATTTCTCAATTGCTGCTGGCTTATCTGCAATGCATAAGTAAGTCTCAATACATCGGGTTCGAGGTTTTTTACGGACGTGTATGCCCGTAATGTGTCCACCCGCAATGCACGGCCCTGCGCGAGGAGCGAACGGGAATCATTCAATGCCTTCTGGTTTCTGACGATACTCTCCTTTTGGAGTTTCAATCGCTCATTCAGAACGAGCAGCTGAACGTAATTTTGCTTTACCTGCGCCACCACGTCGACCTCCCTTTGGCGGAATGAAAGCTGGCTCTGTTTTTCAAGCAGCTTTCTGCGCTCGATTTCATGCTTTGCACCTGAATTGTAAATAGGCTGAACCAAAGAAACTTGCGCGGTGCCAATATCTTCACCGCCAAAACGTCCATAACCTATTTTTTCAGAGCTACCCGTATTACCATTCAGACCGAAAAAAACCGGTTTTTGGAAATAATGTTGAAACTGTCCCGTCAAACTAATGTTGGGCATCAACAAACCGCGCGTAATGGCGGTCTGTTGTTTGGCTTTGTGAATGTTGATCGAATCGATTCGCAGGTCGCGGTTCCGGCTTTGTGCAAGCTCGATTGCCTTTTGCAAAGACAACGGTTGCGCCTGCCCGAAAGACAGCAATGGGCTCAGCGTCAATGCAATGGCAAATGCTTTTGCCGCCCAGATATATTGATTTAAAAATAACTTTTTCATGATTGAATGTGGTATTAATATTTCTTCAAAGGATTAATGTGTGTGTAATAAAGCCTCTTCTTCAACTGCTACATTTCCATCATCTTTGCGCTTTTTATGCGGTCTGGACAAATAGGAATAGATTGAAGGAATTACATAAAGTGTAAGCACTCCGGCGAAGATCAAGCCTCCCACAACCACAATGCCCAGTGATTGGCGGCTTCCGGAAGCTGTTCCGAGCGATAATGCGATCGGTAATGTTCCGAAGATCATGGCGAGCGTAGTCATCAGGATCGGACGGAATCTTGATACGGCTGCAATTTTTGCGGCTTCAAATGTTGAGGTGCCCGATTCCTTGCTTTGGTTGGCGAACTCGACGATAAGGATACCATTCTTGGTGATCAGACCGATGAGCATAATGATCCCGATCTGGCTGAAAATATTGACAGTTTGTTCCGTAAACCAAAGGCTTAGCAATGCGCCCGTTAATGCCATTGGAACTGTCAAAAGAATGATAAATGGGTCAATCAAACTTTCAAACTGTGCTGCCAAAACCAGGTAAATAAGGACGATGGCGAAAATAAATGCGAAGATCAAGCTTGAACTACTTTCAGAATAATCCCGGCTTTGTCCTGCCAGTGCTGTGCTGAAACCCTTAGGGAGCTCTTTGGACGTAATTTTATCCAACTCCTGAATGGCTTCGCCTAAGCTAACCCCTGCGGCCGGTGTTGCTGAAATGGTCGCACTGTAAGCCTGATTGTAGCGATAAATTGCCGGAGGGCTAATGCCTTCATTTTGCTTTGTAAGGTTATCCAGAGACACCATTTGGCCACTTCCTGATTTCAAATACAATGATTTCAAGTCATAAGGTGCCGATCTGTCTTCCCGATCGAGCTGGCCGATCACTTCATATTGACGATCATTGTGAATGAAATAACCGTATCTTCTGCTACTCAATGCAAGTTGCAATGTCTGCCCGATTGCCTGCGTGGAAATGCCCAGCTGCGCGGCACGTTGACGGTCAATGCTAATGCTGATTTCAGGTCGGTTGATTTTAAAATCCGCGTCAGCGAAGACCAGTTTTTTATTGCTGCTCACCTGTCCCATTAACTTTGGCATAATGTCAATAAGTGCTTTCAAATCAGGCGCTTGCACAACATACTGGACTGGTTGTGTATTTCCGTAACCACCAATGGTCGGTAGCTGAATGGGAATAATGAGCACATTCCTGAATTTCTGCGAGGCTGCAACGAGCTTCATAAAGATCTGCTGTTGCGTCAATCCGCTTTTCCGATCCTTGGGTTCTTTGAGGAAAATCCATTGAAAACCACCGTTCACAGGCTGCGTCAATGTTCCTCCTGCGGCAGCCACGGCGGTATAAGTGCGCTCCTCGTTCAGATCCGGGATGGAATCGCTCACAAAATTCCCGATATCCTTCATGCTTTGCTCCATACTTTCATAAGAAGTGCCTTCGGGAGCCATTACCGCAAGTCCAACCATGGATCTGTCTTCCAGCGGTGCGAGTTCGGACGGCAGTTTCGGTGCAAGCCAGAAAGCAACACCAAACGACACCAGAAGCAGCACGATTCCCAGCCAGCGCACTTTCATAAAGGCGGAAAGTGATCTTGCATAAGCATTATTCATCGCGACAAACCAAGGCTCAGTCTTTTTATAAAGCCAATTGTGCGAAGTGCCCGATTTGAGCAAATATGCGCTCATCATAGGGGTCAAAGTAAGTGCTACGAAGGCAGAAACGGTCACCGAACCGGCTACGACAATGGCAAATTCTTTAAACAAACGTCCGGTGAGACCACCTAGAAAGAGGATCGGCAGGAACACCGCGACTAGCGTAATGGTGGTTGAAATAACTGCGAAATAAATCTCATTGGAACCTTCGCGCGCCGCCTGAATGGGCGACATTCCCTCTTCGACCTTGCTGTATATGTTTTCCAAAACAATAATCGCGTCATCGACCACGAGTCCAATCGCCAGAACCAGCCCCAGTAGGGTTAGCACATTGATTGAGAAATCGGCGATGTACATGATAAAGAATGCCGAAACGATGGAAACCGGAATGGCCAGCAGCGGGATCAATGTGCTTCGCCAATCGCGCAAAAAGACGAAAATAATAAGCGAAACCAATGCGAAGGCGAGCAGTAATGTTTCCTCTACTTCTGATAATGAGTTTCTTACGGGAACTGTAAAGTCTTTACCAAGGGCAATTTCATATTCTTTTGGAGCTGTCTTTTTAATTTCTTCAAAACGTTTCTTGAACTCATCCACAATGGCCAGCGAGTTGGCGCCGCGTTGCGGGCTTACACCCGTTCCCACGCCGTAGTCGGCTGTTTTCCCATTGTAAACGATCATCGCAGTACGCTCATTTTGAGACGACATCACTGCCTGGCCCACATCTTTGAACCGCACAATCGCTCCGTCACTTTCCCGCAGGATCATATTGTTGAAATCGTCCTCTGTAACCAGTCTCCCCTGCGTCCGCAATGTTACTTCCGTGTTTTCGCCTTCAATCCGACCACTTGGTAAATCCACGTTTTCACGTTGCAATGCGGTTTGAATGTCTGTGGGGGTAAGGCCGTAAGAAGCCAGTTTTACCGGATCCATTCTTAGGCGCATCGCCCGTTTTCTGCCTGCGTAGGAGTCGACCAACCTTACGCCGGGGATGGATTGCAGCCTTTCTTTAATGTTGATATTAACAAAATCGGTAACATCTTCCAGCGTTTTTGTCTTGCTTTGAACGGTGAGGAACACCAGGAAATCCGCTGGTCCCGCTTTCTCCACAATGGTCGGCTCAATGTCTGTCGGCAGTTGCTGGCGTGATTTTGAAACCTTATCCCGAACATCATTTGCAGCTGCTTCAAGATCCGCATTCAGTTCAAATTCAACGGTAATAATGCTCACCTGCTCGCGGGAAGTGGAAGATACAGAACGAATCCCATTCGCTTCTGCAATGGCTTCCTCCAATGGCTTAGTAACCTGGGAGGCAATAATATCGGCGCTGGCCCCGGGATAAACCGTTGTTACCATTACAATGGGCGAATCTGTCACGGGATATTCCCGCGTTCCCAAAAATGTGTAACCGACAATCCCGAAAAGTATAAGCAGTACGGACATCACCCCGGCCAGAACCGGCCGGGAAATACTTACTTGTGAAATAGCACTCATGACTAATAGATTTTTTATTTAATAGAGACCAACTGAATGGCTGAACCGGGTGTTAACCGCAGCATATTGCTCGTAATAATGGTGTCGCCGGGAGCAAGACCCTTTGTAACATGCACTGAAAAGGCATTACGCTCGCCCACTTCAATGGATTTGAAACCTGCTTTGCCTGCATTGGCCACATACACGCTGTAACCTTTCGAAGATGGGATCAAAGCCTGATTTGGGACCATTAATGCATTACCGGTATTGCTTAAACGTAATGTTAACCGCGCACTTTGGCCTGGTAACAGCTCACTGCCTTTGTTATCCGTAACGGCCCGCATCAGCAATGTTTTGGTTTTTTGATCGAGCCCCGCTTCGTGCGCAACGATCCGGCCTTTGTAAATTTTGTCGTTGGATTCTACATTGTATTGCACTTCATCGCCCGTTTTCAGCGTATTCGCATGTTTTTCAGGGACAGCAAAGTCAATTTTCAGACGGCTGTTGTCGGTAAGCAATGCGAGCGGACTTCCCGGGGTTACAAAAGCACCGGTATACACATTCACAATGCCCAGGTAACCGCTGAACGGAGCACGGATGCTGGTTTTGGCGATCATCACTTTCAATTGCTCAATTTTCGCTTGTAAAACTTTCAGGTTTGTAAAAGCCTGATCGTAATCTTGCTGAATGGCTGCTTCCCTGTCAATCAGATCTTTAAGCCTTCTTTCATTAAGTAAAACCAGCTTTTCCTGTTGTTTCAATTGTTCCAGTTCGGCTAGCAGATCGGCGTCGTCCAGTTTGAACAACATTGTTCCCGCGTTGACAAATTTTCCTTCTTTGGCATGTACCGCAACTACTTTGCGGTTCAACTCGCTCGAAATGCTTACTTCCTGATACGCCATCAGCGTTCCTGAAACCGTCATTTCCTCATTTAATGATTCCGAATGAAGCACCTGGCCATCAACGGGAACACCAACCGGAGCGACGCTGGCAGCCTGCTCTTTTGTTGTTGCTTTCGCAGATTCAGGCTTTTCGGACGTGTATCCCTTAAAGAATACAGATAGCAAAATCACGGCAGTTATAATGAGGCCGGATATGATCTTGGCAGATTGAATGGTCTTTTCCATGTATAGATTAATTTAAATATTTCGATTGATTGGATAATGGTTTTTTATTTTTCATGGCTAATAGTACTTTTTCTGAATTCACATTTAATAAGTAAACGCTGGTTACCTATTAATATATCGAAATGTATCGATGTATTAGGGTAAAAAAACTCAGATTTGTAATTTGTTCAAAAACTGAACGTATTCATTGAGAACCTCTTTATTCAATTTGTACTTCACGTTCCTTCCTTCTTTTTCTACTACAATCAGATCTGCATCGGCTAGTTGCTTTACGTGATGAGAAATCGACGGTTGGGTTAAATCAATAAAGTCTGAAATTTCGTGACAATACAAACAATCCTCTTTTTGGCGCAACTCTTGTAATATAAGAATACGGCTGGGGTCGCTCAACGCTTTCGATATCCGCTCCACTCTCCTGACCTCCATGATTTAAGATATATAGATAAATTTGAATATATTAATAATACTGCACAGTGCGTAGATTACAAAACAACGGAATAAATAATTCCATGACGTGCAAAAAAATTTCTAAATGCATGAAAGCACTCAATGTGGTGGACTCGTAATAGACAACTATTCCGTTAATATCACCTCGATCACATGCACGTCCTCAAACCAATATCGTATCTCAAACCCATAAAATCCGACGATCGCTTTTACAATGGCTAGCCCAAGACCTGTGTTATTGTTGTCGTTTGAATCTTTGTGGAAGCGGTGGAACATTTTTTCTGGGTCAAGCGCGGCGGCTTTGGCTGAATTGGTGATTTTGAATGAATGGGTGTTGATTTCCATGTTTACTGTCCCGGCTGAGACATTGTGGACGATTGCGTTTTTTAACAAGTTGGATATGAGGATCGCAGCGAGATCTTTACTCATGAGTGCGCGGAGATCAGCTTTTGCATCCAAAGAAATGGTGACATTTTTGAATGCTGCGAAATCAGCAAATTCTTCTGTCAGTTCTTTCAAAATTTGATTTACAGAGACGATTTCCGCTTCACTGAACTGCCGGTTTTCAATCTTGGAAAGCAGTAAAAGCGACTTGTTAAGCCTTGTGAGCCTTTCCAATGTCTGAATAACCTGCCCGACCGTCTCCATGTCGCTTTCGGGCAAATTGTTTCTTTCTGCCAGCAGTTCCAGCTTGTTCATGCTGATCGCTATCGGGGTTTGCAACTCGTGCGATGCGTTTTCTATGAATTGTTTTTGGCTGCTGTAAATGTCAACAGCGTGGTTTACAAGCGCGCCGACGGTCTCATTCAAAACACGGAATTCCTTTACATTGGTCTCAACCGGCTCGAAAGACTGTTCCTTACCCAACCGAAAACGCTTCAATTGTTCCAATAAATCATAAAACGGCTTCCAGACTTTTTGCAACAATAAATTATTAACCAAAAGAATGCTCGCCAGCAAGGCCACATAAAGCCATATCAATGCAAAAAACAAATCCTCAATTAAATCATCTTCTTCTACCATGGAGGAAATGATTTTCAATTCATAATGTTTGCCGTTTTGGAAAAATGTAGTTGACAACATTCGCACAGGTTCCAGGTCCTTCTCATTCTGCATGTACATGAGCGTGTCCTGATAAATATCCTTGATCTTCCGCGCTTCCTTTTCGGAAATTTCGAAAATTTCATAATTCCCCTCCCCAAATGTATTTCGCGATAATGTGCCCGGATCTTCCCGCACCTTATCAATGATGAGCATTTTATAATTATCCAAACCGTCGTCCAGACTGTCGTAAACCTCATCCAGCATATTGATATAAAACAGCACAGCCCACACACTGAGGATTCCCAACAATGCGATCGCGAGATATTTTAATGTATGGTTGAGCAAATTCATAGTTGCGCCAGTTTATAACCAATGCCGTAAACAGCCTGAATCTCGATGCCCGCGCTATTTTCTTTGAGCTTTTTACGCAGGTTTTTGATTTGGGAGTAAATAAATTCGTAATCATCCGAATCGTCCATATAATCACCCCAAACGTGTTCGGCCAGGGAGGTTTTATTCACCAACCGGTTCTTGTTCAGGATCATGTACATTAAAATATCAAACTCTTTCCGGTTCAAAGCCAGCGTATTACCATCAATTGAAACAGTTCTTTCATCCGGTTCCAGTTTCAGATTTGCGATCTCGATCAGATTTTTCCCCTGAAAGGATTTACGCCTTAAAACCGACTTCACCCTGGCGGTCAGCTCGGCAATATGGAATGGTTTGGTTAGATAGTCGTCTGCGCCCAGGTTGAGGCCCGCAAGCTTGTCATCAAGCGAATCTTTGGCCGAAATAATAATGACATTATCGGACTTCTCCATGCTTTTCAGTTCCTGCAAAAGGTTCAACCCGCTGCCGCCGGGGAGCATGATGTCCAGTAATATGCAGTCGTAATCGAAGGAAATGATCTTGTCCAATGCGCTGCGATAATCTCCGGCGGTCTCCACCAGAAACGCCTCCATTTCAAGTGATTGGCGAATCACTTCCGACAGCTCTTTTTCGTCTTCTATTATCAAAATTTTCATCCGGTGCGAAATTGAGAAATAAAACTGGAAAGAATCTGGAATGGTGAGCCCGCATGCGCGGCACCCGATGCGCGGCATGCGATGCGCGGCATGCGATGCCCGGCATGCGATGCGCGGCACAGTTATTGTAACCAGCTTCCTTACATTTCTATTGAACAACAAACGTCTGAAAACCATGGATATTTACCAAATAGCCTCACAATGGGAAGGGTCGAACATTGAAAACGATCCGTCCGATCCGCGTGAAACACCGCCATTCGATCCGCGTCCCGAAGTACCATCGCCGGATGTGCCTGAGGAAACGCCACCATTCGAAAGAGATCCGGAAACGCCTCCTATTTATCCAGAACCTGAACTGCCTCCTATTGAACCTGTTATCCCAGAAGTGGAACCATTGCGCGATCCAGGCGGTGAGCCCGATATTCCTGCTTTTAATTAAGTTGCAGTCCGCTGTTGCGGCAGTCCGCTGTTGCGGCAGTCCGCTGGTGCGGCAGTCCGCTGCGACGGCATACTGCAGATGTAAGTCTCAATTACTCCTGTTACATTCGTATTATTGAAGAATTAGTTGGAGTGAAGTGGCTTAATTTTTTGAATCATGGATAATAACCAAATCGTTACAGCGCTTTTTGACGCTGTGCAAAATAATAATCTTGACATTGCCGGCGCAGACAAAAAATTTTACACCAAACTGGTCTTGCATGCCGCCGAAATTCGTGATCTATACACACAACTATACAATGACCACCCCGAATTCAGCGCCCACTTCACAAAGCTGATAGAAGTGCTGATTGCTTCCCATCTCAACCGGCCCCACGATTTAAAAGACCGGGACAATAAAAAGCCGGAAAACTGGTATTTAAGCAACGAGCTGGCTGGGATGAGCCTCCCAATGGAACATTTGAGCGGGCAATCAGGTAAATCCCCAGACAAACTCCCCTACTTCCAGGATCTTGGGATCAATGTGCTTCATCTGATCGATGCTGAGAAGGATATGGATCAAATAAGCGCTTTGTTGCATGAAAATGGCATTTCTCTAATGCTTGACTTGTCTCACAATGATCAGGCAATTTTAGATTATTCCAACCCAGGTGCATTAGTAAATCTGCTGACCGGTATTCTTGCACATGCTAATGTCGGTGTGGATATCTTACGGATCGATGTGGCTGACTTTCAGGGAAATCATTCCCAGCTCCATACCATTCTGCAGTTAATCAAACAGTGTTTACAGGTCACATCGCCCGGCATGGCCCTGGCGGTTTCAGCAAACGATTCACTGGAAGAGGCGATGAAATTTTTCGGGGAAGGCCGATACATGGCTAAGGAATGTGATTTTGTTTACAATAAAACCCAAACGGCTTTGCAATGGGACGCGCTGGCCTCCGGTCAGGTTTCTGCAATGGTCGAGGCTGAGGCTGCTTTGTCGGATAAACCTTTCGGCACAACCTGGATCACCTACACAAATGCTGATGATGATAGAAGCAGCACTTTGGCTTCGCTATGCGGATTGGAAAAGGCCATTCAGGAAAGAAGCGAAATGCAGATCAATACGGCGATCCAAAAAATGTTGCTCCTGCAAGCCAACAGTTTTTTCATAGGCGGACTTCCTATGCTTGCTTATCGAAATGAGGTGGAAGGCACCCTTGAAAACCAGCTTTTTTCCGGGACCAAAAAATTACTTGCAATCAGGAAAAGCCTTCATGTGGTTGCGGATACAAAAAATACGCGATGGCTGCCCCGGCATAATATCCACATAGCCGGTTTCGTGCGAAACGGCCGGGAAAAGGCACTTTACTGCATTTTTAATTATAGTGATGAAAGTGCATATCTGACCTGGCATTCATTCCGCTACAATGGTTATGCTCCTGAAAAACTATATGATCATTGGCGTGAAAATTTCTATGAACCAGGAAACGATGCCGAATTTTTGGTGATCGAACCTTACGGATTTTATCTGCTTGAAGTGGTGGCCTAATTAACCTAGTAAAGTTTCTACATTCTACCTAAAATAATTCAAACAAATTGTATCTTCCGAGAAAAATTATACCCCCTCGGGAATGAAAAGACTTTTACTGGCTTATTTTTTACTCTCCTCCTTTATCATTCAGGCACAGTCATATAAGTCCCTTCCGGGAAAGATTGAGGCCGAGGAATATACTACAATGAACTCAGTGGGCACTGAGGCAACATCAGACGCAGATGGCGGCCAGAATGTGGGCTGGATTCAGGATGGCAGCTGGATGGATTATGACGTGAACGTGGCCGTTGCGGGTCACTACACATTCCGGTTCAGGGTTGCCAATGGATACAGTCCGGAAGCGGCGCTTTCGCTTAAATCCGCCAATGGCGACGACCTTGGCCAACGCATTTTGCCGCAAACCGGCGGCATGCAAAACTACACCACCATTAGTTTTGTAGCATTGCTCCCGCAAGGCAACCAAACATTAAGGGTTTTCGCGGAAAAAGGCGGTTTCAATTTCAACTGGTTTGAAGCATCCGCCTCGCGCAACGTTTCCGGTAGGATCGAAGCGGAAGATTTTGATGCCGTTAGCGACGTTCGCACCGAAACGACCGCTGATACAGACGGAAACCTAAATGTAGGATACATTGATGATGGCGATTATTTGGATTACAATATTAAACTTGCAGCCGGCGGCACTTACACGGCCAATTTCAGGATTGCCAACAGCTATGGTTCTGGGGTTATTGAGATAAAAAATGGCAGTGGAACAGTATTAGGACAGCTTAACGTGCCTCAAACCGGCGGCTGGCAAAACTGGGCGACGCTCAGCACACAGCTAACATTACCAGCCGGAAGCCAGTTGATCCGCCTCGCAACACCGCAAGGCGCGTTCAATTTCAATTGGTTTGAACTCATTTCCCAAGGCGAACCTGCCATTGGCGTTGCGTTACCTGCAAGAATTCAATCGGAAAATTTTAACGCTTCCAACAACATTGGAACGGAAGCCACAACCGATGAAGGCGGAGGTGAAAATGTGGGCTGGATCCAGGATGATAGTTGGATGGAATACAAGGTCAACGCAGCGGAGCAGGGCATTTACACATTCAGCTATCGCGTAGCTAATGGTTATAGTCCCGAAGCTTCTTTTGCATTGAAAAAAAGTGATGGAACAGAGTTAGGTCGCGTTACTGTCCCGCAAACGGGCGGCATGCAAGGTTGGCGAACGGTTAATATGCTTGCAGCACTGCCCGCAGGAAATGAAACTTTGAAAATTCAATCCTTAAAAGGTGGCTGGAACTTTAACTGGTTTGAAGCCAAAGCATCACGCCCGCTTACTGGCAGGATGGAAGCTGAAACATTCGACCTCGCCAGCGACGTGAGAACCGAAGAAACCACCGACACAGACGGCGGCTCATCGGTCACTTACATTGACGACGCCGACTGGCTTGATTACAATGTGAAGATCGCAACGGCTGGCGCTTACACCATTGGTTTCCGGGTTTCGAATAGTTATGGAAATGGCCTTATCGAAATTAAAAACGGCGCTGGCACAGTCCTGGGAAATGTAAATGTTCCCCAAACAGGCGGTTGGAATAATTACAGCACAATCCGCACGACGGTTAATCTTCCGGCAGGCAGCCAAATTTTACGCATTTATGCAAATCGTGGCGCATTTAATCTGAACTGGTTTGAAATCACAACAGGCACCGTTCAGGAACAATCGACCATTACTTTTAGCGAGCTTGGCACCAAAGGCTTGCAGGAAGGAACCTTTAACCTGGTTGCCAGTAGCAACAACAACGAATCGCCTGTCACTTTTTCTTCTTCAAACACCGCAGTAGCAACCGTTTCCAATGCAACCGGCATCTGGAAAGTAACGCTTTTCGGCGCTGGACAAACAACAATAACGGCCTCGCAAAGCGCAAGCGAGCATTATTTGCAAGCAGACAATGTGAGCAGAAACTTAACCGTTACCGAACAATCCACCCCTACCGACCCCATAGCAGGAGCGAAAATTATCCTCGACCCAAAACGCTGGTATCAGCTAACCAATGCTGCTAATGGATTGGAAGGGCTTTTTGACGGCAATACGCAGGCCGATGTGCTTACAGGCTGGGGAAAGGCGATCGACTACTACGACGCTTATTATCCGCTGAAAGACGGCGAACAAATCACATTGGAAAGTGTTAAATTTTTCGATTTCACGGGTTCGACAGAAAATCAGCCGTTCATTTTGTCTGTCATTGACGACCAATGGAACCGCATTCAGGTGGCGACATTCACTGGCTCGGTCTATAATGGCTGGGTTGGGCCTTATCCGGATAGAGCTTCCAATACGCAATTTAAGCTGGATGCACCTGTCTCCAACATCCGCTATTTAGTTTTAACAATTCCAAACTTACTCCCTACCGAGCTGGAACTGTATGGAAGTTATACGCCAGCACCACCATCCAATGCGCCGGGACGCACGAAGAACATTCGGTTAAATGACCTTTTGGGCGTGAATGGTTACGAGTGGAATTTCCAGGATGGCGCACATACGGAATCGCTTGTCGAGTCGAAAGTGACTGCTGCTAAAAGCTTTTCCGGTTTCCGGCATTATATGGATTGGGAAAAACTGGAATCGAGAGAAGGTGTTTTTTCTTATAATCCAACATTAAGCGGAAGCTGGAACTATGACCTGATCTACGAGAGACTAAAACAGGAAAATATAGAAGTGCTGGCTTGTTTGAAAACGCTTCCGGGATGGATGCTGGCCTCTTATCCTGAGGGCGAAAGAGATTCCGAGAATGTGCCGGTGCGTTACGGAAAGGATTTCAAAGACCCGCTTTCTTACATTGAACAAGCCAAAGTCGCGTTCCAATACGTTGCCCGTTATGGCAGCAATGTGAATGTTGACCCATCCTTATTGAAAGTAGACACGATCCCAAGATGGCATGGTGACTATGCGAACACCGTAAAGATCGGCCTGGGTCTGATCAAATATATTGAATGTGATAATGAGCGTGATAAATGGTGGAAGGGCAGAAAAGGTTATCAAACCGCGCGCGAATATGCTGCCAACATTTCGGCATTTTATGATGGTCATAAAAACACAATGGGACCGGGAGTGGGCGTAAAAAATGCTGATCCCAACATGAAGGTTGTAATCGCCGGAATGGTCACCGGCCCTGATTATCTCAAAGGAATGGTTGACTGGTGCAAAGAATTCAGGGGTTACCGTCCCGATGGCAGCGTTAACCTTTGCTGGGACGTGGTGAATTTTCACCTTTATACAGATGACGCTTCCTCGAACCAAAGCGGCACTTCCACGCGGGGAGTGGCTCCCGAGGTTGGTACTGCGCACATAACGCTTGATAATTTTGTAAAAACATCCAAAGAAATGTCGCAAGATATGCCAGTTTGGATCACGGAAGCGGGTTATGATCTAACACAAACCAGTCCATTGAAAGCGATTCCCATTGGTGACAAATCTCCAATGCAAACACAAGCCGACTGGATCCTGCGCACGTCGCTGTTTTCGGCTCGCCATGGCATTGAGAAGGTTTTTTATTATCAAATGTATGATGATAACCCCGCCTGGGGATGGATGTTTGGGTCTTCGGGCTTACTAAATGATGACCAGTCACGCAGGCCAGTATCTGATTATTTTGTTCAAACCAAAAACCTGTTTGGTGATTACGTTTACAAAGAAACCATTCATGCTGACCCGGTTGTGGACCGCTATGAACTGAATGGCAAATCGCTGTTCATACTCGCTATCCCTGACGAAGTGGGCCGTACAGCCGAGTATACCATTAATTTAGGAGAGACAGGCGTTGCGAAAATTTACACGCCAACAGCCGGAAGCGACCATATGGCAATGCAGGAAAAAGGCATCGTAGACGGAAAAGTAACGGTTACGGTCACAGAAACACCCATTTTCGTAATGGCTTCAAATGCACAAAATGCGAGAACTGCAGCAGCAGCGCCTGAACTGGGTGAAGAGTTGCCCTTGCACGAAGATGTAAATGTTTTCCCAAATCCGATAACGGATTTTGTTAACATTGAATTGGCAAATGAAAATAGTGCAGATGTTACGCTAAAAGTTTTCGATGCAAAAACTGGAAGACTATATCAGAATGGCCATGTGCAAAAGCCATCAAACAAATTGTCCCACAAACTTGATCTGACACATTTGCCGATTGGCACATATATCATCGAAGTGAAACAGGGAAATCAAAGCACATTCCGCAAGGTGGCAAAGGTGCATTAATAATGGGCGACGCCGCGGTTTGCCATCCGGCTTCCGTCCAGCCTTGAAATGTTAAATTTGTCACGGTATTCTTTTGGCGTAACGCCCGTGCTCTTTTTAAACAGCTGCCGAAACGATTTCAGGTCGTTATACCCTGAGTTCAACATTACTTCTAGCACGCTTTGGTCTGTCTGTGCAAGGAGTTTTTTGGCTGCTTCAATGCGCGTCCTTTGTAAATATTCAATAGGCGTAACGCCAACCGCCTGCTTAAACCGCCGCACTACATTGCGCCTGCTCGCCGGAATATCCTGGATTAAAGCCTCAATGGTGCTTCCCTCCTGATATTCTTTCTCGATTTTTTGCTGAGCCATATTTACCAAACCATCGCCATGATCCAGCGCCGGCGAAAAAGTGCCGAAATAGGTTTGCTGCTCACGGTCCATATCGATCGCGAACATTTTGGCAGTTTGTAGCGTCAACTCTTTGCCGCAAAATCTTTGGATCAGATAAAGCATTAAATGAAAGCTGCTCGTTGCGCCGCCGCTTGTGTAAATACCATGGTCATCAGTCACAACAGCATCGCTTTTCATGATCACCTCCGGGAAGTTTGAAGCCAGTGCCATAGCGGCGTCGATGTGGGTTGTTGCCTCCTTTCCATTCAATAAGCCAGCCGCTGCGAGTAAGAAAGCGCCGGTGCAAAAGCTGGCAATTTCAGCTCCATTCTTGTATTGATCCCAAAGCCAGGGAATGCATATCTGGTTTTTCGCGATCGAGGCTTTCAAGTCACCCGCACCGAAAGCCGGCACCAATATGAGGTTTTGCTGCTCTGCCAAAGTCACCGAGCTGATTTCATAAGCCCCGTAAAACTGCGGTGGATTGATGTCCGGAGAAAAAAGATTAATATTAAAAAAAGGAGCGCCGTGCTCCCGCTCGTAAAACATGTTCGCCGATTCAAAAACATCCAGGATAGCCGCTACACTTAGCAAACGATGCTTATTTGTAATCAAAAGACCTAACTGTATCATTGTGTTGACGATTTAAGCAAAGTGCGGGACAATATAATGTTTTTTTGTCTCAAATGCCCCTCTTACTTGACCGTTTGAATCCAGTTAATTATAAATTATGTCCTTATTTTTGTTTTAGACTAAAATTGAAAACTAATATTAATGCCACCGATGCACAAATATCCACGAATAGGATTTGTGAAAATCCGTGCATTCCTGGCAAAATCCAAACCCCATGGCCAAATCAAAATTCGAAACATCCTTAGAATCAGGCGTTCATCAACAGCTGCAATCGCTCATCGGAACCTGGAAAGGAACCACTAAAACCTGGTTCGAGCCAGGAGTTGTAGCAGACGAATCACCTATGGAGGGCACAATCCGTTCCATACTGGGAGGCCGATTCGTCATGCACGAATACAAAGGATCATTAACGGATCAACCCTTCGAGGGCATCGCCATTTACGGCTTCGACATCCCAAATAATAATTTTCAGTCTGCGTGGATTGACAGTTTTCACATGGGAACCGGGGTAATGTTATCCAACGGTGCTCCCACAACGTCCGGCTTCTCAGTCCTCGGCAGTTACGGCAGCCCCGATTTTCCCGAACCCTGGGGCTGGCGCACCGTCGTTGACCTGCTAGACAACGATAACCTCATCATCACAGCCTACAACATTTCCCCCGAAGGCCAGGAAGACAAAGCCACGGAAACGATTTACAAGCGGGTTGGGTAAAATTAATGTTGAGCCAATTCTTTTTTAATGAATATTTCGAGTTCTTCTTTTGTGGGCAGTTCGACGATGTACTTGCTGACAAACAGCGGCATATCGCTGTCTGCAACTGCATACTCGATCAGCGCCTTGTTCTGATCCGTAACTAGTAACAATCCTACGGGTGGGTTGTCATTCGGCTGCATTATATCTTTTTTGTAGTAATTGATGTAAGTTTTTAGCTGTCCGATATGTTCATGTTTTGCCTCATTGGTCTTCAATTCAACCAGCACATGGCACTTCAAAATACGATGATAAAAGACCAGATCAATAAAAAAGTATTCTCCGCCTATCGTGATGCGCTTTTGCTTGGCTTCAAAACAAAACCCATGACCGAGTTCTATCAAAAATTCTTCCAGATTATCAATCAGCGCTTGTTGCAGATCATTTTCATAAACAACTTCCTTGGCCTTTAATCCCAAGAATTCAAAAGTGAAAGGAGACTTGATGAGATCAGCCAGGTTTGCTTTTTCCGAAGTTTCATTCACGTGCAAACTAAGCTTTTCCGAGTCAATGCTCATCCCCGATCGCTCATAATACAGCGTATTGATCTGACGCTTCAATTCACTCACGCTCCAATTGCCTTTGATGCATTCGCTTTCGTAGAAGCTACGTTTCTCCGTAGAATTGAGAGGGAAAAGCTGAACAAGGTGAGTATAAGACAACCTATCAATAAGTTTTTCCAGATCTACCTGAACATTTGAACCGTTATCGGCACCTCTTGCGAACACGGCATTTCCTCTATTAAGCAACTCATTATCAACTGTAAGTAATTTGGCAATCGGTAATTGCCAAATTGAAGCGCCTCCGATTCCAAGCTGGCCAAGTTGGCTACCAATGATTTGTGAAATTTCGGGATATAGCAAGTAAAATTGTCTGCAAAGCCGAAGGTTGCGGGCTGAATAAGCATTCTGATTGAGTGAATCAGAAAGTCGTTGAAGCAATTTATCTCCATACTTTGCCTTGTCCTCACCATTCTGCTCAAATTCGACAATGTAAAAGCCGACCAGCCAATTTTTAAGCGTTACATGCTTGTTGATCGCTTTGATTGCATTCTGATGAAGCGTGGTGTGCGTTGCCTCAATGGCATTAACCAATACGTTGTAATTTTTCATGTTTGCCGGATGATAGTATAAAAAATGTAGTGTCGGCAAATTATGCACTTCACCTCATTAGCACCCAATCCATTTCCCCAATGGCACGAATTTGTTAACCATCGGTAAAAGGTTAATAATTGTCGAAATGAAATATTTGATACGGCTTTTGATTGTGGCGTTGGTGATTGAGTTTGCCGTTTCTTGTAAGCCAGTGCCGGTTTCGCATTGGTTTCCGGTGACTCCGCTGGAACATTATGAGAAGGAGCTTTTTAAGGCGAAAATGGAGAAGACTGCTGCTGGGCAAACCTGGTTCAGGGTTAGCGATGCCGTTTTGAATGATTCCATATTTTCGCTCGCGCCCTACCAGGAGCGGTTTTTCCTTGGGGATTCCGTCCCGGCGCAGGCGATACGGTTAAACATCCCCGAAGGAAGAAGATTGGTCATAGCGCCCTCGCGTGAGCCGGAAGATACTTCGTCGCATTTTTTCATGGAGCTATACAAGATCAAGCATAACGGTAAGCCGCAGCGACTCGACTACATCAGCGACAAAATGCAAACATTAACCTACACAAATGATGACTCCGACACATTATTACTGCGCTTACAAACCGGTCTAGGTGAAAAAATAGCAGTTTCCCTTTCGTTAACCACCGAGCCAGCATTAGGTTTCCCGGTTTCAGGACATGATATGTCATCGGTGATCAGTTTTTGGGGAGCGGACCGGGATGGCGGAATCCGCTCACATGAAGGAATTGATATTCGGGCGAAGCGAGGAACGCCTGTCGTCGCAGCACAAAATGGCTTCGTAACCCAAACGGGAACCAACAATCTGGGTGGAAAAGTCGTTTTCCTATCCTCCATGAATAGCCCATATTCATTGTATTATGCACATCTGGATAGTCAACTGGTTTCTGTTGGAAAGCGTGTGGTTGTGGGCGATACACTTGGACTGGTAGGAAACACAGGCAATGCAATTACCACAGCGCCGCACCTGCATTTTGGCATTTATGCCCGGGGTTCCGGAGCGGTGAATCCGTTGTCGTTTATTGATAACCGCAAAGAAAAAATTCCCGGCTTGCCCGAACGGTCGCGTTGGCTCGGCGACACGGTTCGCATCCGACGTAAAGCCAATTTATATATCTCTCCGCAGTTTGAACAGTCTGGTAAAATCGCCTCCATTTCAGCCAATACATTGGTGCGAATACTGGGAGAAATGGCGAAAGGTTTTCGGGTAGAATTGGAAAACGGCACGAAAGGATACATTCCTTCGGTTCCGTTTGAAGCTTATTCGAAACAAATTTCATTGAATAAATAACATTGAAATAAAAAAATCCGGGAGCAGAAAAACTGGTAAATCTGCCCCGGATCCGCATACAGCCTGGAAGCAAGCGCCTCTGACTGTGATCTTCTATAAACCTATTTTAATTCAGTTAACCATTGCACTATTGTTTGTCTGCAATCATTTCGATTTCCTGGCCGTCAAAAACCACGAAAATGTTCAGCTTATTGGATCTAACGCTTCCTACTTTTTCTGTCCCTTCATAAATGTCAATCCCTGTGCTTCCTGCATTTTTAAGGTTTAATGTTCCCAGATCTTCATCCGGTTCTGAAACGCCGTCCAGTTTCAGCTTCATTTTGGCAGTCACAACTTCGGCAGAAAACTTATCGAGCAGAACAGTGATTGCTGCTCCATTTAACGGCTTGTTGGTTCCGTCCACATTCAACTCCGTCACCTTGTAAGTGCCCGCAACCTGGGCGGCCAGTTCAGGTGCCGGATCCTTGGCTTTGTCTTCCTCGCAGGCAAAAAATAATGTACTCAGGAATAAAATCAGAAAAATCTTTTTCATGGCTGTTTTGATTAATAATTGAATAGATAAATGTTATAAAATGTCCTTTTTGACTCTACAAAGGTAGATGGCTAGTAGCCAGGCAATCAATCCTCTAAAAGTAGGATTTTCGAAAAATCATGCTTTTAGAGGATATTATTGAAAGGTTTTATTTAGGAATTTTACACCCGTAATTTTCCATACATAACTCCTCCGTGAATCGATGAAATTAGTTTATACGACGGCCTTACTCTTTTTTCTTTATACACATGCGAGCGCTCAAAGCGCAGATGCGATTTTGAAGAAGATCAGGGAAAGTAAGGAAGACACCAACCGCGTGCTGGCATACATTGAATATGGCCAGTTGCTCGAAAACCAGAATCTTGACAGTGCCGGTAAATATTATTTGAAGGCAGAAGCATTGAGCCAAAAGCTGGACTATAATATGGGGAAGTTCAAATTCCGCTCGAATTACACCTATATCCTGAATTTGCAAGGAAAATTTGAGCAGGGGCTTAAACTGAATAGAGAAAGTTTCGACATCGCCAGGGACATGAAACACGAGGTGAATATTGGAAAAAGCCTCGCTAATATTGCCACCAGCCACGTCTACATGGGCAATTTTACCGAAGCCATTAAATATTACCAGCGATCGGCAGACCAGTTTGAGAAGTTAGGAATGAAGGAATTTCTTCCAAGACTTTACATTAGCATCGGGTCTGCATTCGAGCATGCCAATCTTTTTAATAAGTCATTGGTATACAAACAAAAAGCCTTGCAGCTGGCGCGTCCGATGAAGGACAGCCTTACACTGGCAGACATTCTGACGAATCTCGGTGGCTGTTATTTCAATTTAAAGCGATACAAGGAAGGTCTGGCTGTTTACACTGAGGGACTTGCAGTGGCGCAAAAGATTAAGTCCGACATTTTTGTGGTGCAGGCTTATGGCGGACTTTGCCGGGTTAACCGCGGACTGAAAAAACTGGACATTGCCCGGGAATACGGAGAAAAAGGCTTGGATCTGGCCAGGAAAACGGGAAATGTGTTTTTGGAAATGGAATGCCTCCGGGCGCTTATGTTCGTAGCTGAGGATAGTAACCAGCCTGAGCTTTCTGCCAAATACACCCGGGAAGCGCTCAAAATTGCAGAAGACAACGAAATGACGGATCATTTGGTGGAGCTTTATGAAGATTACGCAACCGACCTGGCGCGCGAAAACAATTACAAAGGCGCATACGATTATCTGATGAAATACACGATCATGAATGACTCGATCCAGGGACTTGACATTCAAAAACAATTGCAGGAACTGGACACGAAATATCTGACAGCCCAAAAGGAAAAGCAGATCGTCACGCTTGAAAAGGAAAAACAAACACGCAACACTCTAATTTATAGCCTCATAGCAGGCTTGGTTGTATTCATATTGATAGCGGTTTTAGTTTACAGGAACATTGCGATCCGCAAGCGGATCGCCGAACAGGAAGTTTTACAATTGCAGCAGGAAAAACAACTGGTAGCCACAAACTCGATTTTGAAGGGCCAGGAAGAAGAACGCACCCGCGTAGCCAGAGACTTGCATGACGGTCTCGGCGGATTATTATCTGGTATCAAATTAACTTTAAATTCCGTGAAAGGAAATGTAATTCTACCCGAGGAAAGCGCTATGACCTTTACCCGGGCACTCACACAACTAGATGGCGCGATCAGCGAAATGCGCCGCGTGGCACACAGCATGATGCCCGAAACATTGGTCCGCTTTGGCCTGATCGAAGCGCTGAATGATTTCTGCGAGGGGATCAGTGCATCCGGGCAATTAAAAGTGACCATGCAGGATTTCGGCTTCGAAAACCGGCTGGATTCTTCCATCGAAATCGTGCTTTACCGCGTCGTGCAGGAGCTTTTGAACAATGTGCTTAAATATGCCGAAGCCACGGAAGCGCAGGTGCAGCTTACCTGGATCGGCAATAATGTGAGCCTTACGGTGGAGGACAATGGAAAGGGTTTTGATGTCCGTAGTCTGGAAACCAGCAAGGGGGCAGGATTTAGAAATGTGCAGGCCCGGGTTGATTATCTCAACGGCAAGCTCGACATTCAATCCACTCCCGAAGAAGGCACGTCGGTGCTGGTAGAAATTGTAGTATAAATTGCTTTTAGCAAAAAACGTATCCCAACTTTATCTGAACATTATGAGCGTTAAAATCCTGATTGTAGACGACCATCCGTTGGTTTTGGAAGGCCTTAAATCGCTGTTATCCGAAAGCGAGGGCTTATCGGTCGTGGGGACCGCAACCAACGCCATTGACGCCATTGCATTTCTCAAAGCCAATGAAGTCGACATTGCTTTTTTAGACATTAACCTGCCCGACATCAGCGGAATTGAGCTTTGTAAGAAGGTGAAGGACCAGTTTCCCGAAGTCAAAACGCTTGCATTGAGCACATTCAGCGAGCGCGCTTATGTGTCCCGCATGATCCAGAACGGCGCTTCGGGATATCTGATCAAGAGTTCGAGCAAGGAAGAAATTTTGGAAGCGATTCAGCAAGTGCAAGCCGGCGGTTATTTCATGAATGTCAATTTTGACCAGGCAGCTGCCACGCCCACGCCAAAAACCATCCCATTCCTGACCCGCCGCGAAAAAGAAGTCCTCATCCTCATCGCCGAAGGCCTCACTAACCCCCAGATCGCCGACAAACTTTTCGTAAGCGTCACCACCGTAAACAGCCACCGCCAAAACCTCCTAATGAAATTCGAAGTTTCAAATACCGCATCGCTCATTAAACTAGCAGCGGGATTGGGGTTGATTTAAAAGGATAAGCAAAGTTTCAATTGGTGGGATACTCAAAAAATTATTAAATTTGAGAATGACAACATTAAGAGTAAGCATACTGAACCCCAAAGCGACGAAATTGCTGAAAGATCTGGCAGATCTTGAACTAATAGCAATTGAAAAGCAGTCTGCTTCAGGCTTTGCTTCAATTCTCAAACGACTACGTTCCAAAAACAAATCAATTCCCAATATGGATGAAATCACCAGGGAAGTAGAATTGGTCCGTAGCAAACGATATGAGAAATAATTCTAAAAAAATAATTTTAGACACCAATCTTTGGATAAGTTTTCTCACTTCAAAAGACTTTTCGAAGCTCGATAAGATCCACTTCTCCCGGAAATGCCGCTTGGTTTTTAGCGAAGAACTTATGCAGGAATTCTTGCAAGTCGCAGGCCGCCCAAAATTCAAAAAATATTTTTCCTCTGATGATCTGGAAGCAATTCTAGAATCAATAGAAGAGTTTGCGGATTTTGTTCACGTCACCACAGTAACAACGCTCTGCCGCGATCCGAAGGATAATTTTTTACTTTCGCTGGCAATTGATAGTAAAGCTAATTATTTGCTAACTGGGGACACTGATCTCCTGGATATCAAGAAAATAACTAATACTGAGATATTGACGATTTCCCAATTTTTACAAAAAATATAGTTTCTCTTAAATGCCTGAGGTCGACCGACGTATACTGGCAAGGATTTTTTACTTCTTATAGGAATACTAATCCAATCCGTATGGTTAAGACGATTTACTGTTTCTTTTTTGTGTTGGTCTTTTCTGCTTCAGGCGCTTTTGCGCAGCTTACTATTTTTAATGTTTCTTCTTCCGAAATTACGGAAAAGAATAAATTGAGCTTTCAGCAGCAATTTGAAATCCAGGATGTTATCAACTCTACAACCACCGCGACTTACGGTCTTGGCAAATTTTGGGAAGTAGGTGTTAATGTTTTCAATGTCAACTACGAACGCGCTTCACATCATTTTGTCCACAACGATTCCAGTGATGTTGAGCCCTATGCGCCTCTCGTCCTTGTCAATACACAGAAGTTATTCAAAATTAATAAAGTGCTGGGAATCGGATTGGGCGGTTTGATCGGGACAAATCTTGCCCATAAAAAGCATCTGGTCTATTTTACTTACACCAATCTCGCTGCTTCACTCGCAGATGAACATTACAAACTTGCAGCCGGAGGCTATTTTGCAAATAACGGCTACCTCGGTGAAGGTCCTATTAAAGGAGTTCAACTTGGCCTTGATGCCGGAATCTGGTATGAAAAAATACACCTATTAGCCGACTGGCTTTCCGGCTCCAATTCCAAAGGCCAACTTTCCACAGGCGTCGGAATATATTTCCTGAAACATCTGCCCGTATCAGTAGGCTGGCAACGCTCCAATGCCGACGGCTCCCAAGGCTGGGTGCTGCAAGTTACCTATGTTCCCTAATTTGCTAATTAATTTCACTCATTCGTCACCAAACTTCCAAAGGGGAATAATGTGGACGAGACGTGCGCGCGATTCATGATTTGGCCTAGTTCTTTGGCTTTTTCCGGGAATTGGGGGGTAATGTTTGTGGTTTCGCCCGGGTCTTTGGAGAGGTCGTAGAGTTCAACTAACGCATCGGGGTTCCCGGCAGCTTTTAACCTTACCGCTTTCCAGTTGCCTTGCCTAACCGCCTGTCTGCCACCTTGTTCATGAAATTCCCAGTACAAATAATCGTGCTTTTTCTGAGTAGGCTTGCCTTTTAATGCATCCGTGAACGATATGCCGTCAATGTTGGATGGCGGTTGGGCATTCGCCAATTCGGTGAAAGTGGGTAAAATGTCCCAAAATGCGCCAATGTAGTCACTCTTTGAATTTGGTTTGATAACTCCTGGCCAGCGTGCGGCGAATGGCTCTCTTACCCCGCCTTCATACAAATCACGCTTTACGCCGCGGAAGCCGCCGCTGCTATTGAAAAATTTCGGGTCCGCGCCGCCTTCCACGTGTGGGCCGTTGTCGCTGGTGAAGATGACGAGCGTATTTTTGTCCAGCCCTTTTTCCTTTAATTTATCCAAAACCTGCCCCACGTACATATCCAGACGTGAAACCATGGCCGCAAATGTGGCCCGCGGATATTCCTGGGAAGCGTAGCCACCGCTTTTTGCATTGGAACCATAATCTGCGCCACGGTGAAATTTCTCTTCAAACTTGCCTTTATAAGACTGAAAAATACTATCGTCGGGCACGAGCAACTCGGCGTGTGGCAAAATGTAGGGCAAAAATAGGAAAAATGGCTGCTTACCATCGCGGCTATCCATAAAGCTCAGCGCCTTTTTCTGGATAAGATCGGGTGCGTATTCCTTATTATAAAGCAGGTTTTTATTGGCTTCGAGAACTATTTTCTTATCATTTTCCCAAAGATGGTTCGGATAATAACGGTGAGCGAGACTCTGGCAATTATAACCATAAAACTGATTGAAACCCTGTTTATTAGGATCTCCCTCCGATCCAACCGGGCCCAGCCCCCACTTTCCAAATGCACCGGTAACGTAACCTGCTTTTTGCAAAATTTCAGCAACCGTTAAAACAGAATCCGCAATGGGCTGCTGGCCCTCTGGCGAAACGCTTTTATTTCCCCTTATATAGGTATGACCCGTGTGCTGGCCGGTTAATAAGGAAGATCTGGAAGGTGCGCAAACAGAAGTTCCTGCATAAAATTGGTTAAAAATCATCCCTTCCCGCGCCAAACGGTCAATGTTAGGTGTTTTAATGAGCTTTTGTCCATTAAATCCAACATCCCCGTAACCAAGGTCATCGGCAAGAATAAAAATAATATTGGGGCGAGCTGCTTTTGGGGTCTGAGTCTGTGCGTTTAATTCCGCTCCGGTGAGATGAACTATCAAGCAGCAAATCAGTGCAATAACGTTTTTCATTATTTACTACTATATTTGATTCACTTCAAAAAGACATTATAACCGCTGGAATACTTGAAAATCGGTGGCTATCTTTGCCCTGATACCCTACGACAGCACAGACGACTCGCATGAAATTGACAACCACCGAAAATTCCGGCAAGTCGGTCCTGAGCTGTCTCATAGGGTATCAGGGTTCAATAGTATTTATCCCGATGCAATCTTGAAGTTATAATCTACTTACTTGATAGACAAAATAAGGAGATAATAATCAAACATACAATAGTCATCAGCAATAAAGCTTTGCTGACAGGTAGATTTTTTAAAATACCACTTCTTTGGTAATCTATTATTACTAACCTTTCGATGGAGAAAGACAATACTTATTTTGGCGTAAAAGAGATTGCGCGGCGTGCCAATGTTTCGATTGCCACGGTGGACAGGGTCATTCACAACCGGACCGGCGTTTCTGAAAAAACCAAAAAGAAGATCAACGAGATCATCAAGGCGCTTGATTATCAACCCAATATCCTAGCCAGCCGCTTGGCTTCGCGTAAAATTATCTCTCTTGCTGTGCTGCTTCCAAAAGTTTCTCCGGAGACTGATTTCTGGGAAGCGCCCCTCAAAGGAATCGATCGTGCGCAGCAGGAAATTAAAAAATATGGTGTTCAGGTCACCACTTTTCTTTTTGATCTGAATGATCATAATTCTTTCAATGAACAAACAAAATTAATCCTGGAAGGCACATTTAATGGTGTTTTGATGGCACCGTCCTTCGTTGAAGAAGCCCGCGGATTTGTCAAGGCTTGTAATAAATTAAAAATCCCCTTTACATTCATTGATTCGGACATTCCGGACCAGGAAAATCTGACCTATATCGGCCCGCATTTGTTTCAAAGCGGTTATGTAGGGGCCAAGCTGCTGACTTACCGGCTGAAAGAAAAGCACAAAGTGCTGGTTGTCAATATTTCAAAAGACACTGATACTTATAATTATCTGCAAATCGAGGAAGGCTTCCGGTCGTATTTCAAAGATCACAATCTCCCGGGTGAGATCATTCGTGTGGACATTAAAGATACGGACAGTCTCTCCGTAACGCGCGACCTTAAACGCATCCTGCATACGCATGAGGACATTGAGGCGATTTTCGTCACCAATTCACGCGTTTCCGCAGTCGCCTCTTTTCTTGAAAAAAATAAGCGCGGCGACATCTCTTTAATAGGCTACGATTTTCTTAAAGAAAACGTCCGCTATCTGAATGAAGGGCTGATTGATTTTCTGATCTGCCATAAACCCGAAGAACAGGGTTACCGCGGATTAATGGCGCTATATCAAACATTGGTGCTCGGAACCGCCGTGGAAAAAGTACATTTTATGCCTATTGACATTATTACAAGAGAAAACCAGGCCTTTTATCAAAATTAAAGGCATAACCGGCAAAAGACCATATAAAGTCCTTTGTTTTAAGGTTAGTCCAAAATAATTTACAATCAAATCGATCAATAAGTTGTTAGTAAAAATATATTAGTATATTTACGGGTACGTACCCGACATTGTTTTTTGATCTTGTCTATTCCTAAACACTTTACCATTTATATATGCAACTGAGCAGAAGAAACTTCATTCTCCAATCCGTCGCAACCGGCGCGGGATTGGGACTATTGGATTATTTACCTGCATTGGCGAAGCCAGCCGACGGCAAAAGAGTGGGCATTATAGGGCTGGACACCTCCCACAGCATTGCTTTTACCAAAGCGCTAAACGCCGATCAGCCAGATCCTGTTTACGACGGCTACAAAGTCACAGCCGCCTATCCGTATGGCAGCAAAGACATTGAGTCCAGCGCCAAACGCATCCCGGGATACATTGACGAAGTAAAAAAAATGGGTGTCAAGATCACCAGCTCGATTCAGGAATTACTGGCCGAAACGGATGTAATCCTTTTGGAAACCAATGATGGCCGACTGCATTTGCAACAGGCAACAGAAGTTCTCAAAGCTGGTAAAAGAATGTTCATCGACAAACCCGTAGCCGGCTCATTAACAGACGCAATTGCCATTTATAAGGCTGCTGAAAAATATAAGATCCCTGTTTTCTCTGCCTCCTCATTAAGATATATCAAAGGGCTCGAAAGTGTAGATAAGGCCAAAGTTCTGGGCGCCGACACTTACAGTCCGGCGGTTCTGGAAAAAACCCATCCTGATTTTTTCTGGTATGGGATTCACGGGGTGGAAACGCTTTATACCGTCATGGGAACTGGGTGTAAAAGTGTTACCCGCGTCAACACGCCTAACACCGACATAGTTGTAGGCATATGGGGGGATGGCCGCACGGGCACATTCCGCGGAACGCGCACAGGAAAACACGACTACGGCGGAACAGTTTTCACGGAAGACGGTAATAAAGTTTTAGGCCCTTATGGTGGTTATGCGCCGCTTTTGGTGGACATTATCAAGTATTTCAAAACAGGGGAAATGCCTGTAACTCCTGAGGAAACCATTGAAATATTTGCCTTCATGGAGGCGGCTGACGAGAGCAAACGGCAAGGCGGAAAAAGCGTAACATTAGAAAGTGTGCTAAAAAAAGCCAAATGAGATTATTGATCTTTTCGCTTCTCATCGTTTCCCAATTCCCGGTTTTTGGTCAAAACAAAGGCTGGAAAGCGGGTGTTGCGCGTGCGGTAATCACGCCTGAAAATTCCATGTGGATGGCCGGTTTTGCAGCGAGGACCAAGCCTTCCGATGGCAAACTGCACGATTTGTGGGCAAAGGCACTTGCATTGGAAGACGCGAATGGGAAGCGGGCGGTGCTGATCACAACAGATTTGCTGGGTATGCCTAAAAACATGTCTGACGAAATCCGGAAAAGAGTGAATGATCAGTTTAAATTGTCAAAAGCACAGATCATCATCAACAGCTCGCATACGCATTCCGGCCCGGTTCTCGGCGATGCTTTATCGGACATTTACCCTGTGGATGCAGCCGAAAAGCAGAGCATCAGCCAATATTCCCAGAAACTGATCGACCAGCTTGTGATTTTGACTGGTAATGCATTAAAATCCCTGCAACCGGCAACAATACAATCGCAAAACGGCGTGGCCCGTTTCCAGGTAAACCGCCGGAATAATGATGCGGCAAATTTGGAAAGGCTCACAGAAATTACCGGCCCGGGCGATGCGGCCGTGCCGGTCTTGAAAGTGGCGGACGCAAACGGAAAAATAATGGCGATTGCATTTGGATATGCCTGCCATCCCACGGTTTTGGATAATTACCAATGGTCGGGCGATTATCCTGGCTATGCGCAAATTGAGCTGGAAAAGCTTTATCCCGGCACCACAGCCTTGTTTTTTCAAGGAGCCGGCGCAGATCAAAATCCGCTTCCCCGCCGCACAATCCCGTTGGCTATTCAATATGGGAAAACACTTGCAGCCGCAGTTGAACGTGTTTTAAGCGAAGATATGAAAATATTGGAACCCACATTAACAACAGCTTATACCGAAATTGACCTAGCTTTAACCACTGCACCAACGAAGGAGAATCTTACCAAAATGGCCGAAAAAGCCGAAGGGTATCAGAAGAAATGGGCATTGAGAATGCTGGACAAAGCCAATAAGGGTGAAGCTTTCCAGAGCTCCTACCCTTTCCCGCTTCAAGTCTGGAAGCTTGGCGATCAGGCGATTATGACGCTGGGTGGTGAGTTAGTGGTGAGTTATGCCATCAGCCTGAAACAGATTTTCGGCCAGGATACTTTCGTGATGGGATATTCCAATGACGTGATGACCTACATTCCCAGCACGACTATTCTGAGAGAAGGCGGTTACGAAGGTGAGGTGGCGCAAATCGTTTATGGATTGCCTGCAACCTGGGCTTCGGATGCTGAAATTCAGATCATTAGCAACATGGTTAAGCTCGCGAAAGAAGCAGGAATAGTGAAACCCGAATCAAGGCTCATAAAAAATTAATTAAATTGAAAAGTCATTCCAAAACCTTAATCCTAATGAAAAATAACCCTGAAAAAGACAACAACATTGCGTCAAATTCAAATGGCGATCAGCGTAGGGATTTCATAAAGAAAACGCTGGCTGGAAGCGCATTACTTACATTTGGCGGCATTTTGCCGGGTTTTAGCCCAAAAAGTTACGCGAAGATCATTGGCGCCAATGAAAAAGTACGTGTGGGCGTGATGGGCGTGAACAGCCGGGGTCTGGCGCTCGCTTCCAATTATGCATTGCAACCAAACTGTGAGGTTGTTTCGATCTCGGACGTGGATTCGAGGGCGGCGGAAAAATGCATTGATAAGGTGAATGAAATCCAAAAATCCAAGCCAGCCAACACCCCTGACTTCCGCAAAGCGCTGGAAAATAAGGACATGGATGCATTGGTTATCGCCGCACCTGACCATTGGCATGCGCCAGCCGCGATTCTGGCTTCAAAAGCCGGAAAGCATGTTTACCTGGAAAAACCGTGCAGCCACAACCCGAATGAGGGCGAACTGCTGATTGCGGCAGCCAAAAAATACAAGAATGTAATCCAGATGGGCAACCAGCGCCGTTCGTGGCCGAATGTTGCGGCTGGTATTAAGGAAGTGCATAGCGGTGCCATTGGCCGTCCGTATTTTGTAAAAGGTTGGTATACCAATAATAGGGCGTCGATTGGCGTAGGGAAAGAAACGGCGGTTCCTTCGTGGCTGGATTACGAATTATGGCAGGGACCTGCGCCCCGCCGCGCTTACAAGGATAATCTCGTGCATTATAACTGGCACTGGCTTTGGAACTGGGGAACGGGCGAAGCGCTCAATAACGGCACGCACATGCTGGACTTAATGCGCTGGGGACTCCAAGTAGAATATCCCAACCGCGTCACTTCCTCAGGCGGACGCTTCCGATACAAAGATGATTGGGAAACACCTGATACACAAGTTATTAATCTGGAATTTGATAACAACACGGCCATGACCTGGGAAGGAAGAAGCTGCAACGGACGCACGATCGAAGGCAGCAGCGTGGGTGTGGTTTTCTATGGTGAAACAGGCTCACTGCAGATCAGCGAAGGCAATGCTTACACGATATATGGGCTTGATAACAAGGTTGTTAAGGAAGTAAAGAACGACTTCGTTATTGATCCAAGAAATAAAATGAACCCATCGCAGGGACTGGACGCATTGCACATTCAAAACTTCTTTGACGCGATTAAAAAAGGAACGCCGCTGGCGTCAGAGATCGTGGGCGGTCACCAAAGCACGCTGCTTGCGCAACTCGGCAACATTGCCTTCCGCTCCGGTGGAACATTGAATGTGGATTCCTCTAACGGACGCATTAAAAACAACAAAGAAGCCGAAAAACTCTGGAAAAGAGAGTATCAAAAGGGCTGGGAACCGACTGTATAACATGAAAAACGCCTCCATAGCAATCAAAGTTGAAGATCTTTCGAAGCGGGAAACAATGATTTCGATTTTCCTGATCGGGCTGATGTTCTTTATTTTCGGCTTTGTTTCCTGGGTGAATTCCATCCTCATTCCGTATTTCAAAATCGCTTGCGAGCTTACAAGTTTTCAGGCTTATCTGGTCGCATTTGCATTTTATATTGCTTATTTCGTCATGTCGGTGCCTTCTTCCTACTTGCTGAGGGCCGTAGGTTTCAAGAAAGGAATGATGTTAGGATTCTGGGCGATGGCTCTGGGTGCATTCATTTTTGTGCCCGCCGCCATGTCCCGGACTTACGAAATTTTCCTGCTTGGATTATTTACAATCGGCATTGGTTTAGCCATTTTACAAACTGCCGCGAATCCATATATTACCATTCTCGGTGCCAAAGAACGTGCAGCCCAGCGCATTAGCATTATGGGAATCTGCAATAAAGCAGCGGGCATTTTGTCTCCTATCGTTTTTGCAGCCGTCATTCTTCGGCCCACCGACACGGCGATGTTCCAGCAACTGAGCTCAATGACGGACATTGAGCGGAGCGCAGCATTGGACGAGCTGATCCGCAGGGTTATTAATCCTTACATTGGATTGGGAAGCTTTCTATTTATTCTCGGTTTTTTGGTTTACAAATCACCCTTGCCGGAAATTGATACGGAGCATGAAAGCGCAGATTTGGCGACTGCTAATGCAGGCAAAACGAGTATTTTCCAGTTCCCACACCTCATTCTCGGCGCATTAGCGATCTTTTTGCATGTGGGAACGCAGGTGATCGCCATCGACACCATTATTGGTTATGCCAATTCCATGGGCATTGATTTGCTGGAAGCAAAGGTTTTCCCTTCCTACACCCTTTTCTGCACCATTTGCGGGTATTTGATTGGAATCACAGTCATTCCCAAATACATCAGTCAGGTTACTGCGCTCAGGATCTGCACATTGCTTGGGACGATCTTTACATTACTGATCATTTTTGCAAAAGGAGAAATTCACTTCCTCGGGCATGCGGCAGACGTTTCGATCTGGTTTGTGGTGTTGCTTGGATTGGCCAATTCTCTGGTTTGGGCGGGCATATGGCCGCTGGCGCTGGACGATCTGGGCCGGTTTACCAAGCTGGGTGCTTCCATCATGATCATGGGACTTTGCGGAAATGCCATTATGCCCCTTTTCTACGGCTATTTTGCGGATACACTGGATGTGCGGCAGGCTTACTGGGTGCTCCTGCCCTGCTATTTGTATCTCGTTTTCTATGCATTGAAAGGTCATAAATTGAGAAAATGGGGATTTTAGAATCTGCCGAAAAGGATTAACACATTGCTTATGAAATTGAAAATAACCAACGGTCACATCATCACGCCTTTCCGCTACATCCGAAACGGGACATTGCTGATTGAAGATGGCGCGATCCTGGGCATACACGAAGGAAACGTTGATTTTCCGGATGCGGAGATCATTGATGCAGGCGGAAATTACATTGCGCCGGGCTTCATTGACCTGCATATTCACGGGGGCGGTGGCCACGATTTTATGGATGGGACTGTAAATGCATTCTTGCGGATCGCCGAAACACATGCCAAATACGGAACCACGGCCTTAGTCCCCACGACATTGACGAGTGAAAAAGAGGATTTGCTGCAAACGCTCGACAACTACGAAGAGGCGAATGCCACAAACGTAAAAGGCGCTCAATTCCTGGGAATGCATTTGGAAGGGCCATATTTCGCATTAAGCCAGCGTGGTGCGCAAGACCCGCGTTACATCCGCAATCCCGACCCAAAGGAATATGAAGAAGTGCTGGCTTACTCCTCTTCGATCACGCGGTGGAGCGCTGCGCCGGAACTTCCGGGAGCCATTGATTTTGGTAAAAGATTAAAACAAAAAGGCATTCTGGCGGCCGTAGCGCATACAGATGCCATTTATGAAGAAGTGCTGGAAGCTTACGAGAACGGTTACACGCTCGCAACGCACTTATATTCAGCCATGTCCGGGGTTACGCGCAAGAATGCATTTCGCTACGCCGGAACCATTGAAAGCGCTTTTTTGCTTGATATGGACGTAGAAATCATTGCGGATGGCGTGCATTTGCCCGCTCCGCTTTTGAAATTGATATACAAAATAAAAGGACCAGACCGCATTGCATTGATCACCGACGCCATGCGCGCAGCAGGAATGCCCGAAGGCGAAAGCACATTGGGATCGCTGAAAAACGGCCTGAAAGTGATTGTAGAGGACGGCGTCGCTAAGTTACCAGACCGCACATCCTTCGCCGGAAGCGTTTCCACGACCGACCGATTGGTTAGGACTATGGTTCAAATGGCTGATGTTTCCCTGCTCGATTCGGTGCGGATGATGACTGCTACTCCGGCACGCATTATGGGCGTAGATCATAAAAAAGGCACATTAGTCGCAGGAAAAGACGCCGATATCGTCATTTTCGACAGCGACATTAACATACAAAAGACGATAGTAAGAGGCAGAATAATTTACGACAAGCAATTTTAAAAAACACAAATTATGAAGGTTGACGATTTGGAAATAAAAATTTTCGACACCAGACAAGAAATGGGGATCAATGCAGCCCAAATGGTTGCTGATAAAATCCGCGAATTACAAGGGATCCAAGACTCGGTTAATATCATTTTCGCCTCCGCGCCGTCTCAGAACGAATTTTTAGCTGCATTAAAGGAAGAAAAAGGAATTGAATGGGAGAAAATAAATGCTTTTCATATGGACGAATATGTGGGCCTTCCCAATGACGCACCACAGAATTTCGGCAATTTTTTGAAAGTCAAATTATTCGATTTCGTGCCATTGAAATCGGTTTCGTATCTCAATGGCAATGCGGAAAATATGGAGGAAGAATGCAGTCGTTATGCTAAACTTTTGGAGGCAAATCCGATTGATATCGTTTGTCTGGGCATTGGGGAAAATGGACATTTGGCTTTTAACGACCCGCATGTGGCGTTTTTTGATGATCCTTTGATCGTAAAACAAGTGGATCTGGACCATGCGTGCCGCCAGCAACAGGTGAATGATGCGTGTTTCGACACATTTGACGAAGTGCCGCAAACGGCGTTGACGCTCACGATCCCAACATTAATGAAGGCAAAATATGCTTATGCAATGGTTCCGGGCGAGAAAAAGGCGCAGGCCATTTACCACACCGTTGCCGAAGAAATTCAGGAAGAATATCCGTCTACGATTCTCCGCAAACATCCAAACGCGATTTTGTTTATTGATAAAGCCAGTTCAGGGAAGCTGAAAGAAATTTCGTCTTACAGTCAGGCGTAACATCATTTTTGGGCCTATCTTGCATTATTACCTCAATCCACCAACATGAGAAACAAACTCTTGACAATCGCTTTCATGAGCGCCATGGCATTAAATCAGGGATGTGATACGAAGAAAGAAGAAGCCAAAGACGAAGCAACAAAAAAACCTTTAAGCCTGATCGTGGTCGAACCCGGGCACTTTCACGCAGCTCTTGTTCAGAAATCCATGTATCCTGATGTCGATTCGGTTGTGCATGTATATGCGTCCGAGGGCCCGGATGTGAAGGCTTATCTGGACAAAGTAGAAAAATACAATGCGAGTCCCAAAGACCCGACCACCTGGAAAGAGGAAGTTTACACCGGCTCCGATTTTCTTGAAAAAATGCTTTCAGAAAAGAAGGGAAATGTGGTCATACTGGCTGGAAATAACCAAAAAAAGACCGATTACATTAAACAATCCGTAGACGCGGGCCTTAATGTGCTTGCGGACAAACCCATGGCCATTGATGCGGCAGGTTTTGATAAATTAAAAGAAGCATTTGCAAGCGCCGAAAAAAACAAAGTGCTGCTTTATGACATCATGACCGAGCGTTATGAGATCACCAACGCATTGCAGCGCGAGCTAGCTGCTTCGGCCGAGATTTTTGGTGAGTTGCAAAAAGGAACGGCAGAAAATCCAGCCGTTGCCAAAGAAAGTGTGCACCATTTTTTCAAATACATTTCCGGCGAAGCATTAGTGCGGCCAACCTGGTTTTTTGATGTAAAACAACAGGGCGAAGGCATGGTAGACGTAACCACGCACCTCGTTGACCTTGTACAATGGAGCTGTTTCCCAAACACTGAATTGGATTACAAAAAAGACATTAAGCTGCTTTCCGCAAAACGCACCGCTACGAAGCTCACCAAATCACAATTCAAGCTCGTAACCAAAAGCGATAACTTCCCCGACTTCCTGAGCAAAGACGTAAAAGACACGACATTGAGTGTTTTTTCCAATGGCGCCATGAATTACACATTGAAAGGTGTTCATGCCAAAGTCTCCGTAATCTGGAATTTCCAGGCCCCCGAAGGCACCGGCGACACGCATTACTCCATCATGAAAGGCTCCAAAGCCAACCTGATCGTACGCCAGGGCAAAGACCAAAAATACAAGCCAGTACTTTACATTGAGACCATCGATAAATCGAAAGCCTACGAAGATGCAGTAGCCAACAGCTTCAAAATGGTGCAAGGAAAATACCCAGGCATTGAATTGAAAAAGAATGCAGCCGGCTGGGAATTGAGCATTCCTGCAAAATATGACAACGGCCACGAAGCGCACTTCGCCCAGGTTGCTAACAAGTATATGGAGTATTTGAAGGCGGGCCAACTGCCCCGTTGGGAAGTGCCAAATATGATTGCGAAGTATTATTTGACGACGCTGGCTTTGAAGGAGGCTAAGTGAGGGTTAAGGGATTAATTTCCCTTAACCTTTATTAATGTAAACGCCACCTTTCCAACAACACCCCTGCCCGTTATCCCAGTCCCAATTCTATCCCGTTTCGCAGCAGTCAAATCCTGTCTGTATTCTGCTGAAATGCTTAATCTTTGCCACTTTGCGCCTATTGAACCAGAGGCCACCGGAATAACTCGATCGTAACCGAATGCATTGTTTGTCACAATGTTTCCTAGCCTTGCTTCCCGCTGCACAGCGGCGATGAACATATTCGCTCCTACTTTTCCATCTACAAAAAGCCCTATTTTTGAGTTTGGATTAACATACCATCGAATTCCGGCGTCGATTGCTCCACGGTGATGCATTTCTTTGGTGATCCAACTTCCAGCCGTCCGGCTCGCTTCACCAAACATATCGACGTACATTCTCTTCTGTTGATAGCTTATTCGTGCCAGAGCGGAGAACCGCGGATTAATGACGCGTTCTGCATAAAAGCCAGCGCCCCGCGAATAATATGAGGGAAAGTTTTCAATATAGCCGTTAGGAAGTTCTCCCCGGTTGTAATATTCTCGGTCATACCAATCTCTGCCGTGCTCTAACTGAACGCCGAATTCCCAACGTGCTTGTGCATGGGCACGAAATCCAAATACAATAATTCCTAAAAGTAGAATAAATGGTCTCATAACATTTGCGTGAGTTTAATTTAACAATATTCTTACTTTCTCAACTTGCTTATCTGCACCGCGTCCGGAAATTATATGCAGGAAATATATGCCCCGAGGCAAATCACCTACGGTAATTGAGATTCTGCTTTTTGAATTTTGCTCCGCAAGCATCTTCTTCACAGAAACTACTCTTTCGGGCTTTTCTGAATTTTCGTTAAATAGCTGGATTTGCTCAGGAACAGATCGTCCATCTTCTGTAAACCATTCCAGCGTCAAAATATCTGTTGCTGGATTGGGGTATACTTTAAACATTCCTGATAGGGAAAATACAAAATCCTCAGCATAATTGCCACAGCTATTTGTTGCTGTCAGTTTAACCTTACGATATCCATTTGTGGAATTACCTAGAACATACATTTGAGTATTCGAACTGTTTGGGCTGTAAAGATCAATAGCCATATCCCCAGAACCAGCATAATTATTATAGTTAAATGTTGTGCTTGGACTCGTCGAAGTTGCTGCAAGATTATATAGTTCTCCTGCATTTACCGAAGTAGTGCCAGTAACGACACCATTCACAGTTTTATTAATGTTAGGATTGCCTACCCAGATTGAACGCTTGATTGTTATTGGCGCGCAGGCATTTGGTATCGTCAATGTTGTAAAGATTGTTCCCGCTCCGTTATAACCTGCCTGACGAGTAGCAAGGGTCCCAGCCATTTTTAGTCCGGCAGATGCAGACCAGACGGCAGACGATCCTGATGGAAATGCGGTTAGTGAGTAACCACCATTAACGCAAATGAGCGCCGGCCCTGTTATCGGAGCTCCTGCTGCTTTTTCAACTGCACGTAGGGCGTTGACTCTTCCATATCCAAGATCATTGTTGTGAGATAGATCTGAAAATGTAGAACCATTGCCCACAACGTAATTATAGCCGCCTACCTTATCGCACGTTTCTGCGATGATTTTTCGTACTTGTAACTGAGTCAAGTTCGGATTTACCGAAAGCACGAGAGCTGCGATTCCTGCAACCGCCGGAGCCGCCCAAGAAGTTGCGTTTTCAGCCGGCTGATTATTATAGGCACTCAAATCTTTTGTAGTTATATAAGCGCCCGGAGCAGCCACATCAATTCGATGCGTGGGACCGTTTGAACCTTCCCAGCGCGTATCGTTGGATTTGGAGGCGCCTACAACAAACACATCTTTGACATTTCCAGGCAAAGGTGCGAGATAGTTCTGGCCTTTGTTGCCAGAGCTTGTTATGAGAACAGCTCCTTTACCTCCGCGTCCATTTACAGCGGCATTAATTAGTGCAGCTTCAATCACTGGATTTTGATTAACAGGAGATATACTTGCTATAATGCCCCATGACATATTTAGAATGTCTGCATTCTTCTGATTAATAGCATGATTAATGGCAGATGCTACATAGGAGTCCAATGTCTCCGTTCTCAAGTTCCCGTCCGGCTTCGTACCGAACGCTCTTATTGGGATAATCTTGCTATTGTAAGCTACTCCGGCAATCCCTATTCCATTATTGCCTTTGGCAGCTGCAAAGCCAGCGCACTTAGTCCCGTGTTGCTCCTCTCCTGCAACTGTTCCTCCATTCGTCCCATATTGCGTAGCATCAAAACCAGGAAGCAAATTGGGTTGTAAATCGGGGTGATTAAGTTGTACACCGTCGTCAATGATTGCGATTTTAATGTTTGAGCAACCCGTCGTAATGTCCCAGGCCTCAGGTAATTTCATTTTAGCAAGGCCCCAATTACTGGCAAAAAGCGGATCGTTAGGATTTCCTGCCAGCTCTATAAATCGGAGATAATTGGGTTGTGTAAATTCAAACAGGCCCGTCGCGTCGAGCTTCTCGCAGGCTTCAAAGGGATTGTTACTAACAAGCCCGCCGCTCAAATAGTAGTTGATTTCTGAGTCCTTGTCTTCCTCGTCTACCATCAAATTATATTTTCGGAACGCACTCAGAACATCTTCTGTAGGAACTTCCCTTTTAGGCCTTGCAATAACTAGATCTGTCAGTCCAGCTGTTTCCTCGCCATTTTCAGAAACCAGCATCGGCTGAGCTGATTTGATATTTTCATCTGTTCGGAGTTTGGCAACGGCGTTCTGTAATTCGATGATTGATGTTGATGAATCGAAAACAACATAAGCCATATCCGGAATGCTATGGATAATTTCGGTTCGCTTAATTCGATTTGAAAATAGTTCGGGATACAAGTCGTTGCTTTTTGTTCGGTCCTTAAACTTGATCAACAATTTCGTCTTACTAAACCAAATAGGGTAGTTCACACCATTTTTTAAATAATTCGCATCCTGAGCAGTTGCCACTTGCGTAGCGAGGAAAAGCATTAAGAATAGTTTTTTCATCATAGCACCGACTAATTTTAGAAGAGATTCCAGAAATAATGGTGCTATGTACTTGTATTTTTCCAACAAATAATTTCAACTTTTCCTCCGGCGCACTTGAATGAACGAACGGTTTGTAGTGGTTACAACTCCCTAAATTCCCCTTTCCTAATCCCCTCAACCTTCTCAAAAAATTCAAGCAATTCCTTAAACGAAAAGTAAGTATTGCTCAAATTCTCCGAGCGGCCCATTTCGTTTTGGGCTAGCATGAAGCCGCTGAACATGGTCCAAAGTTCGTCGGTCCAGCTTTCGGCGGTGCTGCTGCTGAGCAATGCGGCTACTTCGCGTCCGTATGCGATCCATTGCGAGTCGGGCGACTCGCTAGCGTGTGTTTCTGTGTTCATTTTGCCAATTTTAAATGTCTGATCGGAACCCTGATGACGATTTCCCTTTTTGTTTGGCGCCAAAGCACGGATTCCTGGAAATCGTACGTAACACATCGCACTGGTATCTTACACCGAATTGCTAGTAAATTACTCGGAAACTTACCGATAGATTTATCTAAATTGCCATTTTAACAAACCACCTTCCCGCATGGCACATACTACATCCAACCCCAAGATTCACGAAGGCCGCAACCTAAAACGCTTCCGCGAAATGCTTGGAATGAAACAAGACGTCCTTGCCTTTGAGCTCGGAGAAGAGTGGAACCAGCAAAAGGTATCGTTACTGGAACAAAGAGAAAAGATTGATTCTGATATTTTAGAGCAGGTTTCGGCAATACTGAAAATCCCAAGTGATGCAATTAGGAATTTTGATGAAGATCAGGCGATTAATATTATTTCAAATACATTTCACGATCAAGCATATTTGGGAAATCCACATTCGACTTTCAATGTCAATCCGATTACAGAAATCAGAAGATTGCATGAGGAGAAGATGGAGCTTTATGAGCGGATGTTGAAGGAGAAGGATGATATGATGGGGAGATTGGAGCGGTTGATTGGGAATAGATCAAAGTCAGAATCGCTATGACAGAAGAAGAAAAATTTCGCGATTTAGAGCAGAGGATACGTCTTGGTATGAAAAAGACTTTTGAAAGTGTTCTTGAATTTAAAAGACAGAAGAATTCTCCTTTGGTCGTAATGAGAGGCGACAAAATTGTGAAGATTATGCCGGAGGACTTTCATAAATTGAAAAGAAAAGACAATGAAATGAACATGCTGGAAAGACATAAAGAAGTTATCGTAAAACTTTGTAAAGCACACAGGGTGAAAAGCTTATATGCATTCGGTTCTGTTCTTACTGATCACTTTGACAGAGAGAGCGACATTGATCTGATCGTAGACTTTTCGCCAATGGAAGTCGAAGATTACGCGGACAATTACTTCGATTTTAAATTTTCTTTACAAGACATCTTTAATCGTCAAGTCGATCTGCTTGAAGCAAAAGCGATCAAAAATCCCTATTTTCTGCAAAATGTAAATCAACAGAAGCAGCTTGTGTATGGACATTGAGATCAAAGCGTGGCTTTATAATATCCTCAATGCAATCGCAGAAATCGAAAGCTTCTTCGCTGATCGACCCATGCTATTTGCAAACTATCAAGCTGACTTACGCACAAAACGCGCCGTTGAAAGGAACATTGAAATTATCGGCGAGGCGATGAACCGCATCATTAAAAAGGACAACAACATCCAAATCACCAACTCGCGCAAACTCGTCGATACTCGTAATCGGATCATTCATGGTTATGATTCGGTTTCTGATGATGTTATTTGGGGTATTGTTGTTAGGCATTTGCCGGTTTTGAAAACGGATGTTGAAAATTTGCTGAAAATATGACAATTGTTTAGGACTTATAATGCTGGCTAAGCAGTAATCTTTAAAGAATGTAAGAATAGCATAATAAGTAGATATTTATTTATATTTACAATATTTAAAAATATAAATGAGCTGATAGCCCTCACCTATTTGTTTCATGAAGGAAAACAAAGCTATAACTTATAGCCTACTCGCACATATAAGAAATACCGGAACTTTAATGAAAGGGCCAATCGACGCTTTCGTACCCCTTATTAAACGTGCGCTACACCAATTAAATGAACAAGGTATATCTAAAGGGCAATCCATCTTGGAAATTCAGCGATACGCATCAGAAATATACTCTATTGATTTTCCGCTGCCCGTATTAAAGTCGATCCTAAAAAAAATAGAATCGGAGGTCAATGAGGGAGGAGTGATAAATTTTCAGTTATTTAATGACAATTCATTCCTTTTAAAAGAGTTTTATTTTGTGGATTACGAAGAAAGTTTGCAAGAAAGCAAAAGAGATGTAACCACAATAGAGAAACTATTCTTAGACTTTCTAAAAATCAATAATATTGAGCCCGAAGCTAATCAGTCTGTTTTGAGGTTCATTGAAAAAAATAAGATGTCAATATCAAGATATATTTCTAACATACATGTAAGCAATGGAACTGACTATACAATAGAGGCTAAGTTTGTCGATTTTTTTAAGAAAATACCTCATGTTTACGAAATAATTAAACGCTTATATCTTGGCTCGATAATAACTGGATTTTTAGAGTTTAAGACAGATAGTTATGCCAATAAAGTTGAATTGTTATTAGACACGAACTTTGTAGTCAGTTTATTAGACCTAAATACTCCTGAATCGACTCATACGTGCAACAAGTTGCTAGAAGTTTGCAGAAACATTGGATATAATTTCTCAATTCTATCAGACACTATTGACGAAATAAAGTTCCTTCTCAAAAAAAAGGCTGAGAATTTCTCAAATACATTTCTAGGCAAAAGAATTAATCCAGAAGACATTTACAATGCTTGCGAAAGAAGAAGGCTTAACGGCAGTGATCTTGAGCGTATAGTTGACAATATTGAAGATTTGGTACATGGGGAAGGAATTAATATCATACCGCACACAGAGAAATGGAAAAATATTGCAAAATTCAGTAAAGAATTTAATTATCTAAAAGATGTAAGAAATTCAAAAGTCTCAGCATTACATGACGCAACAGCAATTTTTTATGTGAGAGAAAAGCGTGGTAAGCCTATACGCGACTTTGAAAAAGTCAATTGCTGGTTTGTCAATAACTCTTTTTCGCAGACCTCACTTAGCAATGAAGGCTACATTGAATTTCAAAACGAATCTATTCGAGCCGATGAACTATTGAATATTCTATGGCTATCTAATCCGGGAATTAACAGAAACTCTGATAATGATGACTTTATAGACATTGGACTTACATCTATTGTAGCATTTACACTAAGTAGATCTTTGCCAAAGGCAAGCATAATAAGAGAATTAGATGATAATATCCAAAAATACCGCGATGAATCAATATCAGATAAAGACATTATATTAATATCTACACGTATTTCGAATCGCCAGTTAAAAGACATTGAAGGGTTAAACAAGTTGGCCGAAACGAGTAAGGAAGAGTTTGTAATAAAATTAAAAGACGAAGCAAACAAACAGCTTATTGAAGAAAACAATAGGATTGAAAAATTAGATGGTTTATTACAAAAATTTCAATTACAGGTTACGAAGGTTGGCAAGGAGCGTTTAAGACTTAAACAAAAAAATGAACATATCGACAAACAAGAGCTCAGTTATCAAGCTAAGACAAGTGAACTCGAATTAAAACTTGCTAATGAACGGAAAGAGAAGATAATCGCAAAAAATAAGCTTATAGCTATTGCTCGTAATGCATTTATTTCAAAAAAAGTAAAAAAATGGAGACTACAAATTTTAATTCCATTTCTTGCGGCAGCTGGCATCGCGCTTATTGGGATCCTAATATTATTGAGTTCCAATCAGTGGAATTTTTCTGAATTATTTAACAACATAGAGAAAATCAAGAAGGATTCACTAGGATCTTTACTTATGGCAATGATTGGTCCAGTCATCTTTGCTTTCTTTATGCCAGTCTTTATTTTAAGATTTTTTAACGTTTCTAATATCGAAGCGTTTAAGAAAACAATTACAATTCCTTCAGAACTTATGGACGAAGAACTCTGACAATTTTTTTTTGAGCTAGATAATACCCTTAGATCGTATTAAGCTCTAACCCTCACCACCCCAACTCAACCCCCTCCCCCTTCAAAAACCCCTGAAACCCAATCAACAACTCCTCCCGCTCCCGCACAACCCGCGGCGCCACACCTTTCTCCCCAGCGAACTTCACCAATAATCCCACAGCCTCCCCAATGCTCCATTCAACCGGATGGAGGCGGTAACAGCCATTCGTAATGTGCGTTGTGCCAATGTTCTTATTTGCTGGAAGCAGATTTTCCATCCGCACGGGCAGCAATGCGCCTAGCGGAATCTGGAATGGCAATGATGCGAAATCAATGTAGTTATCTCCGGCGCTGCTGGGGTGCAGGTCGATGTGGTAGTAGCCTACTCCTACGCTGTCGTGGAAGTTGGAGGCTTTGTCTTTGGAGCCTGGGGCGCCGTTGGCGACTGCTATGGCGCGGTTTTCGGCTCCTACGTGTTCTTCTTTAATAGTGAAAAGGGCTTTGATGCGGCGGGATTCACGGACGTAGGGGTATTTGGCGAGGCCATCTTCGGTTCCCATAATGTCTTTGCGGAGGCGGATTTCGGGCCAGCCTTTGCCGCCGTCGGGGCGTGGGGCTTCGGTTTGTAGCCAGTATAGCAAGGATAGGCTGAGCTGCTTGGCGCGGTTGACGTGTTTTTCGAAATCTTTTTGGCTGGCTCCGATAAGATTGCCCAGAAAATAATCGTTTTGGGGCCAATTGACGATGGTAATGTCGCCTGCGTAGGTTCCGGGTTTGAAATTGTCTTTGCTGATGATCCGGCGGTAATTCCAGAGGTTCAGCATATCGCCCGTTTTGATGCCTGCCGGGTGAAATCCAAGTTGTTTCGGCTCCAATGTTTTGGGATTGGAATAGGACAGGTCCAGCAACTTTCCCGACCAGGGTTTGGTCATTTTTGGAATAAAATCCTTCCAGAATGCGTATTCAACTGGCTTTTCGATCACATGATTTTCTCCCGGCCGGTAATCGATCGCGAAACAAACGGTGAATGCCTGGTTGTTTTCAGGATTGCCCTTTTCGGGTGCGTGGAGCTCGTTGGTTTCACTTTTGGATTCTGTGCCGGTTACGAATTCTGTTCCGGTTATTGGCAGCAGGTCGCCTAATTCTGTGGCGTCTACAAAATAGGGTGCGGAGAGCTTGGAGCGGGTTTTTGTTTTAACATTCACCACTTCCAATGACCGGACTTTATTCCCATCGACGTCCGCCGAAATGGCTTTATGTTCTATCAACAGTGTCAGCTTGCCCGAACTGATGTAGGGCATGAACATATCGTTGAGAACGGCAACCGCTACACGCGGCTCATGGCAGAGGCGGGAAACAGCGCCGTCACCGGGATTTAAATGCTTACGATTCCTGGCTTCGTCGGTAAGCGGATAATGGTTGATATAATATTGGCGGATCACTGTCCTAAAATCCCGATAAAGCTGCGTAGCGCCGTGTGTTTCAATCCATTGATGCTCGTCCGGCGGGACGCCTTGCTGGGAAAGCTGGCCGCCGAGCCAGTCGGTTTCTTCGGTCAGGATTACGGATAGGCCATTGCGTAATGCGGCCAATGCAGCTGCACAGCCGCCTAAACCGCCACCGGCAACGACCATATCGGCCTCAAAAAAAAGATTCTTTGCAGGGTCTTTCGACTGCTGCAAAGAATCCGGATTTTGTATTTTATCTTCTTTGTTCGAAAGCAAGCTGCCCCCCAGTGCAATGCTTCCCAGGAAATTTCTGCGCTTCATTCTTTTTAAACTACTTTCCCCATCACATACATTTCTTCCATAGTTGGCGAAGGAACGCCTCCTTCTTTTTCAAGTGTGATAGCGAAAGCAACTGCGCCTGGTTTTGTGTTTTTCATGGTAAGGACCTTTCCGGAAAATTCCTGATCGATCATCCCGTTATCAACCGGCTTGCCGTCCACAATGCTCCAAAGCTGATACTGCTTACCAGCAGGCGCTTTCGGTAAATTTTGCACATCGAGCAGAACCTTGTTTGTAGCAATATGCCAGAATGCCGACACGGAACTTCCGGGAGATTTTGGTAAACCGGCCAGATGAACAGATTTATAACCTGGATCGCGGAAAAGATTTGCAAGCGATTGGTTATACTCAAAGCCTTGTCGCAAAGTCGCCATTTCAGTCTTCATACCACTCATTTCCGATGCCAGCTGCTCATTACTACCTTTGTATTCAGTAAGTTGGCTAGCCGACCAAGCGGCAAACAGCGCTAGCAACACGGCAGCTGCAACTGCCAGTTTTGCCCAGAATGGTGTTACCACCTTGGTTTCAACACTATTAAAGACATTATCGATCACTCTCGGTTCATCCTGTGCTACCGGACGGATTGTACTGATCACGGGAACCGGCTCGCTGTCAGCGTCTTCGGCCCTTGTTTCGTCAATGTTCGTATTTTCTATTTCCTGCGCGGAATCAAAGTTCATTTTTGCAAAAAGCGACTCTTTCAATGATGCAGGAGGTGGTGTCTGATGTTTCAGTGCATATTCTTCCAATGCGCTCTCAGTCCGTAGCAGCTCTTCTTTTATCTCGGGATAAATATGAGACATGCACTCCACTTCCTGTTTTTCCTGAGGAGAAACAGTGCCCAATACATATTCCTCTAATATACCGGACTCTATGTAGGCTTGGATATTCATACTGCAAAGTATTGTTTTAACTCTTGTAATGCTGTCCGGATCCTTGATTTGACAGTTCCCAGCGGGATACTCAGCTCCTCGGATATTTCTTCATGCGTGTATCCCTGAAAATAGGCCATGTCAATGAGGATCTTCCTTTCGGGCCTCAGCATGTTCACAATTGCTTTCATTTCCGAACTGGATGTCAGTGAATCTTCATACACGTCCCTTTCGTTCAGAACTGCCTTGTTTTCGATATCATCCATCGCTGGTTTTCTTCCTTCGACTCGCGCGGCGTCTATCGCACCATTCCGTGCAATATTCATGATCCAAGTAAATAATCTTCCTTTTTCCGGATTGTAAGAAGCGATATTCTTCCAGATCTTCAAGAAAGACTCTTGTAATACATCCGCGGCCCTCTCCTCGTCCCTCAATGTTTTTGAAATGATATTAAACAAAGCGCCTGAGTAATGGTCGTACAGAAATTCAAAAGCTGTTCGCTCGTTTCTTTTTAGAGCTAACACCAATTCCTCTTCCGAGTATTTTAACTTACTAGTCGCCAAGAGTTGCTTAACATTTAATTGTATGTTATGAATTGGCAATCTAACGAAATTTCTGAAGAACCGGTCACCGTTATTGTAAATTATTGCGACCGGGTTTAAGCCATCAAAAACGCTGATTACCTGCGATAAAGGAGGCCTTCCGGCATGGGTACATATTGCATTCATCATAGTGTGTTTTTTATTCATATACGAACAACACACAAGAAAAGATCAATGTAATGCCAACTCTTGCGGAAAGGCCAGAGATATGGCCTATTTTCTTATTTTTTCAATCCTAATGTACGCCAGGAACAAGAATAATGCCATGAGGCTCAGAAGATAAATGATGTTTCGGGAATCGACGAGCCCTTTTCCTAACGCCAGGTATTGCTGATCCAGTGCTGCCCAATTAAGCAATTCGGCAGCCAATCCTACTCCTGCAAGTTGTGCCAATGCGCCAAAACCCACATACCAAACGAAGGCAATAAAGACGCTCGCGATGAACGCTACGATCTGATTGTCGGTCAGTGAAGAGGTCCAGATCCCCATGGAAACCAGCACGCCGCAAAATAGCAACAGGCCAATGTAAGAGCCGAAAACTGCGGCAGAATCAACATTACCTTCGGGGTTCCCTAATTTGTAAACGCTATAATAATAAATGAGTGTGGGCAAAAGCGTGATCGCTACCAAGACCCAGTTTGCCAAAAATTTGCCAAGTACAAGCTCGCTGTTACGCAACGGCTTGGTCAGCAGCAGTTCCAATGTACCGTTCCGGGCTTCCTCGGCAATGGAGCGCATCGTAATGGCCGGAATCAAAAAAAGCAGCACATACGGAGCCAGCTGGAAGAACGAGCCCAGATCGGCATAGCCATAATCGAGAATATTGGAATCAGGAAAAACCCAGACGATCAGGCCGATCGCAGTTAAAAAGGCGGCCATCACAATGTAGGCGATCAGGGAATTGAAAAAGCTCCCTATTTCCTTTTGAAAAATTGCAAACACATTTGAAAAATTTAAGCGGCAGGAATGCTTTCAGATTTTATTCAAAAACCGGCTTTTCGCGGCGGATAATGGCTGCTACGATCAGTGAAATTACCAGGCCGGTCAGCACATAGCCGAATACACCAATTGCAAACACGATCCCGGGCGACATGAATTTCTGGGACAACTCCATAGCCTGGTCAATTTGCGAATCGTCCATGCCTTTCCGCTCCATATCCTCACGCACTTTGTCCATTCCTTGCGTCAGTAACGTGTTATCAATGAACTGCATATAAAACATGGTGAAGGCAGAACTCAGCAAACCCATCACCGCAGAAACCAATGTGCCCAGTCCCAATCCTTCGCCATAGGACATGAAACCATTATTTTTTTCACGAAAATTCTTCATAGCCAAAACAATGGCTACGATCATGAAAGCAAACGCCAAAGAGGATAAGACCTTGTTCTGTGACAATCCGGCAATGTTGATAATTGTCGTATAGATCATGATTACCACGGACGCCAGCACGCCGTATTTCAGCGCTACACGAGCAGTTGAGGCTTGTTCTTCCATATTAAAAAGTGTTTAGGTAAGGCAATTTCCTGGTAATCAAATTTAAGATTTATTATGAAACACACCGTAATCCTGCTTTCTGAAAATAAGCGAAATGACCAGGATCGGGATGATGGCCATCACCGTTTTCTTGCTCACTTCGTCCATAATGATCTCCGAACGCTTCATGCTTCCTACCCCGTTATACATTTTGCTAAATTCTGCTTCACCAATGTTCTTCACCAGTTCTGCCTTTCCTTCGAGCATTAATGCTTTCATTTCGGCCAGGTAATCGGTAAAAACCGAGGGGTCGCCGTAAGTCACAAAAAAGTACATGAGCCACCCGGCGATCAGCGCACCAATTGTATTCACCACATAACCGATCGTTAATGCTTCCCACAAATGCAGAAATCCATTGCCGACATATTTGCGGTAATACCAGCATGCGCCGGCAATCAGGATAATGTGTATGCCAAAATCAAGGATCTTGTTATTGCCAAACGGCACAATGTCCATGGCATAAAGTCCCAGGAAAAATGCGAAAACAAGCACTCCGGTGATCAATCCAAATATCAGGGAGACTTTTAAAAGGGGTTTGTTAAAATATGCGATAATTGATTTCATAAATACCATTCCTGTTTTCCGTTATTGACAACGCCTCTCACTTTTCCACGCAGCTCTTGTCCCAGAAATGGTGTATTTTTTGATTTCGAAAAGCTTTTAGTAAATGTCCAGTTTGTGTCCTTTTCGAAGAAAGTCAGGTTCGCCAGCGCGCCTTCTTCCAATAAAGGATCCTGTAATCTCAAAATACGTCGCGGTCCCGAGGTGAACTTCTCGATAATGTCTTCCAAACTTAATCCACTGTACATGAATGCAAGGGAAAAAGCCGTTTCCAGGCCGGTTATACCAAAATCAGCATGATCGAATTCCAGGTTTTTACTTTCCTCGTCATGTGGATTATGGTCCGAAACAATGGCGTCGATCGTTCCGTCCGCGAGCGCTTCCCGAATGGCCTTCACGTCTTCGGCAGAGCGGAATGGCGGGTTCACTTTCAGGTTTGTATCAAAATCAATCAGATCGCTGTCTGTAAATGCGACCTGGTGCGCCGCAATGTCACAGGAAACGGGCAAACCATTCTTTTTTGCTTCCCTAATGAGTTCTACGGCTCTTTTTGTAGAGATTAATGAAACGTGCAATGCAGGAGAGTCAGACTTGTACATGCTTTTTTCAAGCGCATACTCGAGTAATTTGAGATCCCTGTTGAGCATCATTTCCTCGGCCAGCGAAGGAATTCCTTTCATGCCGATCAAAGTGCTTGTCAAGCCCTCATGCATTTGTCCGTAGAGTGTCAGTTGCCTGTCCTCCGGGCGGTTCATCAGCAGCGCATTGAGCGGTTGTAAATATAATATCGTTTTTAAAAACAAATCGGCATTCTGCACGGGATGCTCGCCGTCCGTAAATGCTATGGCGCCTGCTTCATGCAGATCGATCATTTCAGTGAAGTCAACGCCTTCGGCTTTGCGCGTTACCGACGCTGCCACGTGCAGTTTCACCAGCCCGCCACTGCCCGACTGGCGAATGTAGTTCAATGTATCCTTGCTATGCACAACCGGCTCGGTGTTGGGCAGCAATACAATTTCCGTAAAGCCCCCATGCGACGCTGCGGCGCGGACCGAAGTCAAATCCTCTTTATGCTCAAAGCCGGGATCACGGGATGCCACACGCATATCCACCCAGCCAGCAGACACGCACAAGCCATCCGCCTCTATTACTTCCGCATCTCCCGCATCGAGTTTATCCCCTATTGATTTAATGTTTTTGCCTTCAATCAAAATGTCCTTAATCTGGCCGTTAAACGGAGATTTTTTGTCAATGATCTGAGCTGAACGAATTAATAATTTCATATGCGTATTTCAAAACAAAAAAAAAGCTCCAAACGGAGCTTCAACCTAATATCAGGCACCTATAAACTTTTCATATTCTTCTGCGGACATTAAACCACTCTGATCATCGGGATCTGATAAACTGATTTTTACCATCCAGCCGCGTCCGTAAGGATCTGTATTAACCAGTTCGGGCTCGCCGTCCAGTTCCTCGTTCACTTCCAGCACAGTTCCGGCAACAGGGATAAGCAAATCAGAAACTGTCTTTACCGCTTCAACCGACCCAAAAACCTCTCCTTTTCCAAGAGCATCTCCTACCGTATTGATATCGACATACACAATGTCACCTAATTCGTTCTGCGCATGTTCGGTAATGCCAATGGTCGCTATATCGCCATCGAAGCGAATCCACTCGTGATCCTCTGTATATTTAAGTTCTGACGGGAAATTCATGGTTTGATCAGGTAAGTTGTAAACATCTTTAGTAACGCAAATTACAGGATGTCGGCCGTATTTTCCAAATCAAAAAGTTATTCGGCCAAATTGAATTTCAGCTGCACACCGCCGGAAGTGCTTGCGCGGTAAAAGGAATTGGAAACCAGTGGATCATTAAATGTTCTGTCGAAATAAAACTGCACACTCAAACGGTTGTTAACCATATAATTAACCGTCGGCCGGAGCTGGAAGTTGATGTTACCGGCAATAGGAATATTTTCACCATCAAACTTCCGTTGAATCGATCTCGTATCGCGGAAGGTAAGGCCCAGCTGCATGGTCATATCATTCTTCAACTTCTTTTTAACCCCATTGATTTTAAACGGAATGGCCACATTATTTTTGGTAAAACCAATGTTCACCGTTACATCCTGATTGAACAGTTCCGCCATTTGTGAATTGGACAAGTTCAATGCAATGGTGCGGTCGCGGTTGTACTCGATCCGCGCGGTAACCCTGCTTTGCGTCCGGAATTCCACGCCAACAAGCGGCTGGAATTTCTCAGACAATGTGATTGTGCTCATGGAGAACACCGGAATGTATTGACCCAATTCGTTCAAGCGAGAGGACAACGGATATCCCGTAACAGACAAATTCACATAAAGCGCTTCGTAATCCAGCGAAGACGTAAAGTTTCCGACACTGTATTGCGACATATATTTATGACGCAATGTAAATGAGCTGAAAAGGCGCTTAAAGCCAGCCAGCTGAGAAAGACCATTATAACTCAAATCCCAGTTGGGCATCGGGAATTTCAGGAACGGGTTTGTCCGAACGGTCGCCGGATCTTTGCCCGTGTAAGCCGCAAAGAAAGACGAGATCAAAACGTCCTGGGAAGTCTCATTATATTCTCCTCCGCTTTCATTCTCTGCATTCAAACGATCCCTTAAAATCGCACGGTAAGCCCTGAATTTATCAAAAACCGGCGAAGAGTTGTCCCGGTTCATTTTCGCAAAAGCGGTCCGGAAGGACATGAACGACATGCTGAACTGCCCATTGCGCAACGGACTCTGTGACACAAACTCGCCGGATGCATCGGGCCGGTAAAATTCCTGATAAGCATCCTGCCGCGTAAGCCGCGCCTCAATGATCAACCTGAAATCCTTAAACGGCTCCAAGGTGGTGTTAGCAGAAAAATTCTTTGCAATGGTCTGTTGGAAAGGCATATTCTGCTGCTCACTTTTTGTGATCCAGCCTTTTTCAGCCGCCTTAATCTGGAAATTCCGGTCCTGCTGTCCCAGGACAAATGGCAATCCCGGCGCATTGGTGTCGTCAATTCCAAAATATTTCGGTGCACGCAGGTAACCCGGAAGCGCCGTTGTTTCCTGAATCGAATAACTCACATTAATCCCGCGAACGGTCATTAGAGCACGCGTCACGCTTTTCAGAATGTCAGTTGTACGCATATCTATTTCCTCAATATCACCCGGGCTTCTTGCAAAATTCTTGCGTCCCGCGGAAGGTGTGTTGGCAAATTTCAGATATCGCAGTTTGTTATAAAGCAGCACAAAATCCACCTTACCCGTAATTCCGCGCTCTTTGCTGTTACGGATAATGTCCCCAAACGGCAGGCCTAATGTGTCTTTTAGTCCAAAAGCATTGGCCTGATATTGATAGGCGACAGAATGTTTGTAATCGGCCGTCATCCAGTCCACAAGCGGGATTTTATCGAGCGGCAAGCGGTAAGTAAGGTCAATTTTCTGGTCAAAATTCTTCATCCGGCCCAGCTTCTTGAAATTGGTCCAGAGCGAATCCTTTTTCTCAGCAGAATTAATGTCACCCATCGGCTCATCAATGATCGAGTTCGCCGTTGAGTTGTAGCTCAATGTCATGTTCCGGGTTAAATTCCAGCTCAGATCATAATAACGGTTAAACCAGAAATATTTCTCAAACAAAGGCTGAATCCCATCTGTGGTCAGATCCGCATTCCGCAGCTGCGTTTTCAGGAACCGGCGGTCCACATCCGTCCGGACAGACACCATGTTGGGCAACAATGTAAGGTTTACATCTTTGATTATATCGGCCCAGCGACTGGTTGCTTTCCAGTTTTTGAACGGCTCCATGGGTTTCGGCTGGCTGCTATACACGTAAGAAATGCCTCCACGGTAATTGCGCTGCGCATATTCCTGCGTGAGAATGTTCCTCCGTTTATCGTCACTGAATGCGTAGGTAAAGGAGAAGTTTTCAAAATCATAAAAATGGTTTCTTGCCCCAGGCTTGGTCTTGATCTTCCTGACATTGGAAAAGTTAATCCCTCGTTTGACGGCATTTTCTTCCACCATACGCCGGTAACCGTCCCGTTCCTCATCCGATTGCAGATTCCCCAGCGACGTTTCCAGCGGTGTATCCGGGTCGAGCGGATTGAAATGCGGCTTTACATTGCGCCGGTCATAACTCAGGAATAACGGAATACTAAATCCCCAGCTTACCGGTAAAAGTTTGTCCAAAGCAATGTTTGTTGAGACACCATATTCCGTCGTGAAATTACGGGAACGCTCGCCGATGCGTTGCTGCACACTTCCAAAACCAAACGTTTCAAGTCTTCCGGAAGCGGTTAATGTTGCAAAGTCAGCCAGTTTCGCATTCAGCTGGGCAATGGCCGCAACCCCGCCCGTGTCGTCAAATCCTTCTACGTGCATTTCATCCACCCAAATACAAAAGCTTTTCGCGCGTTCGTCCTGGGATTTCGGGTTTCGCATCCCGATCATCATCACCCGCACCGAACTTAGATCCGGGTTACCAACAACCGTGAGTTTGTATTTCCCATCTGCGGTCGTGATTGTGTACGGCACGCTCAGATTTCGGTCAAGCTGCCGGTTGCGTTGCGCTTTGGCTTCGATCAGGTCGGCCAATGCAATGTTCAATTCATTTTCTTCCGGCCAAACATCCCTCTCATTCGCTTGATTAGGTAATGTTGACCTCAGGCTGGACAGGTCTATTTCGTAATAATTTTGTGTAAGGTCTGTCCCGATTCGCATAAATGCGCCCACCATACGGTCCTCATTCTGCTCGTTTTGCATATGCACATACATGCGCAGTCTCTTACGGAACAACAGATCCAGGTTCACATTTTTAAACACGGCTCTTGAATCTCCATCGCGCAGGTCTGTCACGCACAGGCTCATGGATTGCTCGTTGAGCAAAAGAGGTGGCCGTTGCGTGTTGTCCTGATCCCGTTTCCAACCCGGAGGAATGGCGTATACATATTTATTAGTGGAACCGCTGCCCTGCTGCTGGCTGTTTTCCTCAATGCTTACCGTGCCGACAGTGAATTTCGCGTCGTAAGGCTCAGGAACTTCCTGCAAGCCAGGCGCATCCAGGTTAGACGTGTATTTTCTGTATTGCTGACCAACCATCTGCAATTGCGCAAAGCGAAGGACAACAGGCTGCTGGAAATCAGTAAGATACATCCGCATGAAACGGATCGACTTAAAGCCGTTCATATTCCCGATGATCCCCGAAAATTCTTTAATCGGAACCCGGAAAAGATACCAGGTCTGCTGGTCGGCCGTGTTTACCGTTTTATCAACAATGTATCCGTTCCCAACCGCCAACTGGTTTGGTTTTAAATCAATTTCATATTCGTAATAAGACTCATTGTCATTGATCGTGTTGTCGACATTCATGTCCTCGCCGTCAGGAACATTGGTAGAAGCGGGCGTTACATCCGCATTTCTTCCCAGGCTTTCGGGAGAGTTATTCTCCATGCCAATGTAGTTTTTGTAACGTTCAAGCACTTTTTGATCCGCACTATCAAGGCTTGCTCCCAGGAAAAACTGGAAATCATCACCGGAAGGGTCGCTCAAAATCCGCTCCCTTGCCTCGGCGGTAAGGTTAGCAGGCAAGCGATCAATGAATCTTTTGAAAAAAGTACGCTCCTCATCATTATTCAATCCATCCAAACCAACGTCCTGCCGCTCCCTCGCGCCGGATTCGTTACTGAATGCATTGATCAGATATTGCGTTTTGGTAACATAGCCCCAGGCCGTAGAATCCACGTTCACCCCAACTTGTTTTGGAACAATAGGAAGCCCGTTTTCAAAATTATAACGCTCGTCAGGAATCACGTCCTCTGAAATGTCGCCCAGGTTGAAAACCAGCTTACCGCCTGTGGTATTAGGTTTATCTTCGGTTCCGTCTCTAACTGCACCTAGCTTGGGATCATTGATAAATGGATCCAGCATCCAGAATTCAATGCTTTCAATGTTCGCGTTATCAAAGTCATTATCAGAAGTAATCGCGCGGCTGATCGCACCGAAATTTTGTCGCGGGTTCTTCAAACGGCCATCCGCAGCCAGGTCAACATTATAGTTGTACATTCCGCGTTCGCTCGGATAGTATGCAATGTCCAGGACATTCTGCGGATAGGAAACAAGCCCGGCAATGGGGCGGTTTGGGAAAATTTCATTGGGTAAATAAAGGCGTTCGTAATAATATTTACGGTCGTCGTCATCAAAATTTCCCGGCGGATCATAACCGCCGCCGCCAAGCCCCTGCGCACCACCGAAAATGTTGTCAACCGTGTAAGCAGAAATCTTGGCCCTCCTATACGCATAATCCAGCGTCTTACCGTCCGTGCTCTGCCTGAATTTTGGCGGAACGCCCGCTAGGCGCCACTTTTGAGGCTGCCTGGAAAGATCATATATGGTTCTCGTCGCCTCAAAATCATCCACCAACGAACGATTGTTAACGTCTTTTGAAACGCCCGGAAGCAATTTTGCAAATTCACCTTTGAACTGAATGCTTGACATTTCCTTAGTCTGTATCAAAGGCAATGCATCCAGCCATTTGGTCAGGAAAGGAACATCTTTTCTGAAATTGATATCAAAACCGAGCATTGTGTTGTTAACCGGCTCATTTCCAATAGAAACCCTGGACAGAAACCCAGCCGGGCGCTCCCTGTATTTCATTATGGTGGCACCAATGCTCATGTCACGGCTTACCATGTAATCTAACCTCGTTCCGAGCAGGGAACGGATCTGATTTTGGAACATATCTGGACGTTCGTACTCAATCACAATCTCCCGGCCAGAGTTCATCACGCTGCTGTTCAGTATCCTGACACGCCCAATTTGCGCTTCGACAATGTAATCGGAACCTGGTGAAAGCGGCACGCCTCCGGAAGTAACGGTAACGGATGTTTCCAACACGCCGAATGGCAGCTGAACTTCTGCCCCACCGCTCGACTGGTAAGATCCCTTGATGAAGAATTTGTTGCGCTCAGAGATCTGCTGCGCATCGATCATGGTTGTTGAATAAAGCTCCTGGAACACATATTTATTCCTGAACTGCTCTTCGCCAGCGCCAAATTTCCTCGAAAGATTGCTGCCGAATGGTTCAAGGACAGGAAAAATGATACGCCCCGACCTGCTATCGACCGTTATTCCATCCACAAAATCGAAGTTCCCATCGGGTTGCAGGTCATTTACCGGGTTTAACCGATCCAGGCCCGCTAAACGGATTAAGGGAATGTTGGCAATGCTGCTTTCCTGCAAATTCGGGTTATCGATTCCCGTTTGATCATCCTTATAAATAATGCGTAATTGAAAACCTTGCTTATCCATCTGGCTGGTACCCAATGAATAAACGTTTTTCATCATCAGGTTCCACATCGGAAGTTTCGTGTTATTTCGGATGGTCGATGATTTCAGCAATTTCAATGCGATCACTTCATTATCCCTGCGCGCCTGGTAATCTTCTGTAAGCTCTCCAACTTTAAATGACCGTCCATTCAATGTGTATTCGTAAGAAACGGCCAGCACTTCATCATTCCGCAATGCATTGGTTAAGGAAATATAGCCCAGCTGCGGATGAAACGAATAATCACGGTCGGCGATCAGTCTTTTCGCGCCACGAAGCAGTTCATAATCAACCGTCCTTTCCAATCCGAGGCTGGTGATTGCACTGTTCGTATTATCAACCTGACGGAAAGATTCGTTAGATGTCAGCGATTTATATAAACCATTGGCAGCATTATCAGCGGGCGAAGTCGCACGAATGGGCTGTAAACTTGGATTAGCGGATTTATAAGGAGCCGGTTCGCCCAGATCGGCGAAACCCACAACGTTCCTGAGCGATTCTGTTGTGGTTGTGCGGTTTGTAACATACACCTCCATACGCGTGACCGTCACACCCGAGGTGATCGTGGGCGTATTTTGTAACGACTTTTCGTAAATATTCCTGAAATATTGGGATAAGAAAAAGTTGCGGTTTTCGTCATAAGTGTCAGCGCGCAATTCAAAGTCCCTGCTTTGTGCGCCGCCTCTCAGAACGATCCTTTCCTTACTTGATTTTTGCTGTGAGGCAACAAATGTGGCGCTTAGTCTCCCGAACTGAAAATCGGTTTTTAAACCGAATAAATTCTGAACACCTGGAATCAACTGGCTATTAATGGCCCAGTTAATGTTCCCTGCTTCAATTTTCCGAATGAAACTCTCTTCCGGATTTTTATAATTTAGCTTAATAGCATTTTCAAAGTTGAAGTTAGCCTTGGTATCAAAGTTGGTCTGAAAACCCAGCTGATCACCCAGCCGGGCATCAAAATTGATGCTAATCTGCTCATTAAAAATAAATTGTGTATTTCTCCTCTGCCTGATCGGTATGGCGGGATTGTCCAAAAACTGGTGCATCAAGCCGAGGTCCAGCGATACAAAGCCGGTTGGTTTGAAATTGATAAAATCGTCTCCCAGCAACTTGGAAAGGCCTGGCGGAATGTCCAGTTTCGGTAAGAGTCCTCTCGAACCCATTGCGCTTTTCCCATCTTGTCTGCCTGCATATTCGCGAAGCAAACTTTTGAATGCCCTATCCTCCTGAATTTTGTCATAAGTCGAAAGATCCATCCGTTCGGGCGCACGGTAATTGAAGTTACCAGCCGGTGTTTGAATGCTTTCGGAAACGGCTACTTTGCCCGCACTATCCAGTTGAATGGAAATATTTGCAGGGTCACGCAGGTAGAATGGGGAACGGGGCCTCGGCTCAGCAACGCGGTTGGAATAAAAATCTTTCCAACGCATAATAAGCTGGCTACCAGACCTATCGATTTTCTTTTTGGAAGTATCTTCTCTTACAGTGTCGGCAATCATTGCCCACTCCTGCGCCTGCCCGGAATAAGGTTCGTTCATATCAACGGATACGTTGGCTAACAGAACAGCGCCTGTTGATATGCTTATCGCCTTAAAAAGAAAGGAGTAAATCGTTGATGACAAGGTAATATACTTATTTAGAGAAGGTTGCAGCTACAATCAAATCCATCAGAACGACTTTGCTATCGTAAATTTTTTCACCAAATATCATTACAGTTCCGTTATCGAAGTGCCAGTTTTATCAGATTCTCAACGGTGATCTCATGCCCTTCGCGCTTGATGATTAAGTCAAGGCTTTTTTCTGCAGTGGCTTTGGGGATTCCCAGTGTAACCAGTGCAGCCAACGCCTCACTTTTCAAAGTGCCGGAAGGGCTGTCTATGGTTCTTGGGCCGGTAGACACCAGATCTTCCTTGCGAATCTTATCCCTTAATTCAAGTATTACGCGTTGAGCAGTTTTGGAACCGATGCCTTTGATGGATTGGATCAATCGCAGGTCTTCATCAATAATTCCTTGCCGTATTTCTGATGAAGAAAGCGACGACAGCATGACCAGGGCTGTTGACGGGCCTACGCCCGATATGCCGATCAAGTCCAGGAAGAGCTTTTTTTCATCATTTCCCCAAAAACCGTATAGTATGTGGGCGTCTTCCCGTATATTCAGGAACGTTACAAGCTTGCAGCGTTCGCCCAGTTCGGGCAGTGAAGTATAGGTTTGTAAAGAAATCCGAACTTCATAGCCTAATCCGTTTACATCAATAATGGCATAAGCCGGATCTTTGTAGACTACAGTTCCGTTAACGTAGGCAATCATATAAATAGTATGTGTAATTGACTCTTGTTCACTAGCTGGAAATAATCAATTTTTGGCCAGGCTTGATCGCATTTCCTCTGATCCTGTTTTTCTTTTTTAACTGTCCGATTTCCAGTCCGTAACGTTGTGATATGATCCAAAGCGTATCTCCTTTTTGAACTGTGTGGTAACGCTTTTTAGTATGTCTGTCGTTTCTAACAACTTCTTTCTTAACAGCCGGAGTTGAATTTGCTGCAACTCTTGATCCGCGAACAGGCACTTTAACCTCTTTCAGAATAACCAGGCGCTGACCTCTGTTAATATTATTGCGGCGCAGGTGATTCCATCTTTTCAGCTCAGAAACCGACACCCTGTATTTTTTTGAAATCGAATTTAAATTCTCTCCTCTTCTAACGGTGTGTGTAGCTCTTTTTGTACGTGTCTTTTGTAAAACTATTTCGTCACGCCCCTCGTCAAGATCTTCATCATATTCAGACGTCGATTCCTGGCTCACCATTGCGTAAGGAAATGCAGGATTTTTGCCCATAGAATCCAAGGCAGCACTGTCCAGTTTCGCAACCAAAACATTGGGTTGCAAAAGCAGTCTGCGGGTGCAGGAATCCATAATGGAGTTTCGGTTGCTTACCAGATAAGTGTACTGCATGCTTGGCACTTTGAGTACAAAATCGCGGGTCTGGTCAGGTAAAGAAGTCTTGGTAATTTGTGGATTTAACTTTTTAATGTCCTCAAAATCAATGCTACTGTTTTTGCAGAATGCCAGCAGGTCAATGTAGCCATTGATATGAATGGTGTCGTTCGGGATCTGGAACTCGGCCTGTGCAGGGTAGATGCCGTGGTCATTGCCGTAGTTCATCATGTAGTTCATCGCCACATATTGCGGCACATACGAGCGGGTTTCGCGCGGAAGAACATTATAAATAGTCCAGAAAGTTGTTCCGTGCGAGCGGCGCATGGCGCGTTTCACATTGCCCGGGCCTGTGTTGTAAGAAGCCAGTGCAAGCTCCCAGTCACCAAAAATATTGTATAGTTGTTTTAAATAACGGCAGGCAGCTTCGGTTGCTTTTACCGGCTCGAAGCGTTCGTCAATGTATTTGTCCTGATATAGTCCGAACTCACGGCCGGTCGCTGGCATAAACTGCCATAAACCACCCGCTCTTGCATGCGAAATGACCGTCGGGTTTAAGCCTGATTCGATCATGGACAGATATTTCAGCTCTGTCGGCAAGCCGTGCTTAGCCAGTGTTTTTTCAAAAATGGGGAAGTAGAGTGGCATCTTCTCCATCATTGTCTGAGTGAATTCTGCCTTTCTATAAATAAAATATTCTACAAACTCGTGAGAAGTTTTGTGATAGGTAAGGGGAATTGATTTTTCGAGCTTGGCGAAACGCTCTTTCAAAAGCTCTCCGGAAATAGCCGGTGTGTTGCCAAATTCTTCAACAGCAGGCAAGGCGGGGATCGCCATTTCTTCTGCTGCTATAATTTTCTCCAGTGTATCCTGCTCGAATGCTAACTTCTCTTGTGGAATAATTGCCATAGCTGGCACAGTTCCTAGTCCTACACACACGGCTCCGAGCCACAATACTTTTTTCGAAATCCTCATCAATAAATGTTTTTTGAAGGTTAATCAATTCCCGGTTTTCAATGGCTACTACTTGTAAATGAACTCTTTACAAATAAAATTTCCTTGTTAAGATTTTCATCGTTCTGAAAATCTGCCTGATGAACTAGAATAATCTCTAATACATTTTACGCTAAACTTAAAAAATTTCGCTGCGGAACGACTCTGAAACTTGCCTGTCATTCCGGCACGATTATTTACTATGTAACCTGAGGGTAAATACAAACATCGTTTAAAAACGCCGGAAGAAAAAGAATGCATTCATGTTTCTCTTTGATCCTCAATGATTTGTATCCAAAACTGCTGCCGACTTTCGATTCAATTCTGTAAGATACTGAGCAAAAGCAAGCATTTTCAATTCACCAAAATAAGGAGCCATTATCTGAATTCCAATAGGCATCCCATTTTCGTCTGATCCATTTGGCACTGCAACAGCCGGATTTCCCACCACATTTGCCTGCACTGTGAAAATATCAGCCAGATACATTTGCAACGGATCTTCCATTTTTTCACCGATTGTAAACGCGGTTGTTGGCGTTACCGGTGAAATAAGAAAGTCGAACTGATCAAAAAATCTGTTTGTTTCCTCCTGCACCAATCTTCTAACGCGTTGCGCTTTGGTATAGTATGCGTCATAATAATTTGCGCTCAGAACAAAAGTACCCAGCAGTATCCTTCTCCTCACCTCTTCACCAAAAGCTTCTGTGCGTGTCTTTTTGTATAAACTTTCCAAATCCGTCGCTTCGGCACTTCTGTGGCCATAGCGGACACCATCAAAGCGGGACAAATTGGAACTGGCCTCGGCCGTTGTCAATATATAATAAGTAGGAAGTAGCGAATCAACCAATGGAATTTCTACCGGCGTCACTTCATGGCCCTCAGCGCGCAAGCGGTTGAGCATATCCAGAGTCTGCTGACGAATTTCAGGTGCTATTGCTTCACTTTCAACGCTTTCACGGATATAACCAATCTTCGCCTTGCCTGACCATTCCAAATTTTGCGAATAAGCCGGCACTTCCTTCGTAGAAACCGTGCTGTCGAAATTATCCGCTCCGGCCATGATTTCAATGAGTAGTGCTGCGTCCGCAACGCTCTTCGTAATCGGGCCAATGCAGTCAAATGATGATGCATAGGCAATCAGGCCATATCTGGAAATCCTGCCATAAGAAGGTTTTACACCTATAACCCCGCAAAATGCGGCAGGCTGACGCACGGAACCGCCCGTATCGCTGCCCAATGACGCATGGCATAAACCAGCTTGAACCGCAACTGCGGAACCTCCGGAAGATCCGCCCGGCACTTTGGTAGGATCAGCCGCATTCAGTACAGGACCAAATGATGAATTTTCATTGGACGAGCCCATTGCGAATTCATCACAATTCTGACGTCCGATTACAATGGCATCTTCATCCAACAACCGTTGAACGGCTGTGGCCGTGTAGGGAGCGATGTATGTATTGAGAATTTGACTTCCGGCTTGTAAACCGTGTCCTTTGTGCGAAAGCACATCTTTGAGTCCGATTACTAATCCGGCAAGCCTTCCTGCGGTTCCGTTGGCTATTTTCTCATCAACGGCGATGGCTGCTTGCCTGGCTTCGTCGGCATAGACTTCAACGAAAGCGTTCAGGTGTTGATTGGACTCGATATTTTGCAAATAATGACTTACTAACTTGACGCATGTCAAATCGCCTCCACGCAAATCTTCCTGAATCTCGGCCAGCGTCAGATACTCTTTCAATGTAATTTCTTTGTGGGGTTGTAAATAAAGAATCAGAGCCATTAAGTATACCCTTAAAGGCTCTGTTATAACTTCGATAAGATGGAAGCGCTATTTGGGGTCTTCCATACTTTTTTCAATATTTTCCTTAACGTCTTTAGTAGCGTTCTTGAACTCATTGATACCTTGCCCCAAACCGCGCATCAACTCAGGAATTTTCTTCGCACCGAAGAATAGTAAAACGAACAAGGCAACCAAAAAGATCTCTTGTCCACCTAATCCCATAAATGCCAAAACGGTTACTGATTCCATATCTGTTTCTTTTTTAATGTTTACAAAAATAAAAATTCTTTTCTACAGAAACTACTAAACGGTTCTGTTTTATCCTATGTTAATCGTTTTTTCACTCTTTTCCCACTGGCTGAATTTTGCAATATCACCGCCCATTGTCTTGATCAGCCAAACAATCAATGCGACGTCATCTGCGATCCCGATCACGGGCAGAAAGTCCGGAATCAGGTCAATTGGTGAAACAAAATAAATCAAAACCGCAACAATTGAAATAAGACTTTTCCATGGTAATCCCTTATATTCTCCTGCCGCATAAGCTCTCACCATCCTGATCAGCAGCTGCACGCTCGATGCCACTTCCGACAAATTTTCCTTGAACCCCACCCGGTTCATTTTGCCCATTACATCTTTGGCGAGCTCAAACAACCGTGCTGAACTCTGCACATAACGGCCAGCCTTTCCGGTTGCCGTCTTGAAAAAAATTGACTTTAAAATCCTTGATATCATTGACCCGTTGTCCATTGTATACAGCAAGAAAAAGTGGTTTATAATGCCGATATAACTATTAAGATACGCAAAAAATTGCATTTCGGATTGAGCCCAAGACTTTTCAGGCAAAAAATTTCATTCCGCTTGGTTTAAACAAATTATGTGTCCTACTTTTAGGAGAAAATTTAAAAAGCATTAATTTCTATACAATTAACCATATTTCTTTATGAAGATTACTGTTGTGGGAGCAGGCGCCGTTGGTGCAACTACTGCCGATAATATTATTCGTCGTGAGTTGGCTGAGGAAGTCGTTTTACTGGATATAAAAGAAGGCGTTAGCGAGGGAAAATCGCTGGATATGTATCAAACAGCCGCATTATTGGGCTTCAATACAAAACCTGTCGGCTCAACCAATGATTATGAAAAAACCAAGGGTTCTGATGTGGTTGTGATTACTTCCGGCTTGCCGCGCAAGCCTGGTATGACCCGCGAGGAACTGATCGGGATCAATGCAGGAATCGTAAAGGGAGTTACTGAAAATATTCTTAAATATTCGCCAGACGCCATCATTATCGTGGTTTCCAACCCAATGGATACGATGACTTACCTGGCGCTGAAAGAATCGGGCATCGCGAAAGAAAAACTGATCGGAATGGGTGGCGCTTTGGATAGTGCGCGTTTCAAAACGTATCTGGCACTGGCTATGAACGCTTCTCCGCTGGATATCCACGGAATGGTGATCGGTGGTCACGGTGACACAACCATGATCCCATTGACAAGACTGGCGACTTATAATGGTCTTCCGGTTAGCAATTTCCTTTCCACAGATGAACTGGAAAAAGTGGCGGCGGATACCATGGTCGGCGGCGCAACTTTGACCAAACTCATCGGAACTTCGGCATGGTATGCACCGGGTGCGGCCACATTGCTTTTAGTTGAAAGCATCGTCCGTGATCAAAAACGCATTGTTCCCTGCAGCGTTTATCTGGAAGGTGAATATGGGCAGAATGACATCTGTATGGGTGTTCCGGTTGTGCTGGGTAGAAAAGGCTGGGAAAAGATCATTAAGCTTGAACTGACAGACTCTGAAAAAGCTGCTTTTGAAAAATCGGCCGAGGCTGTAAGATCCATGAATGGCGCATTAAACTTATAATATGTGAATTTCCGTCATCTTAAAGATGACGGAAATTGCTTAAATGTCATCAATATAGAAATTCGTTTTTTCTGTAGTGATGACATTTTTTATTTGAAATGTATTAAATCGAAATTTGATATTGTAGCACGAATGTTCCCCGGCGCGTGTATACATCGAGCTCGTTGGCAATCGCGCCGGCGCGATAAACCGGTCGGTTCTCGTAGTTGAGAGAGATCTTGCCGTTGTGGCCTTTGATAAGCCAGTTTACACCAACATTATACACGTTCAAAGCATCATTTAGGCGTACATAATCAGCTCGTTGTAAGGATGCGTAAGGCATTAGCGTGCCTTGGCTTCCCAGCAAACCATCCTTAAATTTGTAACCGGCCTGCGCATATACAACGCTTCCTGTTCCAAACATAGGATACGCATTCCCTTGCGTCGCACCCACGCCCGGGATCGGTTGCGTCGTTCCAGTCGCCGGATTCATAATGCCATTATAGCGCAGGTAACCTTTGCCATAATCCGTGTTAAAATACCCCAGATATGCCGAAACGGCAGTCCCTTTGTCCTTATTCAAAGGCATATCCATAAATGCCGCCACAGACCAAAGCGTCATGTTATTGTAGACCGTGTCCGTATTAACCCTCCGCCAGGTCGCGTTTTGCTGGGAAATGATCCCGGCTTCAATGTTCAGGACTTTGCGTTTGCCTAAATAGGTTCCCGTCATATAACCCGGCGTAGTGTTGTCTTCTGTGTCGAAAACATTATAGATCAGCAAACCCTGAAATTGCTTGTGATTTTTTCGTTGCGCAAAAACGGAATTCAAGCCAAGAGCAGGTGGGACAGCGCCATTGGTTTCAACTGGAAAAGGGTCGGCAACGTCAATGCGGTAATTGAATTTACCGATCTGCCCGCGGCTGTAAACACTTAACTTTCTCGAAAACTGATCCGTCTGGTCAACGGTGGCCTGTGCAAAAACCGGAACGTCCATTGTCATAATGGTTCCTATGCTTGGTTGGGAAAACCGGGAAAGACCATTCACCACCGTAAGCCCGCCCCCAAAACGGATGAAGTTGGTGCCTTTTCGCTGCACTTCATATTCTCCCAGCGCATCATGAAAAAAGGCGGCAACTTTGCGGTTACTAGGCGTTCCTGCATTGTTATAGGCTGGAAATGCGCTCACTTTATTGAAATTGTTCATCCCAAACTGCGTGTAGAAAAAGATCCGGTCGGTAATCTGCCCAAATAACTGCACGCGGGTCCGGCGCAGACCAATGTCAAACGTATTGGATCTAGGATCACCCAAAACCGTGGTTCCGGGATTACTTTCATCGAAGCGCAGCCAGGTTTGATTGGTAAATGTGAATTTCACATAATGTGAGCCGGAATCGTTAAGATTGTAGCGGATATCATTCTTAGTATTATCGTCGGATGGCTTGACTTGCGCGAAGGCAACAGACGAGGAAAGCAGAATCAGAGAAAGTACTTTTTTCATTTATTGACGTTATAGTTTTCAATAGCGGATAGCGCATTAAAACATATGACACACTACCCTTTTTTTCATTTAACTAAAAAATATAAGGCTGACTTATGTACGGCTTTACTCCTTTTTCTTGTAATCATATTTGCGGCGAAGGCCCAGGAAACCCCTCCGCTGATCAATTATTCGTCTTCACTTTACAAAGCGCACAACCAGAACTGGGCTGTTGACCAAACTTCCGACCAGATCATTTACGCCGCAAATTCCGACGGCCTCATGGAATATGACGGAGCTGCCTGGAAGCTTTATCCCCTGCCCGACAGGCAGATAGTAAGGACAGTTCTTTGCGATGAAACCGTTCCCAATGCGCTTATGGGAAAGGTTCTGAAACAAAATGTCACCAGAGAGCAGCGCATTTATGTGGGCGGCTTTTCCGAGTTTGGTTATTGGAAAAAAGAATTGGACGGACAGCTGAAATATTACTCCCTCAGCAAGCGTGCCAACTTCGCCAGTCTGAAAACAGAGGAGATCTGGCACATTACCAAAACTCCCGCGCACATTTACTTTCAATCCTTCTCCCGAATTTATCGATACGACGGCCAAAACCTCACTGAGCTGAAAACACCGGGAAATTTCATGTTTTTGAGATATGTGCAAAACCGCCTTTTCCTGCCAACCATCGGAAAAGGCATTTATGAGCTCAAAGGCGGCAAATTTGAAAAGCTGGCTGGCACGCAGCCGCTTTCGTCCGTGATTGTATCAGCGATTTTGCCCTTTTCTGATGGCCAAATTCTGATAACTACATTCAAACATGGCCTGTTTTTATGGAAAAACGGCGTGCTTCTTCCCTGGAAAATCCCCCTTTCCGAAGAGCTGAAGACGAACATTATTAACAGGGCAATCATGCTCAGGCAGGACAGCAGCCTGGTTTTCGGGACCATTCAATCGGGCGTGTACGTGATTGAAAAGAGCGGAAAGCTCAAATATCATTTCAATAAGGAAACCGGATTGCAGAATAACACCGTGCTGGCGCTGACCGAAGACCGGCGCAAACAGCTCTGGATTGGACTGGACCAGGGAATAGATATGATTAAAATGTCGTCCCCCGTCATTTCTTATCAAACCAATGATAATCCGCTAGGCTCCACGTACGCCGCTGCTATCTGGCGGGGTAAATTGTATGTGGGATCAAACAAAGGGGTTTTTGTAAAAAAATGGCTTTCCACGGAGCCTTTTCAGCCTGTTCCCGGCTTGGAAGGACAAACCTGGAATTTGCAAGTATTTGATGATCAGCTAATCTGCGGGCATAATGATGCTACTTACCGCATTGATGAAAAAGGCATTACAAAATTATCCAGCATTACAGGGGGATGGGTCATGTTACCGATTCAGTCGGGGAATGAGTCGCTTCTTTTACAGGGCTCTTATAATGGTTTGCACGTTTATAAAAAGAACAATCAGCAGCAATGGGCTTACGCTTATCCGGTTAAGGGCATCCCGCCTATTCCGGTGAGGCAGATAGTCCGGGATCAAAAAGGCGCTTTCTGGCTCGGGCACGCATACAGAGGCTTATTTGTGGCCAAACTCACGCCTGCGCTGGACTCTGCTTATCACTGGAAAGAATTTAAGGCGCCTGCCGATCTGCCCGGGGAATTTGCGGTAGAGATTATGGAATGGAAAAACCGCTTATATGTACGCTCCGGCTCTGTTTTTCTGGAACCTGATGCCAATAACAAGTTGAAAACGTCAGCCAGTTTTGCCCAAACAGATGAAGATGAAGCTTTCAAAGTCCGGACGGGTGTAAATGGTGACTGGTTCAAAGTTTTTATCAATCGGATAACTTATTATGCGTCCGACAATCAGATCCATAACCTGCCACTGCCGCTTGTTCGAAATAGCGAAACCATTATCCCTGTGTCTGAGAACTATTATTTTTTCTGCCTGGACAATGGTTATGCGCTTTATAACCGCTCGTCCGGTGCCAAAAACATTGAACCGCCTGCACCGCCCATTGTTAGAAAGGTGGCTAATCTTCGGAATTTGTCTCAATCCTTCAGTATTTCGGGGAAACCGGCGCTCCCGTCGAGCGTGCGATCATTGCGGATTAATTTCGCGTTACCAGTTTACGGACAGAGCACGCAATACAAATACAGGCTTCGTGGTCTTTCAGATCAATGGTCGGAATGGACAGATCAGAACTTTGTTGAATTTACCAATCTGGAATCGACGAAATATGTCTTCGAAGTCAGGAGCAGTCTGAATGATCGCATTACGGCTTACCATTTCAGCGTGCAGCCTTATTGGCGTGAAACGTTGTTTGCCAAAATCCTCTTCACCGTATTGATAGGTCTCGTTTTTCTTGGATTGATATTTTACCAGGAAAAGCGTCTTCGCAGACATCGGAACAGGCTTATGCAGGAGCAGGAGGAAAAGCTTCGCCAGCAGCGACTCGCCAGCGAACGCCAAATTATGCAGATCCAGAATGAAAAGTTGCAAAGCGACATCCAAAGCAAAAGCCAGCAACTCAGCAACATTGCGATTAATGTTGTGCGTAAAAACGAGATTCTGGAAGAAATCCGCGACGAACTGAAACAAGTGAAAGCAGAAATGGGCCAGCAATTGCCTAACATACATTACCAGAAACTGCTGCATAGCATTGAGCGGAATGTGGCCGGCAAGGACGACTGGATGCTTTTTGAACAAAACTTCGACGAGGTGCACGAGCAGTTCTTCAAACGGCTCCGGCAACTCGCACCCACAATCTCCCCTTCGGAACTGCGCCTGGCAGCATGCCTGCGCATGAACCTTTCCACAAAAGAAATGGCCCCGGTTCTGGGAATCTCGATCCGGGGTGTAGAAATAAAGCGCTACCGACTGCGGAAAAAGCTGGGATTGGGCATGGATGGGAATCTTGCCCAGTTCATGATGGATATTTAGCCCCATTGTACTAATCCCTTATAAACCTTATTTTATACTAAATTTCCTTGCATTATTCTCATTGATGTAATGGTGATGTAGTCGTTTTTTTGATAAGTGGTTGTCTTGGAACTTAAATTTGAAGACAATTAAATCTTATAATAATTCAATCAACCAAATTATAACCTAATGAAAACTATTGTACGATTACTGTACATGTTCGTTTTCCTGTCTGCTAGCTTCATTAGCTATGGACAGGAAATTAGTGTGTCAGGAAAAGTCACCTCAGGTTCTGACGGCTCGATACTTCCCGGGGCCAGCGTGCTCATAAAAGGAACAACCACAGGAGTTCCGACCGATGCGGAAGGAAATTACACGATCAAAGTGCCATCGCCACAAGCCGTTCTGGTATTTTCGATGATTGGTATGACCGCGCAGGAAGTACCGGTTGGCACACAGACGGCCATTAATGTGGCTTTGGTGGAAGATGCGAAAGCACTCGGTGAAGTTGTTGTGATTGGATATGGTACGGCCAGCAAAAGAGACCTTACCGGTTCCATTGTAACCATTAAAGGTGCCGAAATCGCGGATAAGCCTTCTGCTAACCCCATTACATCATTGCAAGGAAAAGTGGCAGGTTTATCTGTTGTAAACTCAGGCCGCCCGGGTGAAGAACCAGACGTGCGTATCCGGGGAACCAACTCTATTAATGGTGTCAAGCCTGTTTACATTGTCGACGGGATTTTGAATGATAACATCAACTTCATTAACCCCGCCGATATCGAGTCGATTGAGGTTTTGAAAGATCCTTCTTCACTGGCCATTTTCGGGGTAAGAGGCGCTAATGGTGCCATTGCCGTAACTACCAAGAAAGCAAAGTCAGGTCAGTTGAATGTGAATTTCAATTCATCCGTGGGTATCAAGCAGGTTTCGGATCGCATCAGCATGACCAATGCGGCCCAGTTCAAAGAGCTCTATAACGAACAGCTTGCCAATCAGGCGAGTGCGCCATACAACTACACCAACTGGACAGGCGACACAGACTGGCAGGATCAGATTTTCCAGAGCGGCTTTCTGAATTATAACAACATCAGCATTTCGGGCGCAACGGAGAAAAACCGCTTCTATATGGGTGTAGGAACTGTGCAGGAAGAGGGATTAATCAAGCACGAGAAATACGGAAAACTGACACTGAACATTAACGACGAACTTCAGGTGAACAAAAATCTGAAATTCGGGGTGACATTCAGCGGTTACCGGGCAACACCTTTTGGCGATAAAAAGAAAAATGTGGGCGGTGCCATTCTGGCTGCTCCTATTGCTCCGGTTTTCAATGATCAGTACGGCCTTTATCACACATTGCCTGATTTTCAGCGCGCACAGGTGAATAACCCGCTTGTGGACGTAGAACTGCAAAAGCGCACTGAAATTTTAAGAGAATATCGGGCTGTTGGAAGCATTTACGGAGAACTGACATTTCTTAAAGACTTCACTTTCAGAGCATCATTATATGCGGATTTCGGATTTAACACCATTCGCAATTACCAGCCTCTTGTAAATACATATAATCCTGAGATCGTTGGTGAGGATAAGACGGATGAGGTTGTCAGACAAACCGTTGTCAATCAGAAACAAAACATTTTCCCCAAACTGCAGCAAGACTATTTGCTGACCTATAAAAAAGCTTTTGGTGATCATGATCTGACCGTTTTAGGTGGTATAACCACTTATTACAGAGGTTTTGAAGAAACCTCGTCAACAGTAAGACAAGGAAGCAGTTTCCCGATCCCGAATGATCCCCGTTTTTGGTATACAGACAATGTGGGAGATGCCGCAACCAGAACGGGCGCAGGATCAGCCTGGGAATCAGCAACATTATCCTACCTGGGACGTATCCTTTACAATTACCAAGGCAAATATCTTGTCAATGCATCCTATCGCAGAGACGGCAGTTCGGCTTTCCTTGGCAGCGGCAGATGGCAGGATTTTGGTGCGGTGGGTTTAGGCTGGGTTGTTAGTGAAGAGGGTTTTTTCAAAAACCAGAGCGTTTTCGATTATCTGAAGGTTAAAGGATCTTATGGTATTCTGGGTAACCAAAATATTGATGATAAATATCGCTATCCTGCTTACCCAACCCTTACAGCTGCTAATTCAGGCGTTTTTGGCGAAAATATCGTTGCCGGCCTTCAAAACGAATACATTGCTGACCCTAACCTGCATTGGGAAAAGGTGCTGGCCTATGAAGGAGGCGTTGAATTCAATATGCTTAAGAACCGGTTGACGGTTGAGGCGAATTACTACAACAAACTGACCAAGGACATTCTGGTGCTTGTGCCTGGGATTGCCGGTACAATTCCGGGATTGAGCAATCTTGGTGAGGTTCGCAACCATGGATTTGAATTTGCGGCAACCTGGAACCAGGATGTGACAGACGACTTCTCCTACGCTATCAGTGGTAATTTTACCACGATCAATAACAAAGTTCAGAAGCTCTCTACCAAAGGTTATGACATTATCAATGGTGCTTCTCGTACGACAGAAGGCTTCCCGATCGGTTATTTCTGGGGTTATGTGCATGACGGGATTTACCAGTCGGAGGCGGAATTCATCAAATCTCCTGTAAGCTCGATCGGTGAAGTTTCACCCGGCGACATTAAATATAAGGATGTGAATGAGGATGGATTTATCACGGAGGCGGACAGAACATTGATTGGAAATCCGACACCGGACTTCACTTACGGCGCCTCGGTTTCAGCAAAATACAAGGGTTTTGACGTAGGCGTTGATTTGAATGGTGTTTTTGGAAACGAGATTTTCCGCCAGTGGAACCGCAGCACATTCGCACAGTTCAACTATCAAACCGAAAGATTGGACCGCTGGAACGGGCCGGGCACCTCTAACTGGGAGCCTGTTCTCAACACTTCACGGGCTAACAATTATTTGCCTTCCTCTTACTGGATCGAGGACGGAAGCTTCTTCCGGATCAGGAATGTGCAGCTCGGGTACAATTTCACGTCGCAGACGCTTAAAAGTCTACGCATGAAATCTTTACGCCTTTATGTAAATGCTCAAAACTTGAAAACCTTTACAAACAGCACTGGATTTACACCGGAAATCGGAGGTAACACAACTGCTTTTGGTGTGGACAATGGAACATATCCTGTCCCGGTCATTTACACATTCGGTATCAATCTGAATTTCTAAAATCTTATCTCTTTGGAATATGAAAAGTAAATTAATAAATAAATTCTCCATCCTGACGGTTTTCAGCCTGCTGGTTCTGTCCGGTTGCAGCGACTTCCTGGATCGCGAGCCTCTGGGAAGATATGTTGAAAAGGACATTCCCGCAGGTTCATTTGACAGTCAGGTTTTTGGTGTGTATGCCAAAATGCGAAGCTTTGGTGTTTCCTCCATGCCCTATCTGGCCATCCACAATTTTCGCTCCGACGATGCGGATAAAGGCAGCTCAACCACAGACGGCGTTGCACAGGAAAGTTTCTACGATAATTTCCAGTATACACAAGATGAATGGCTGCTAAACAGCTACTGGTCTGACCATTATGCATTAATCATTGCCGCTAATGCAGTTATCGCCGACATTGATTCGGTGGGCGCAACGGATGCGGGAACATTGGTTAATAAGGCAGAAGCGAAGTTTATGCGTGCATATGCCTACTTCAATCTGGCCAGGACTTACGGCGACATTCCAAAAATTGATTTTAAAGTCATAGAATCTTCCCAGGCAAACATTCCAAAATCTCCTGTCGGTGAAATATTTGCATTGATTGATACCGATTTGACAGAAGCTTCCACCCTTCTTCCTGTTTCCTGGGATGCCAAATACATTGGCAGGCTTACCAGCGGTGCAGCTTATGCATTGCATGCCAAGACGCACTTGTGGCGTAAAAACTGGCCCGCCGCATTGGCAGCCGCGAAACAGGTGATCTCATCGGCTAAATATTCGCTGGTGAGTGATTATGCAGGCATTTTCCGGGAAACCGGCGAAAACAATTCCGAATCTGTTTTTGAGTTACAAGCATTCTATTCGATTACACAAACTTCTCTGGGCATTGAAAATGCGATGCACCAGGGCGTGAGAGGCTCAGGAGCCTGGGATTTGGGCTGGGGTTGGAATACGCCGAATAAGTCACTGGCCGACGCTTTTGAGAAAGGTGACCCAAGAAAAGATGCAACGCTGCTTTACTCAGGACAGGTGAACACGCCTTATAACGAGAGTGTGCCGCCTGCGTCGACAAGCATTCCAAGAGCTTATTGGAACAAAAAAGCATACACTAATCCGGCAACCCGGGAAGCGACAGCAAGCCGTTTCGGACAATGGATGAATGTGCGCATCATCCGCTATGCCGATGTGTTATTAATGGCCGCTGAGGCTGCCAATGAAGTAGGTGGCGAACAGAATATCACCGATGCACTTGCATGGCTTGAAATGGTACGCGGCCGGGCACGAGGCACCAATGCGGCTGTTTTGCCAAAAATTGTTACCAGAAATCAAGCGCAGCTGAGAGAGGCGATCCGTAAAGAAAGACGCGTGGAGCTGGGAATGGAAAACGAACGGTTTTTCGACATTGTTCGCTGGGGAATTGCAGCAGATGTGTTGCGCGCTGCGGGAAAAAATCTTTACCAAAACCGCAACCGCTATCTGCCGATCCCACGTCCTGAAATAGACAAATCCGGCGGTGTGCTGGTGCAAAATCCGGAATATTGATAGTCAGGTAACCGCATTTTTTTGATCAACATTAATCGCATTGAAATGAAAAATATAACATCCCGGCTATGGATCATCGGTTTAGCCATCTCGATTTTTTCGTGCCAAAATTTTGACAGACCCGAACTGGTCCTGGTGTCTGACGATGACCCGTCCTTCAACGGACCATTACAACGTCTCTGGGCTTTTGAAGGCGTCGCTACCGACAGCATCTGGGGTAGTCGCGGAGTAGCAACCGGCGTATCTTATGTGGACGGAATAAGCGGAAAAGCCTATCAAGGTTCGCCAACCGGACAAATCGAATATGCTTCTGCCGGCAAGCTAGCTACCATGGAAAGTTTCACCATCGCATTTTGGATGAATACGGAAAAACATGATGGCGGAGCGCAAAGTGTGTTTATGCTGCCGAACACAGACGACTTCTGGGGCAACACCTTCATGATTATTGAGGGAAATAACACCAAAAGTGACTCCATGCTTGTCAAATTCAATTTCGCAGGAAACTGGATCACTTTTGACGGGACGAAGAATGCCAATGGTTTAAACAAATGGCCTAATGCTTACGGAAAATGGAAGCACGTTGCGTATACATATGATGGCACAACTTCCAAATTCGCCGCTTATGTGGATGGAAAGAAACTGGCACTTGCCGAGTCGGTGACTAACATTATGAAGGACAAAGCACCATTTGGCCCATTGAAAATGACCAATGCATCTAAATTTGTCCTTGGCGGATTTCAACAGCACATTGGCATAAAAGCACCTGCGGACGCATGGATGTTGCATTATACCGGCAAGCTCGATCAGTTCCGTGTTTATACCAAAGCGCTCACAGACGCTGAGGTAGCGGAAATTTTTACCAAGAAAATGTAATGTGGGCGGGAGAGAAGCTTACAAACTTCCCTCCCGTTTTTATGTATTTCAACCCATTTTGTCATGACGAGAGGCTTCATTAAGCACGGGCTTTTATTGCTTATACTTTTTTTGTCCGGTTGCGATAAAAAGAATTCCGGCTCGGTAACGGAGCCTGAAACGGTCGACTCAACAGACAAATTTCCGATTATATCTGACGATGAGCTCCTTACCCTCGTCCAAAAACAAACATTCAGGTATTTCTGGGATTTTGCACATCCGGTAAGCGGGCTGGCGCGGGAGCGGAATTCATCGGGCGATGTGGTAACCTCCGGCGGAAGCGGTTTTGGCATTATGACCATTCCGATTGCTATTGAACGCAAATTCATCACGCGAGAACAGGGTTTGGAAAGAATGCAGAAAATGGTAACATTTTTGAAAGACAAATCGCAAAAATTTCATGGCGCTTTTCCGCATTGGCTCAATGGTGCAACCGGCGTTGCCATGCCTTTCAGTCAAAAAGACAATGGGGCTGATTTGGTTGAAACGGCATATTTGGTTCAGGGCTTGCTAACAGCCCGGCAGTATTTTTCCGCCACAAACCCTGCCGAAACAACATTAAGAAAGGACATTAATATTATTTGGGAAGGTGTTGAGTGGGATTGGTTTAGAAAAGGCTCCGAAAATGTGCTTTACTGGCATTGGAGCCCGGACTATAACTGGGAAATGAACCATCCGGTCAAAGGCTGGAACGAATGCCTCATCACTTACGCGCTCGCAGCCTCGTCGCCAACACATTCCATTCCTAAAATAGTTTACGACAAAGGCTGGACGAGTGATGGCAGTTTTGTGAACGGAAGCTCCTATTACGGGCTTACGCTGCCGTTAGGCGAACCGTCCGGAGGCCCGCTTTTCTTTTCACAATATTCTTTTTTGGGCTTAAACCCTACCGGGCTTACAGATCAATACACCAATTATTTTACCCAAAACAAGGCGCATGCCCTGATTAACTTCAATTACTGTAAAGCCGATCCTAAGAATTATGGATACAGCGATCGCTGCTGGGGATTAACGGCTTGCGACATTCCAAATGGTTATAATGCCAATTCCCCAACCAATGATAAAAGCGTCATTGCGCCTACCGCTGCACTTTCGTCATTCCCCTACACGCCAGACGAGTCGATGCAAGCATTGAAATACTTTTACTACAAACTCGGCGATCAGCTTTGGGGTGAATATGGCTTTTACGATTCGTTTTCCATTCAGGAACAATGGGTTGCCGACTCCTATCTTGCGATTGATCAGGGGCCTATTATCATTATGATCGAAAATCATCGGAGTGGCCTTCCGTGGAAGCTTTTTATGAGTGCGCCGGAAATTAAATCTGGGATGAAAAAACTGGGGTTTAGCAGTCCTAACCTCAATTAAGAAGCAGTTACTTAATCAACGAAATCATGAAGATATCCTACTTTTGCCTTACCTGCCTGTTTTTCTTAATCTCTCATGTTAACGACGGTTTTGCGCAAAAAAAGAAAATCGCCGTCAGCAAACCAGCCGTTTTCAATCCGGCAGACAGACCCAAAAACCTCTCGGACACAGCATTACTGGAATTGGTCCAAAAGCAAACATTCCGTTATTTCTGGGAATTCGGGCATCCTGTTAGCGGCATGTCACGCGAGCGAAGCAACATTGCATACGATTACGGCGACGAAGTTGTCACCACGGGCGGCACGGGTTTTGGCATTATGGCCATGATCGTGGCGGCCGAAAGAGGCTGGCAGCCAAGAGATTCCGTTGCAGCCCGGCTTTTAAAAATGATGAAATTTTTATCGAAAGCTGATCATTACCACGGCATTTTTCCACATTGGCTCAATGGCGCAACCGGCAAAATCGTTCCGTTCGGGCGCAAAGACGATGGCGGGGACTTGGTGGAAAGCTCTTTTCTTTTTCAGGGAATGTTGGCCGCCCGGCAGTATTTTGACCGGGATAATAATGTGGAAAGAGACCTGAGAAACCGCATTCAGTGGATCTGGAGTGAAGCTGAATGGGATTGGTATACAAGGGGAAATCCGAACCAGCTTTACTGGCATTGGAGCCCGAATAACGGCTGGGCGATGAATTTTGAGCTGAGAGGCTATAACGAAACATTGATCACCTACATCATGGCCGCTTCTTCGCCGCGCTACCCAATTACAGCGCAAGTTTACAATAAATGCTGGGCACAAAGTGATCATTTCAAGAATGGCAAGGAATATTATGGTGTGAAGCTTCCGTTGGGTTTTGAGTTTGGCGGGCCGCTTTTTTTCGCACATTATTCGTTCCTGGGCTTGGATCCAAGAAAATTGAAAGATCAGTATGCCGATTACTGGGAGCAGAATGTGAATCATTCACTCATCAATTACAAACATTGCGTTGCTAACCCCGGCAAATTCAAAGGTTATGGAGAAGATAGTTGGGGATTGACGGCCAGCGACACGTACAACGGCTATAACGCACATTCCCCGACGAACGATTTTGGCACTATAACGCCAACTGCGGCCCTTTCTTCATTTCCCTACACACCGGAACAGTCCATGAAAGCGCTGCGGTATTTCTATGAGAATTTGGGTGACAAAATTTGGAGTGAATATGGATTTACGGACGCGTTTAATGAAAGCCAGAACTGGTATGCCAAATCGCATCTCGCAATAGATCAGGGACCGATCATTGTAATGATTGAAAATTACAGAACAGGACTAATCTGGAAGTTGTTTATGAAAGATCCTGATGTGCAAACCGGGCTCAAAAAACTGGGCTTTGAAAGTCCTGCGCTTGAAATAAGCAGCAAAAATTAACCCTTTATTTGCAGAAATTGACAGAAAGACCGGCATAGCGCTGGTCTTTCTGTTTTATAAAATATGTTTGTACCTTAATGCATATTTTTGGCCTGTATTTGCTCAAAAAATACTTCCCTAACCCACATCAAACGTAAAAAAATGAATGCAAATCTAAAAACCTCTATATTTCTGATTGCCCTTAACTTCCTGGTTTTGTATGCTAATGCGCAAATCTGGGAAGTTTCAGAACCGGAAAATCTTCCTGAAAAGCGGCACGAAAATGCAATGGCGACGGCAAATGGAAAGCTCTATCTTCTGGGCGGTCGCGGCGTAAAACCCGTTGACGAATATGATTTTAAGAAAGACACGTGGTCGCATCTGAAAGAAACCCCGCTGGAAATGAGCCACTTCCAGGCAATTACTTACAAGAACGAAATTTACGTTTTAGGCGCATTTACAGGCGGTTACCCCCACGAAACACCAATTCCTAACATCTACATTTTTAATCCGATCAAAAACGAGTGGCGCAAAGGCGATGCCATTCCGGAAAACCGTTTGCGTGGTGCGGCAGGTGCATTCGTTTTGAATGATAAAATATATCTGGTGTGCGGTATTCAGGACGGACATTGGGACGGACAAGTTACCTGGTTCGATGAATTTGACCCGGCTACAAATACCTGGAAAACACTCCCGGACGCGCCAAGACCGAGGGATCACGTTCAGGTTGCTGTTTTAAACAACAAATTATACGTGGCCGGCGGCCGCTTGTCGACTGCGAGAATTAATCAGGTTTTGAACACGGTTATCAAGGAAGTGGATGTTTATGATTTCAAAACAGGCAAATGGTCGACGCTGGACGCTGCCAACAATCTTCCAACATTACGCGCTGGCAACACAACGGTGGCTTATGGCAACAAAATCCTGATCATTGGTGGAGAAAGCGACGCGCATGTAGAAGCGCACAATGAAGTCGAAGCCTTTAATACCCAGACACAAAAATGGGAAAAACTGCCTTCATTGCATCAGGGACGTCACGGAACGCAGGCAGTTTCGTTAAATAAGAAGATATACATTGCTGCCGGATCGGCCAACAGAGGCGGCGGCCCTGAGCTAAATGATATGGAAATTCTGGATAAATAGAGTTTGAAATAACCTCATTACGAAAATACATTTTAAATGCGGAAAACATTCGTTTGCCTTTTGCTCTTGGCCTCATGCGCAACGTGGGCACAAAAACCTAAATTCACTCACGCCGACACGCTAAGAGGCTCCATAACGCCGGAGCGCGCGTGGTGGGATTTGACTTATTATCATTTAAATGTGCGCCCCAATGCCCAGGATAGCACGCTAACCGGATCGACAAAAGTTGTTTATAAGGTTCTTAAACCACAGCAAACCATACAGATCGATTTGCAGGAACCGCTTCAAATTACAAAGGTCACGCAGGAGGGCGAGTCGCTCACTTACAAGCGGGATGGCAATGCATTTTTTATAGCATTAACAAAAAAACAAGAAGCGGGAAAAACGGAAGCAATCGAAGTCTTTTATTCGGGTAAGCCAAGATTGGCAAAGCGGCCGCCGTGGGACGGGGGTGTGCAATGGGTGCCGGATGGAAAGGGAAACACGATCATTTCCACATCTTGCCAGGGTTTGGGATCCAGCGTTTGGTGGCCTTGCAAGGATCATATGTATGACGAGCCAGACAGCATGCTCATCAGCATTACCGTTCCGAAAAACATGATGGATGTTTCAAACGGTAACCTGCGGTCGGTAATCGAAAATGATGATAACACGCATACATTCAATTGGGCGGTTCAAAACCCGATCAATAATTACGGGGTAAATATGAATGTTGCCAATTATGTGAGTTGGAAGGAAACCTACAAGGGTGAAAAAGGGAATTTGGCATTGAGTTACTACGTGCTGCCGCAAAACCTCGAAAAAGCAAAAGAGCAGTTCAAGCAGGCACCGCAAATGCTGAAAGCTTTTGAACATTGGTTTGGGCCCTATCCTTTTTATGAAGACGGTTACAAACTGGTTGAAGTGCCATATCTGGGCATGGAGCATCAGAGCTCGGTAACTTATGGGAATGGTTATAAAATGGGTTATCTGGGTAAAGATCTGTCCAACACGGGCTGGGGTTTGAAGTGGGATTTTATCATTATTCACGAAAGTGGCCACGAATGGTTCGCCAACAACATTACTTATAAAGATGTGGCGGATATGTGGGTGCATGAAGGTTTTACCAATTATTCAGAAAATCTGTACACTGAATTTTATTTTGGCAAAGAGGCTGGCTCTGACTATGTGGTTGGAACGCGGGCTTTGATTGCTAATGACAGTCCGATTATTGGCACTCACGGTGTGAATCAGGAAGGTTCCAGGGATATGTATTACAAAGGCGGCAATATGCTCCATACAATCCGTCAGGTCGTTAATGACGACGAAAAGTGGAGAGAAATCCTTCGCGGCCTGAACAAGACTTTTTATCACCAGACTGTTGACGGATCACAAATTGAAGCTTATGTGAGTGACCATGCGGGAAGGAACATTACAAAAGTTTTCGATCAATATTTACGCGATGTGCGCATTCCGGTTTTTGAGTATTCATTTGGCAACAAAGGCCTTCAATATCGCTGGGCGAATGTTGTGGAAGGATTTGATATGCCCGTCAAAGTGAAAATAGGAGACAACGACGAATTTCTTTACCCGACAGCCAGCTGGCAAAGCCTGAAAACAAAGGGCATCAAGACGTTAACTGTTGATAAGAATTTTTATGTAGAATCAAAAGAAACAAAGCAGGCATCAATGTAGATCCCAGCATTCCATAATCAAAAGATCTCCTTTTTTAGCCGAAACCCTGACCATTCCATCCACCTCAGCCTCGTTGCTGTTCCCGGTGCGATGGCCCAGAGTCAGGGTTTCGTCATACAAATTGTATTTTAACCCACTGGTTTCAATGCCTTCGACCACCCCAATCGGAATCAGTGAGATAGGTGTCCCTGCCACATACCATTTTTCAAATGTGCCGGACAAGGGAAATATCTTAGAATAATCATCGAACATGACCAGTCTGATACGATCCTTGTAACGCACCATGTTAGTAATGTTTGTGATCGCATGATCGGCCCGACGGCCTGTTGCCCATACAATGTTAGCAGCTGGAAAACCTCTTTCTATCAGAAAATCAATTGCCTTTTCTAGGTCAGTCTTTTCCTGATCCGGCGTGCTAATAATCTCAATCGGATCTTGCCTTTCGGATATTGCGTCAAAATCATGCTGCTGGTCGAAGTCGCCCATCCACACATCCACTTTGATGCCCAGATCGAGCACCCGATAAATCGCGTGATCCAGGACTACGATCAATGGACTCCATTCGAGAAGTTGTCCCAAAAGTTCTTCACTGCAAGCTTCTCCGTTAGCAATAATCAGCGCCGGTTCTTGTTTTTCTTTGACAATGTGATGGGAAGACATTAATGTTATTATTCTCGTTTGATATGGGTGACCAACTCACCGATTTGCTGTTTCATCTCGTGGAATTGTTGGCCCATTGCATCGAAGCGTTGATCCATGACATCGAAGCGTTGACCCATTGCATCGAAGCGTTGGTCCATTTTCCTTTCAAGATTATCAACTTTCGTTTCAAGTTTGTCTAATCTTATTTCAACTCGTCCAATGCGAATATCCAGCCGATCCACTTTTGAATCAAGCTGAGCAACATTTGAACCAAGATTGTCGACTTTTGAGTCCAGTCTGTCGAAACGCTGTTCATGCTCAGCAAATTTCTTCTTCGTGTAAGCGAAGCCGTCCTTTACTTCCGTAGTGAGCGCTCCAAGTCCGTTTGCGATGATTTCAATTTGCTTGCCTTGATCCACAGCTAAATGCTCTAATTGTTCAACTCGTTCTTCCAAAAACATTTTAGTGACTTTATTTGGTGAATACTAAACTAAAAGTTGCCGTCTTCACAAAATCCTGATCAATATCGAAAAGAATCCGGTGGTTCACAACAACCATAGGTTTAGACGTAGACTTTTAGAAATAGTCACTGAAATAAAAGATATTTTTTACACGCCCAACGTCTTTGCCTTATTCCAATAAGCATCCATTTCCGTTAACGTCATGTCCGACAGGGCCTTACCGTCAGCATTCGAAGCTTCCTCAAGATATTGAAAACGTCTGATAAATTTCTTGTTCGTGCGTTCCAAGGCCGTTTCGGGGTTAATGTCGACGAATCTTGAATAATTGACCAACGAAAACAACAGATCTCCAAATTCCCCTTCCGCCTCCTTCTGATCGATTACTTCGTGTTTTTCAATATCAAAATTCTCTTTAAATTCTTGGAGTTCTTCTTCAACTTTATTCCAGACCTGCTGCTTTTCATCCCAGTCGAAACCAACGCCACGTGCCTTTTCCTGAATGCGCATGGCCTTAACCAACGCTGGCAAAGACGCGGGCACACCTCCTAAAACAGATTTATTGCCTTCTTTCAGTTTCAGTTTTTCCCAATTCTGCTTGACGGCTTCTTCATCCTCCGCCACAAAATCTCCATATATATGCGGATGACGGGAGATCAGCTTTTCACTGATTCCATTAAGCACATCCTTAATATCGAAACGAACGGCATCATCTGCCTGCTCAGAACCGATTTTGGCATAAAAAACAATATGCAGCAAGACATCGCCAAGCTCCTTTTTGATCTCAGGCAGGTCATTTTCCAGAATCGCGTCGGACAGTTCATAGGTTTCTTCGATCGTCAAATGTCGGAGCGTATCCATTGTTTGCTTCCGGTCCCACGGACATTGTTCCCGAAGCTCGTCCATGATGGTCAACAGCCTGTCAAAGGCCATTAGCTGTTCCTGGCGTCGCCCGGGCAAATCATTAAATTGCTTTTCCATAACACAAAGATATGCCGTGCCTACATTAGTCGGCGGACGGGGCTGGAATTTTAAAACTTGTCTGGATCATATTGCTCGTGCATTTGGCCACGATTCGTCCGTCCGCCTTATAAATCTGGCCTTCCACATGGATAATGTTCTTGCCCGTCCGAATCACTTTTGATTTGGCAGTAAGCACTTCCCCTGGCAATGCCGGATTAAGAAAATCACAATTCAGGTTTACGGAAGTGAAAGCAAACTCCCTCCCAAGCGCATAGACCATTGTTCCGACAATGTCATCCAAAATCGTCGACGCTATTCCGCCATGCAAGGTGCCCATTGGGTTACACATATCTTCACGGACCTCATACTCGATCTCCATGGCTCCTTCGGAAACATCGATGAGTCGACCATTTAGCCAACTGGCGACGGGGGAAAAGTTACCGACCATATGTTTCCCTTTTAATTGCAGCAATAATTCAATCCGGCTGTTTGGCGGTAAGTAGGACGGATTAGCTTGTGGATCCATTCGAAAATTATTAGTTGATAGTTTGGAATGACATATTCTAAAAATAGTAATTATCGTAGAAAGATACATCTAAAAGAGTCGATGATATGGATTTTATTGCGACGTATCAAAGGTAATTGCTACCTTTGCCGAAGTTTTTGCCAGAGATAAAAGCATACCCATATATGAATTTTACGTTATCGCAAGTTCCTGCCCGTTCTGAAAAACCCCGAAAAAAAGGGATCACCATGGTAATGGATAAAGGCCTCAGTGTCAGGGAAACGGAAGATATGCTTTCCATTGCATCTCCTTATATTGATATCGTAAAACTGGGCTGGGCAACCTCTTTCGTAAGCCCGAATCTCAATGAAAAACTTGCTGTTTACAAAAATGCGAACATTCCGGTGTATTTCGGCGGGACGCTTTTTGAAGCTTTTGTGGTAAGAAACCAGTTTGAGGATTACCGGAAGTTACTTGACAAGTATGATCTCAAATTTGCGGAAGTTTCGGATGGTTCGATCGAAATGAACCAGGACGTGAAATGTGAATACATTCGCACGCTGGCCCAGCAGGTTACCGTTCTTTCGGAAGTGGGCTCCAAGGATGAAAATAAGATCATTCCACCTTATAAATGGATCCAGCTGATCAAATCGGAATTGCAGGCGGGTGCCTGGAAAGTGATTGGTGAAGCCCGTGAATCGGGAAATGTTGGTCTGTTTCGGGCCAGCGGAGAAGTTCGCCAGGGTTTGGTCGAAGAAATCCTGACCGAGATCGCGTTCGAAGATATGCTTTGGGAAGCGCCCCAAAAATCGCAGCAGGTCTGGTTCGTTAAGCTTTTAGGAGCTAACGTAAATTTGGGAAACATTGCTCCAAGCGAGCTTATCCCTCTTGAGACGATCCGTCTCGGATTGCGCGGCGATACATTCAATCACTTCCTGAATGCGAAAACCAAACAGAAGTGGAAAATAGATTCCAAGTAGTTTCAGGGCCTTTCAAAATATTTAGTTCACAAAAAACTTTGCTATGGAATTTTTAACGCAATTCGTCGATTTTTTCCTTCATCTCGACAAGCATTTGTTCAATATCGTTGAGCAATACGGCACATTGACTTACGTGATCCTGTTCCTGATTGTTTTCACAGAAACCGGTCTTGTTATTATGCCACTGCTCCCGGGCGACTCGCTTTTATTTGCTGCGGGTGCCATTGCTGCCAATGAAGGAACTGGCCTGAATGTTTGGCTGATCATCCTTATCCTGATCATTGCTGCTCTTTTGGGCGACAATGTCAATTATTTTATGGGTAAAAAATTTGGAGGGGAAATTAAGAAAAGGGAGCGAATATTGTTTTTGAAGAGAGAATATCTCGAAAAAACAGAGGCTTTCTACGAAAAACATGGCGGTAGCACAGTAATTATGGCTCGTTTCATCCCGATCGTTCGTACCGTTGCGCCTTTTGTTGCAGGTGCAGGAAGTATGAATTACTCTAAATACATTGTGTACTGTGTAATTGGCGCGATCCTTTGGGTGCCTTCTTTAACACTTCTTGGCTATTTCTTCGGGAATATGGAAATTGTTAAAAAGAACTTTGAACTTGTAATTTTCGGAATCATTGGGTTATCAATTCTGCCGATGATTTTCCAATATCTGAAAAGCCGATTCGCTAAGCCTTCTGCGGCCTGATTGATCATCCGGCTTTAAATATAATATCATAAAAAGCGCCTCGTAACTTGATGTCACGAGGCGCTTTTGCTATACAGCAACCTGTTATCCGTTATGATTTCGAAGAATAGTTAGGTGCTTCTTTCTGGATCATTACATCGTGTGGATGGCTTTCTCTTACTCCGGCTGATGTAATTTTCACGAACTGCGCTTTTTGCAATGATGCAATGTCACCTGCTCCGCAATAACCCATTCCCGCTTTCAGGCCTCCTACCATTTGGTAAACGATCTCGGAAACCTTTCCTTTGAATGGCACACGCCCCACAATTCCTTCCGGAACCAGTTTTTTCACATCGTCCTCAGCATCCTGGAAATAACGGTCTTTTGATCCGTCTTCCATGGCTTCTACTGAACCCATTCCGCGATAAGCTTTGAATTTCCGGCCTTCGTAAATCACGATCTCACCAGGAGCTTCATCACTTCCTGCAAGCATGGAACCGATCATGATTGTGCTCGCGCCGCCAGCCAGTGCTTTTGTCATATCACCGGAGAAGCGAATTCCGCCATCGGCAATTACAGGAACGTCTGTATCTTTCAATGCCTCAGCTGCCCACATCACCGCGGTAAGCTGCGGAACACCAATTCCGGCAATGATACGCGTTGTACAAATACTGCCAGGCCCTACGCCTACTTTCACCGCATCCGCGCCGGCATCTGCAAGCGCCTTTGCTCCTGCACCTGTTGCCACGTTTCCAGCGATTACATCCAATTTAGGGAATTGCTTTTTAACAGATTTCAATGCTTCAATCACGCCCAGTGAATGTCCGTGCGCTGTATCCAGACTGATCACGTCTACGCCAGCCTTTACCAATGCCTCCACTCTTTTCAAAAGATCGGCAGTAACGCCAACCGCCGCGCCTACACGCAAACGGCCGTATTCATCTTTACAAGCATTCGGGTGCGATTTGCGTTTCAGGATATCCTTATACGTGATCAAACCCGTCAGTCTGTATTCCGAATCTACGATGGGGAGTTTTTCAATTTTGTACTCTTGAAGGATTTTTTCAGCGTCGTCAAGAGATAAACCATCAGAAGCAGTGATCAGCTTATCCTTCGTCATAATGTCCGTCACAGGTTTTGCCATTTCTCTTTCGAAACGCAAGTCCCTGTTGGTCAGGATGCCGATAAGCTTGTGATCTTTATCGATGACGGGAATTCCGCCGATTTTGAACTCACGCATGATCTGGTGCGCATCGCCTAATGTAGCCGTGTCAGAAAGCGTGATCGGGTCGAGGATCATGCCGCTTTCGGAGCGTTTTACTTTCCTAACCTGCTCAGCCTGAGCTTCCAGGCTCATATTTTTGTGAATAATCCCGATCCCTCCTTCCTGTGCCATGGCAATCGCCAGGTCGAATTCAGTAACGGTATCCATTGCAGCAGAAACAAGTGGAATGTTCAGCTCAATGTTACGGGTTAGCTTGGTTTTTGTTGTTGTGTTGCGAGGCAGAATTTCTGAATAACCAGGTATTAGAAGAACGTCGTCGTACGTTAGCGCCTCGAAGAGGACTTTGGATGGGTCTGTGCTCATAGCAAATAAACTATTGTTATTTGCCGGGCAAAATTAAGAAAATGTTTGCTGCCTACCAAACATTTTGTCAAATGCCAAATATTAATTTTTTAAGAATCCAAATTCCTCTATCGTCCACAGCGCTTTCCATTCCCGCAATCGCTGAATCATCCATGTAACTAAAACGATCTGTGAAATGTGTATTTTTAAAAATTATTAAAAATATGATAAAATGGTTTAGGGGTTATTGCCGGTTCCTTGACTATAACTTTGCAAGCCATATTAAGGATCAGATGAAGCCAACATTTACCGATGAACAACTGGTCGTTCAACTCTCCGAAAGCAACAAACGCGCTTTTGAGGAGATCTATGACCGTTATTGGTATAAGTTGTTCTGCATCTCATTTCACCAGACCGGATCCAGGGAAGAGGCGGAGGAATTGGTGCATGATTTGTTTGAAAGTCTCTGGAAAAGAAGGCTGGAAAGCAAGATCAATCATTTGAGTTCTTACCTCGTCATTGCATTGAAATACCTGATTGTCAATCACATCAAATCGCAGATTACCTGGCGCAAATATCAGGAATATGTGCTTTTGAATAAGATGCATGAGATTTCGACGACTGAGGAAAACATTGAATTCAATGATCTTTCAGAAGCCATTGATAAGGCGATGAAAAAATTGCCTGAGAAAACGAGCCGTGTGTTTCAGCTCAGTCGCTTTGAAAATCAGTCGGTTAAGAGCATTGCCAAAGAACTCCACATTTCCGAAAAAGCCGTGGAATATCACATTACCAAGTCCCTGAAAGTCCTGAAAGACAATCTTTGGATTTATCAGACAGACAATTGAGACCTTACCACACGCCAATGAACCAATACGATTTTCAGAAAACCTTGAAAAAATATCTTGCCGGGCAGCATACGCAGGAGGAAGAGGACTTTATTCTGGATCATTTCAAAAATAATCCAATGCAGGAAATGCCCGTTTTCGAAGATGAAAAAGCGGTTATTGGAAAGCGCATTAAGAAAAAGCTTGTGGCTAACACAATCGGCGAACCGCTTTTGATCCGACTAAGGCCTTACCTGGCTGCCGCAGCGTCTATACTCGTTGTGCTTGGGTTTTGGTATTTTTTGGTAAAGAAAAATGCGCCCGAAACGATTGCGGAAATGGATTTCTCACCGAATGACAGCGTGATCGAAATCAAAAACACATCAGGCAAATCCCAAAATATTCCGATGGAAGACGGCAGCATTGTGATCTTGCAAAAGAACAGCAGCATCAGCTACCCGGAGCATTTCGGCAAAAAAAACCGGCTCGTTTATTTGCATGGGGAAGCGTTTTTTCAAATCAAACGAAATCCGGCGAAACCCTTTATCGTATCTACGGGCACATTGGTAACGAAAGTGTTGGGAACGAGTTTTACAATCAAGTCTTATGATGAATCGGCGTCTGTGGAAGTGCAGGTTAAAACGGGTCGGGTGTCCGTTTACGAAGGAGCGGCTAACAATGTTGTGAACCGCAACGGCGTGATTTTGACACCCAACCAGAAAATTGTGTTTGACAAAAAATCCAAAAAAATAGAGCTGTCCATCATTGAAAATCCAATGCTGGTCATCCCTGTGAGCGAAACTGAACACGGCTTTACTTTCTCAGAAGTCCCGGTTAAGCATGTTTTCTCAGCCCTTGAAAAATCTTACGGAATAGATATCGTGCTCGAAAACGATTCAACCGATTCGTGCCTTTTTACGGGTGATTTGAATGGATTAAGCCTGTTTCAGCAGCTTGATTTGATTTGTCAGTCGGCCAACATTACCTACGAAAGACGCGGAACGGCCTTGTTTGTACAGGGTGCTGGATGCGGCGATTAGTAAATAAAATGGCGATGATGCTCGAACATCACCGCCACCATTACGCTGTTGTTACCAACAGTTTCATTGTTTGTCTTTGCGTTTGCGTCCACAAAAACCTTTAAAAATATGCATAAAAAAATACCCCTCAAAAGGGTTGTTTACAAGGTCATGAGTACTACGGCTAAACAACTGATTATTGCCATCTTATGCTGCGGCATTTCGTTCGCGCATACACTGCATGGGCAGGAACTGCTTAATAAGGACATTTCACTGAAAGTGGAATCGCTGGAAGTAAAAAGGGTGCTTCAAATGATAGAAAAGCAGGCGGACGTCAAGTTCGTATACAGCACTTCGAGCATTCAAGGTTCTCAAAATACAAATCTGAAAGAGGTTAAGGGATCATTGGACAAGGTTTTGGATCAATTGCTCACGCCTTTGAATGTGTCTTACGAAGTGGTTGGAAACTCGCGGATCTTGCTCAGAAAAAAGCCCCAAGCTCCGACCGGGAACGAACAAACATTGCAAAACCAGGGAATCACAGCGGAGCGTAACATTACGGGTAAAGTGCTTGACGAAAAAGGCGCAGGCCTTCCGGGTGTCAACATCCTGCTCGTAGGCAGTCAGCAGGGAACTTCAACCAATGAAAATGGCGATTACCGCATTGCTGTTCCCGATCAGAATGCAACATTAAAATTCTCCTTCATCGGTTATGTGAGCCAGGAAGTGGTTGTGGATAAAGAGGTTATCAATGTAACGCTCGCTCCCGACGTAAGTGCGTTGAAAGAAGTGGTTGTAGTGGGTTATGGAACGCAGGAAAAGAAGGACGTTACGGGCGCGGTTTCATCGGTAAAGGGTGCTGATTTTCAAAATCTGCCTTCCGGTGGTGCGCAGCAAGCATTGCAGGGTCGTGCTGCGGGTGTGAACATTGTCCGTAATGGGGGCGCTCCTGGTGACGCCGGTTCTATCCAGATCCGCGGTTTTGGAACGGTTAACAACTCTTCACCATTGGTTGTCATTGATGGGATCCCGTCCGGCAACATGAATGATGTGAACCCGAACGACATTGAATCCATTGAAATCCTGAAAGATGCTTCTGCATCAGCCATTTATGGAACCAGGGCAGCAAACGGCGTTATCCTCGTTACAACCAAACGTGGAAAGTTCGACGCTCCTTTATCGGTTACTGTGAATGCTTATCTGGGTGTGACCAATCGAATCAAATCCCTGGATGTGCTTACAGCGCCTCAGTTGGCTGAAATGAAGCAAAAGGCATACACAAATGACGACTTAGATATTCCGGCAATTTGGGAAGACAAACAATATCAGAACCAACTGACCAACTGGCAGGAAGAACTTTTAAAGCAGGGCGTTACCCGCAATTACGACGCATCACTGCGCGGTGGCGGAAAATATTCAACTTTTGCGATTTCCGGAGGTTATTACAATGAGGACGGAATAATCGGAAAATCAAACTATACGCGGTATACATTTAGGATCAATTCAGACCATAAAGTGGGTTCGCGGATTAAAATCGGTCAGAATTTCCAGTATACCAACACGCATAATTCAGGTCCCGACACGCAATCTTCACAAACCGGCCTACTGTTCACCGCTATCCGCTTCCATCCTGGTTTGCCGGTCCGTAATGCCAATGGTTCCTATGGATCAACGGACGGATTGGGTGCTTTCGGAGACTTGAACAATCCCATTTTTACTGTTGATACGCAGGACAAAAACAATATACGAAACCGTTTTCTCGGCAATCTGACTGGTGAACTTGAAATTGTAAACGGATTGAAATTGCGTACAAACCTGGCCATGGACGCTACGTTTTCAGACAGCCAGACATTTGATATCAAGGTTAACGATCAGTTCCGCAAGAATTCTTACAATCAGTTGAGCGTTGGCCGTGACAAAACGTGGTCCTTCTTGCAGGAATATTTCCTTTCTTACGACAAGGCGTTTGGAAAAAATTCGCTCAGTGTGGTGGGCGGTTATACTTCGCAGACATTCAAAAGCATTTATGCCAATCAGTGGGGACGTGAGTTTGCCAGTGAAGACCCTTCGTTGCGTTACATGCAGTATGCGGGGATCATCGTTTCGGTTCCTTTGGCGAATGGAGGCAACGGCGGCCGCAGTTATGATGCGCTTGGATCGTGGTTTGGAAGGGTGAATTATTCTTTCAATGATCGCTATCTTTTCACGGCAACCATGCGTAGCGACGGGTCTTCCAAGTTTGCTCCCGGCAATCAGTGGGGTGTTTTTCCTGCATTCTCGTTGGGTTGGAGGCTTTCAGAGGAAGACTTTTTCAAAAATGCATTGCCTATATTCAGCAATTTCAAGCTGACGGGCGGCTGGGGACAATTGGGTAACCAGAATGTAGCTTCCCTGCAATATCTGGCCTTGATCAACTCCACTTTCCGTTATGCATTTGGCAACGGCGGTGTGCAAAATCAGGTTTCGGGCGCTGCGCAAAGCAGGCTGGCCAACTTGAACATTGGTTGGGAAACGGCGGAAATGAGCAACTTCGGGCTGGAAGCAGGTTTATTTAAAAACAGCCTTTATTTGTCTGCAAACTACTTTATTAAGGATACCAAGAAAATGCTGCTTGCGCCACCATCTGTCGGCACAATCGGAAGCGCGACTATTCCGGATCAGAATGTTGGACAGCTTAGAAATCAGGGTTTGGAACTGGAAGCCTCTTACAAACATACAATTGGTGACGTAACATTCAACGTAAGCGGTAACGCGACTTTTATCAAAAACAAAATCACCAAACTGGCAACGCCTGGCGGCTTTCTGGCAACACAACTTTACGGAAGAGGTCAGCAAGAGATCGTGAGGACGTATGAAGGACAGCCATATGGCACTTTTTATGGCTATCAAACTGACGGTATTTACCAAAATGCAAGTGAAATTGATGACGACGCCAACATTGCAAATGATCCGCGCCGGACAGACGGGCAGATTGTGCCGGGTGATGTGCGTTTCGTGGATTTGAACAATGACGGCATTGTGGATGATGAAGACAGAACGATCATTGGCAGCCCGCAACCAAAAATTAACTACGGGTTTTCTGCGGGAGCCAATTATAAAGGTTTTGACTTCACATTATTTTTTATTGGCGTAGGTGGTGTTAACATTTACAATGCAGACCGTATGCAAGGTCTGGACGCAAGTTATCCGTTCAACCTGTATGCTGACGCGCTCAACAGCTGGGACGGCGAAGGTTCAAGCAACACCATTCCGCGCATGAGCATTAACAACGCGAACCGGAATTTCAGACCGTCAGATCTTTTTGTGGAAAAAGGAGATTATCTGCGTTTGAAAAACATGACCCTTGGATATGCCATCCCAAAAAATGCGATCAGCAAGCTGAAAATGTCGCAAGCTCGGGTTTATGTGACTGGTCAGAACTTGTTGACATTCACCAAATACACAGGCTTGAATCCTGAGTTAGGATATGTTGGTAGCGGTGGCTCATACAATCAGCTAAATGTCGATTATGCGCAATATCCGCTAGCCCGCACGTGGACAATCGGTGCTACCATTTCTTTCTAAAACCCTACGCTCAGACCATCACTGAAAGAATTTATCCTATGAAAAAAATAACACTATTATCCGGTTATATACTTCTTGCAATGCTCACTGGTTGTGATGATTTGCTCGAAACAACGCCTTACGGCCAGGTTACCTCGCAGCAATATTGGCGTAATGGTGACGATGTGGTGGCGGCTGTGAATGCAGTTTACGCGCCTTTGCTGGACGAAGACGGCTTTGCCCACACCGAATACACATTTGATAACTGCTCGGATGATATGAACCGTGCGGGAGACCATTCGGACGAGACAGCTTTGGAAATGTTCACTTTCGACGCTTCCAACTCGCATATTCTGGCTACGTGGAAAACGAAGTACGAAGTGATTTCGAGAGCCAATGCCGTGCTAATCAATGCCCCAAAGGTTACTATGGACGAAACATTGCGCAACCGGAGCATGGGTGAAGCGTATTTTTTGAGAGGATTCGTTTATTGGAGACTTTCTTTGATTTACGGCGAAGTGCCCATTTTACTGGAAGACGATGCATTGAATCTTAATTTTAATAAACCAAAATCAACATTGGCAGAAGTTCGCGCGCAAGCCGAGGCCGACTTCATCAAAGCTGCTTCCCTGCTTCCTGTTTCCTATGCGGATGGTGAAGCTGGACGCGTTACACAAGGTTCTGCGAATGGATTTTTGACCAAATTATATGTGTATCAAGAGCAATGGGCGAAAGCGATTGAAGCGAGCACCAAAGTGACTTCCAATGCTGCTTACAAGTTAGCTACCGGATTCAACCAGAATTTTGAACTAGCCACCGAAAATAACCCGGAAATACTGTTTTCGCTGCAATACGAAACCGGCTGGACGGCGGACAATTCCCCCACTTTTTATCACACGCCGCAGGCATTTGGCGGATGGGGTTTCCACGAGCCGATCGCGGATCTTGTTCAGGAATTTGAAAAAGGAGATACGCGTAAAACATCTTCTATTTTCAGCCCGGGCGACAAAGTGGACCGCAATGAGGCCGGTGTGGAAACATTCGCGGGAAATATGACGCGCGTTACAGGTTATGCTTTTAAAAAATATACGCAATTCGCTGAAAACGGCGATATGAGCCAAAGCTTGAATGCGCCATTTTTGAGAACGGCAGACGTCTATTTGTTAGCTGCCGAAGCAAAAATCCGCTCTGGGGCCAATGGCGATGCAGAATTAAATGTGGTTAGAAAACGTGCCGGACTGGCTGCCATTACAGGTGCAACCATGAAAAACATCATGCACGAAAGACGCGTTGAACTGGCCGGCGAAAACGAAAGGCATCAGGATCTGATGCGCTGGGACAAGGCAGGGCTCATTGACATTGTGGCTCATTACAAGATCAATCGTGGTCCGCATAAGCCTAGCAGAAACTTCATCAAGCCTAAACATTACTATTTCCCGTTGCCACAGCGCGAGGTGGATTTGAGTAACGGCGTATTAATTCAGAACAGCAATTATTGAGTTTTGATCAACAAAGGATTTTTATTGATTTGCCTGCTTGTCTTTTTTACGGGATGTTCGTCCCGTGAAAAAGACATTGTAGGATTATGGCGGACCGATTCCATATCCAATTATGTAAATGGATTTAGTTTCACCAATAATACAAAAGACGCACATTGGTCTTACTTTGACTATCGAGCAGACGGAACGCTTTTTCAGAGGCGAAAAGGTGAATACAGGAAGTCACGCTACAAAGTCATATCTGCGGATTCCCTCATTTACACCGATTCCACGGGGAAAGTGTTAAATGGCTATAAAATCCTGGATCTTAATGAGCGGACATTGGTTTTAAAAAAATCCCAACAACCTTATCTCTCCGGCAAAAATCAGGAATTGTACGAGATCAGATATTTTTCCAAAGCAACGCCCATAAACACAGATTAGCCAACCAGCACCCGCACCTTCTTGATACGCTTTTTATCGGCTGATTGCACTTTAAAAGTGACTTCCCTGTGCGTCGCCATTTCTCCCGGGCGTGGTAATCTTGAAAATAATTCCAGCAGAAGGCCCGCTAATGACTCATTATTGCCCCTTACTTCGTCAAAATAGTCTGTTTCGAGATTTAGCAATCTGCAAAGATCATTGATCAAAACCTTCCCTTCAAAAACGTAAGTATTGTCGTCGACCTGGGTGTAATTTACTTCATCATCCTCGTCATATTCATCATTGATATCCCCGAAAATCTCTTCAATGATGTCTTCTAATGTGATTAAACCACTCGTTCCGCCATATTCGTCCACTACAATGGCCATATGCACGCGGCGACTCTGAAAATCCTTCATCAGATCGTCCAAATGTTTGCTTTCCGGAATAAAGTATACCGGCCTAAGCAATTTTTGCCAGTTATAATGTTCGTTCTGGTGAATGTGCGGAAGCAAGTCCTTTACATTCAAGATCCCTTCAATGTGGTCCAGATCATCGCGGTAAACCGGAACTCTTGAATAGCCCGATTTATTGATCTTATCCATCAATTCATGGAAGTCCAGTTCAATGTCAAAGGCTGTGATATGCAATCGCGCTTGCATGGCTTTTTTCGAACTGGTCTCCCGGAAATTGGCAAGCCCGCGCAACAGATCCGTTTCTTCTTCACTTTCCGCTTTTGCTTCAAGTCTTTCGGTGGTAATTTCGGCACCTTCGGGCGTCAGCACGCCGAAAGAATATCCCAGCTTCATAATAGGCTGCGCAAGTGGCTGGCAAACTTTTATGAGAACGCGTGTAACACCGGACATCCTGGGGATAAGTTCAAGCGCACGCCGCGCACTGTGATAGCGAACCATCGCGTCCAGCCAGATCCATAGCAGCAGACAGCCCAGCGAAATCCATTGAAACAACTTCTCAGGGCCGTTTTGAATGTGTATCCACGCAAGCCGGGCTGCAAGAATCAACGCCAGCATTGTAATGCCGCGCTGGATTAGCGAAAGCGCAAGCTGTTGAATGCGATTGGGGAGTGTGCTTTCGACCTCGTTTTTACGTTCCCATGGGTTTTCCATCGCCCCAGAGGCAGCATATGCGGCACGGATTCCGGAAAGAAATAGGGAAATGATGAAAAGAAAAATGACCAGGATCAGGTCGTATGGCGCAAGGAAATCAGTGGGTATAAGGACTCCTGCAAATAAAGTTTGCGTACATCTTTGGGGGAGGCGAATCCCCGTACGCGTTCGGGCAAGGGGATCGTCGCTGTCTTCTGTTTCTTTCACAAATGGTCTGAAAAAGTTTGCAATAAACTTTCGTTTAAATAAATGTAGCGATTCTGCTCAAAAATATTATTCCATTGTGCTCTAAAACGCGAAATAAATACTTTTGAACAGGATCGCCGGATATATTGTAGCGTATCAGAATGGCAGGTCGTCGTCATCATTGCCAGCTGCCAATGACGGAGGAATTGGGTCTGTGGATCGTGGTGCCTGGGTGGCGCGTGGTGCTGAGGATTGCTGTTGCGCATAACCGCCATTGTTTCCTTCTCCACCACCTCCCGAGCCAGCCGGGCCGCCCAGTAAAGTCATGCTGTTGGCGCGGATTGTAACGCCGGTTTTTTGCTGACCTTCTTTATCCGTCCAGCTATCCGTGCGAATGCGGCCTTCAATGTATACTTGATTGCCCTTTTTTAAATATTTCTCTGCGACCTTGGCCAATCCTTCCCAAAGTTCAATGCGATGCCATTCCGTATTGTCGACACGTTCGCCGCTCTTGTTGGTGTATGATTCTGTTGTGGCAATGTTGAATTTTGCAACAGCCGAGCCGCTTTCCAGATATCTTACTTCCGGGTCGCTCCCCAGATTGCCGATCAAAATAACCTTGTTAACACTTCCTGCCATGATTTCTATTTGTGGATGATTTTTAGACTTAAATTTAAATATACAGATGTAAAAGCACTTTTAAACATCCTGTTCACTGATTTTGCCGGTAATTTTGTGTTTGAGAATTAATTTATTCCGGCCGTCGTGCGTCATTTCCTGCTTGATAAGAAAATATTCTTCATTGTACGACACGTAATTAGACGGCTTTGTAACACCTTCTTTTCCACGCCAAACCGGAAGCTCTACTTTCTCCCAAAGTTTGGTTTTCGCCGACTTGTAAGCGGCGTCAATCACCGCATTGACCACATAACCATCGTAAAAAGTTTCCGCTGCCTCAGTCCCGTTTTCTACTGCATTGAACATATCCGTGAACATATGGTTATAACCCAGATCATTCACCTCGTCGCCCACCGGAAACAGCCAACCCGTATTGCTTTCGGCCTTTTCGGCTACATAATCCTCCCCTTTCCCCTCTGCATTCTGGCCTGTTGTAAACATTTCAAAACCGGTTCTCAGGAAGTTGTTGATCCAGATTGTGCCTTCCGTTCCCATCACTTCGTCGCGCAGATCCATTCCGCCGCGGAACGTCCAGCTTACTTCAAACTGACCGATCGCACCATTTTCATATTTCACCAAAGCAATGGCATGATCCTCAGCATCAATGGGTTTTACCTGCGTATCGGCCCAGCACATTACTTCCACCGGCTTAATGTCTTTTCCAATAAAGTTGCGCGATATTTCAATGCAATGACATCCGAGATCCAGAATGCAGCCGCCACCCGCTTGCTCGATGTCCCAGAACCATTCACTATGCGGTCCGGGATGCGCTTCGCGTGATTTTGCCCAAATAATCCTTCCTAACGAGCCATTTTTCACGCTTTCCATGGATTTCAGGAATTTGGGCGTGTAACAAAGGTCTTCCAGGTAACCCGCAAAAATCCCCGCTTCCTCCGCTGCCTTCATCATCCGCAATGCTTCTGCACCATTGCGGCCCAGCGGCTTGGTCGAAACCACCGCTTTTTTATGCTTGGCGCATAACATTACTGCTTCTTCATGAATGTTGTTAGGCAATGCAATGCACACCATAGTTACGTCCGGATGGGCAATCACTTCCTCCATATCGGACGACCAAAAGTCGCAACCATAGTCTTTGGCAAACTTTTGAGCACTCTCATCACGTCGCGCGTAAATTGCAACAACCCTATCCCGGCCTCGCTGCCCATGAATGGATTCAGCGTAAAAACGTCCGATAAAACCGGAACCCAACATTGCCATTTTCTGCATAAATATGATTTTTAAAGTTTTAGGATAGTCTTAAAAAAGGCCCATGTCAAGTTGTTTTCACTTCACTTTCCCAGCCAGTCGTTTTCAAAGCCGGGTCGTCTTCTTTTTTCAAAAAGTCGACATCGCCAAATGACGCTGCGTCCCATTCCAAAAGCGCCCGGTCCGGGACAACCGACACCGGAACCCGCCATGAGGTGGAAGTTTCGGCGTAGGCAATGTTGGATTGGGAGTTGTAACACGAGATCAGCGACCATCTCGGATGATCCGACAAATTCGCTTCGGACCTGTGCATGAGGTTACTATGAAAAAATAATGCATCTCCCGGCTCGATCTCACAATAAACCAGTTCCATCGTTTTGAGCGCATGATTTACCATTTCCATGTCTGCACCCACTTGCTCGCCGGCAAAACCGTGGTTAACCCGGCCCATTTTGTGTGAGCCTTTAATGACTTGCAAACAACCATTCTCCTTGTTCGCATGCGTCAGAGCGACCATTACACTCATTAATTGATCAGGGAAAATGAATTGATTTTTATACCAATAACCATAATCCTGATGCCATTCCCACGCACCACCCACTTTCGGCTCTTTCTGCATCAATTTGGTATGAAAGTGACAGACCGGACTTTCTTCAGCAAGCAGTTGCCATACAGAATTGACCATTCTTTCACTCCGGATCAAATAGCCAAAAACATCGTCTCCCGGCGTGAACCACAATGAGAGCTTGGTCTTTTTGCCGGATTGATCATTCAGGTCCATTGCGTTTTTCTGCATCACCGAATTTTCAACCGCCGTTTGATACAATTTATCCGTCTCTTCTTTTGAAAACAGCCCTTTCACAACCAGGTAACCGTCTTCATTGAATGCTTTGATGTGATTTGTATTTAAACTAAAACTTGTCATAACCTGTCCGTTTTACGTGTTTAGTACAAAAATATATTACTTAAAATACAATTCCTTATGCTTGGTGAAGTTTAAAAACATTTAGACGGAATCACTTTACTATGGTCACAAATATTTTTCTTCTTTCAAGACTGTATCTATCAAAATCGGCTTTGGAAGCGTTTCTACCTCGTTTTTAGAGAAAAAATAAATATTTTCAGGAAGATCAAGATGCTCATTTTCCGGGACGGTCACCCACCAGAATTGTACGTGGAGCTTTTGATGGGTTAGTAAATGAATGTATGGTTTCGGCACTTGCCGGATGCTCCCTTGTCTTAATAATGCCAGGAGCATAACACTATCGGCCAAATCCTCCGGCGAATCGACCCGGGCGGTCGATTCCACGAGAACAAAATCGTATAATCCTTTCCAGATATCTTTCGTAGTCCTTTCCTGCATAGCCAACTTTTCGCCTTGCTGAATGATAAAATAATTCAGAAAACGGTTCTTCACTTTCATCTTTTTTGCCTTCACCGGAAGCTCGTTCTGCACATTGAATGCATAGGCATAGCAAATGTCATTAAAAGGGCAAATCGTGCAATTGGGCGACACAGGCACACATTGAAGCGCGCCAAATTCAATCATGGCTTGATTATAAGTTGCCGGATCTTCCTGTGAAATTAATGTCTTTGCAACCTTGGCAAACTCCTTTTTCCCCTCATTACTGAGCATATCCGACTTAATTCCAAAGATGCGGGACATAACCCGATAAACATTGCCATCAATCGCCGCAACCGCCTCGTTAAATGCAAAAGAAGCAATAGCTGCCGCAGTATAATTGCCCAAACCTTTTAATTTTGAGAGGGTTAGCGCAGTTTCCGGAAATTTCCCACCAAATTCGCTGACGATCTGCCGGGCCGTAAAATGCATATTCCGGGCCCTGGAATAATAACCCAAGCCCTGCCACAGCCGTAGCACATCGCGCTCATCCGCATGGGCGAGATCGAATACGGTGGGGTAATTTTCAAGGAATTTTTCATAGTAAGGCGTCCCCTGCGTGACCCGGGTTTGCTGCAAAATGATTTCGGACAACCATATTTTATAGGGGTCCGTCGTTTGTCTCCAAAGTAATGGGCGGTGGTTTTTCAGATACCAGGATTTTAGTTTTTTATTAAAATCAATTGCCTGTAAATGGTCTGATATCATAATGTTTGCACTTATATACGCTGTTATTTAACCAATTAGAAAAAAAATGAAAACGCCTTCCTTTTAAATCTTGGTAAAATTGACGTACCTTTGTGTTCCCAAAATTTAGAGGAGTAAGTAAATAAATGAAATAATATCCACTTAAAGTAAACAATCAAAGTGACTAAGGCAGACGTAATCGCACAGATTTCTGAGAAAACAGGTGTAGACAAGGGCGATGTTCAGCAAACGCTGGAATCGTTTTTCACCGTGGTAAAGGACTCACTTTCTGATGGTGAGAATCTTTATGTAAGAGGTTTTGGTAGTTTCATCAATAAAAAACGTGCGCGTAAAGTTGCCCGTAATATTTCGAAGGGAACTTCAATGATCATTGACGAGCACTTTGTACCAAGCTTCAAACCTGCAAAAGTATTTGTTGAGCAGGTAAAAGAAAGTGACAAATTGAAAGCTGTCGCTGAAAAGTAATTTACCTGAAAGGGTTTGGGTTATAACAGTATGAAAAAGTCGATTCTTCTTTCTTGTGTGCTTGCAGTTGCTCTTGTAGGAACGCTCTTCAGCCTTCCCAAAGTGGTTGTGAATACCAAGGGGAAAGAAGTAGGCAACGAAAGAAGCCAGTCCCAGGCAGCTGCTACGGCGGCTGCTCCGGACTCTTCTGTTCAATCGCATGACAAAGCCACTATTTCGCCTGATCAGCAAAAAATTGTAGATCAGTTGAAAAGTGCCTACGAGCAAGCGGGCGACAAAGACAAAGTAGCTGCGGGCTTGAAGTTGTCGGACAAATTTGCTCAACTGCAAAAGTTTGACAGCGCGGCATTTTATGCTGAGAAGGCAGCCCTTTTGTCTCCAAGTGTTGAAAATCTTGTCAGGACCGGCGATCGTTATTACGAAGCTTACGGTTTTGCCATTGAGGATCAGAAAGCAAAAAACCTTGGAGCCAAAACCCGTGAATACTACCAGAAAGCACTTGACCAGAATCCCGGCCTGTTAGCCGCAAAAGCCAACATGGCAATGACTTACGTGAATACGGAAAACCCGATGCAGGGAATTCTCATGCTGCGCGAAGTGATTGACAACGATCCTACCAACGAATTGGCATTGTTCAATTTAGGGATCTTGTCCATGAGATCTAACCAATATTCAAAAGCTGCCGACAGGTTCAGACAGATTTTGACCAATAATCCGGCCAATACAAAAGCGAAGTTCTATTTAGGATTGACGCTCGTGGAACTGGGAGACAAGGAACAGGCCCGTAAAGTCCTTTCCGAAGTTAAAAAGGAGGAGAAAGATCCTGTGATCCAGCAAGCGATTGGCGAATTGGAAGGTCGTCTGAACAATTGATAAGCAAAAAGAAAATCAATTTTTATTTTAAACGACATAAAACATGCCTTGCGGAAAAAAGAGAAAAAGACATAAGATCTCCACTCACAAGAGAAAGAAAAGACTTAGAAAAAACAGACATAAGAAGAAATAATATATCATGACCGGATTTTACAAAAAAGTCCGGTCATGCCTTCTTCCCCTCGTATGTATTGCCCCTTTCAGTCTGAAAGCGGAGGTTAAGTATCAACATTATATAGCCATTCAGTTGGTTGAACATTGAGTAACGAATTATTAATCAATTCTACTCAAAAGGGAGAACGTATAGCCCTTTTGCAGGATAAACGTCTTTTAGAATATCACGTCGAAACACCGGATCAAAGCTTTACCGTTGGGGATATTTACCTCGGTACGGTTCGAAAGCTGGTAGCGGGGCTTAATGCCGCGTTTGTTGATGTCGGTTTTGAGAAAGACGCGTTTCTGCATTATCTCGATCTTGGGCCAAATATTAACTCTCTCAACAAACTGACTAAGGATGTAATATCCAAGCGGAACAATGCAGGCAAGTTGAGTAATTTCAAAATGGAGCCTGAAATTGAGAAGCTTGGCAAGATTGATAAAGTCCTCTCCAAAAATCAACCTATTCTTGTCCAGATCGTTAAGGAGCCTATTTCTACGAAAGGCCCGAGACTTTCCTGCGACATTTCGATTGCCGGCCGTTACATTGTACTGGTCCCTTTTTCCAATTCTGTAAACCTTTCTAAAAAGATCACCGACAAGCAGGAGAGAAATCGTCTGCAACGTCTGATGTCGTCCATTAAGCCCGCAAATTTTGGTGTAATTATTCGCACCGTTGCAACTGGGAAGGATGTGGATGAGCTGAATAAGGATCTGCAAGACTGTCTGGAAAAGTGGGAAAATGGCATCAAAACATTGCGCGACGCCAAACCGCGTGACCGTGTGATAGGTGAAATGAACCGCGCATCCTCGATCATCCGCGACATGCTGAATGAATCATTCGACAGCATTACAGTTGATTCCAAAGAGGTTTACGACGACATTAAGGCTTACATTCACAACATTGCGCCGGATAGGGAGAACATTCTGAAGCTGCACAATGGCAAAAATAAGCTCTTCGAACAATTCGGTCTTGAAAAGCAGATCAAGTCGTTATTTGGCCGCTCTGTAAGCTTGCCAAATGGCGGTTACCTGATCATTGAACACACTGAGGCGTTGCATGTTATCGACGTTAACAGTGGCAACAAGTCCAATTCAGAAGAAGATCAGGAAGCGACTGCATTGAGCGTGAACCTCGAAGCAGCCAAAGAAATTGCCCGTCAGTTGCGTTTACGCGATATGGGTGGAATTATCGTCGTCGATTTTATCGATATGAAGAAAGCGGATAATAAACGCGTTCTTTTCGATACCATGCGCGACGAAATGAAAGGCGACCGGTCGAAATATACGATCCTGCCACTTTCAAAATTTGGTCTGCTGCAAATTACCCGCCAGCGCGTAAGACCTGAAATGAACATTGTAACCCGCGAAACTTGCCCCACTTGCGGCGGAACGGGCACAATTCAGGCGAGTATTTTGGTATCTGATGTAATTTCAAATAATTTGGATTACATTCTTACCAAACAAAATGAACGTGGAATCACTATTTCACTTCATCCATTCCTGCATTCTTATTTCACGAAAGGGTTAATTTCCGAGCAAATAAAGTGGCTTTTCCATTACAAAACGTGGGTGAAGCTGATCAAGGATACTTCGCTGGGTGTGGTTGATTTCAAATTCCACAACCGTTATGGTGAGGAAATTGAGATTGTTCCAGGTAATTAAGCCGATTCAAAACCGCATTAATCATTATTTCCCTTTCCAGTTCGGGCTTCTTTTCTCTTTGAAAGCCTGCATTCCTTCTTTTGCATCCTCGGATCGCAGAATCTGATCTAATTGTGCTTTGAGGAAGCTGTGCTGCTCATTCCCAGGAGTATCTTTCAAATGTTGAAATGCGTTCATGCCTTGCTGGATCGCGTACGGAGCATTCTGACAGATTTCAGCGGCCAAAAGCTGGACTTCTTCGGCGATGTTTCCCGCGAGTGCAATGTATGTTACCAACCCTAATTGAAGTGCTTCTTCCGCATCATAGCTTTTCCCGGTAATGCACATTTCCAGTGTTTTTCTGGGAGAAATAATCTGGTTAAGCGACGCCATAACCTGCATCGGCCAAATCCCACGCTTCACTTCCGGTAAGCTGTAACTTGCTTCAATTACACTAAAAACAAATGTAGAGCCGCAAATAATCAAAAATCCGCCTGCCAAAACCGAACCCTCGATCTGCGCAATGCTTGGTTTACAAACCTCATTAAAAGCATCACCAAGTTTCGCTTCTTCCCGAATTTGTGGTAAAGCAGGATTTTTAATGTTTGCAGCAGCATCATGAAAAGAAATTAAGTCTGCTCCGGCGCAAAAAACAGGGCCTTCGGCATTCACGATCAGGCAACGCACTTCGCTGTTATAATGTGCATAAGCCAATGCAAAAACGATTTCCTCGGCCATAGTCGGCGTGAAAGCATTGCGTTTTTCAGGACGGCTTAATGTGATCGTGAAGATGTGATTTGATAGAGAAGTTTTGATATATAAAAACTTCACTGACTCGAAAGTCTGCACGTCCTCTTCTGTATAAAATCGCATATTGGCGCTGGTTAGCGATGTAAAATGCGGAATTAGTCAGTCTTTTTAACAACGCCTTCCAGCATCGCAATGTACTGTTTTATGCCCGCCTCGATTTCTTGAAGATAAATAAATTCATCCGCACTATGTGACCTTCCGGAATGTCCCGGCCCCATTTTTAATGACGGACAATCTAATAGCGCCTGGTCGGAAGTTGTAGGCGAACCATATGCTTCCCTTCCTAATTTCAAACCTTCCTGAACAATCGGATGATCCATCGGAATGCTCGAAGGGCGCAATCGGATAGATCTGGCCGCAACGTCAGATTGGATATTGTCCTGAATCACTTCAATCACCTCTTCCAAAGTATATTGATCCGTAACCCGCACGTCAATAGTGAAGCTACAAGCATCAGGCACTACATTGTGCTGCGTTCCCGCATTAATGATTGTAACGGACATTTTCACCGGCCCCAGTGTGGGCGAAACCTTTGGAAACTTGTATTCCTGAATCCAGCTAATGTCCTTTAAAGCTTTGTAAATCGCATTATCACCTTCCTCGCGCGCTGCGTGACCGGATTTCCCCTTTGCCGTGCAATCGAGAACCAGTAAGCCCTTTTCAGCGACGGCCAAATGCATTTCAGTAGGCTCGCCGACAATAGCAAAAGCGATCTCAGGCAATTCGGGAACGACAATTTCCAATCCTTCCTTCCCGGAAATTTCTTCTTCGGCAGTTGCAGCAATGGCAATGTTATAAGCAAGATCCGACCGATCATAAAAATAACAGAACGTCGCAATCAGCGAAACCAGGCAACCGCCAGCATCATTACTGCCCAATCCAAACAATTTATCATCTTCGACAATGGCATTAAACGGATCCAACGTCCAGGATTTGTTCGGTTTGACCGTGTCGTGGTGGGAATTTAAAAGCAATGTAGGCTTCTTCTTATCGAAATGACGGTTGAAGGCCCAGAGATTGTTCTTTTTTTGCTGAAAAGGAATGTTTTTTGACTCGAAATAATCAGCAATCAGCTGCGCTGTATTTGCCTCTTCTTTACTAAATGAAGGCGTTTCGATCAGGCTTTTCAGCAATGATACCGCTTCGTTTGTTAATGTTTGTATATTTTCCAAAGCGCTTACCATCTAACTTGCCCGTCACCTTTTACAATCCATTTTTCGGTCACGAGCTTTTCGAGTGCGAAAGGCCCGCGCGCGTGCAGCTTTTGTGTTGATATGCCAATCTCAGCACCTAATGCGAAGACAGCGCCGTCCGTGAAGCGCGTTGATGCGTTGGCATAAACTGCGGCAGCATCCACTTCTCTAAGAAACCTTTCAATTCCGGCATCGTCCTTCGAAATGATCGCTTCGGAATGTCTTGAAGAATGTGCCCGGATATGTTCCAAAGCATCATCCAGCCCATCTACGACTTTCACAGAACATTTATAATCTAAAAATTCTCTTCCAAAATCCGCTTCCTCAGCATGTTGCAGCATTGGATAACCGTCTTTTTCAAAAATCGAATATGATGTTTCATCAGCAAAAACTTCGACATTCCATTTGATGAAGTCTTCTTTCAACCTTGGCAAAAACTCCGCTGCGATTTCCCTATCTACTAAAATCGTGTCTAGCGAATTGCAAACAGATGGCCGTGAAACCTTTGCATTCACCACAATTTTAGCCGCTTTTTCCAGATCGCCGGTTTTTTCAACATATGTATGACAAACGCCTGCTCCCGTTTCAATGGTGGGAACCAGCGAATTTTCACGCACGAATTTGATCAGGCTTTCAGAGCCTCTTGGAATGATAATGTCCACAAATCGGGTCGCAGTAAGCAATTCTGAAACAAACTTCCGGTCCGTTGGCAGCAACATAACTGCGGCAGGATCAATGTTGAATTCGGCGAGCGTTTCGTGGATCAAACCCACCAGATAGAGATTGGAGTAATGTGCTTCCTTACCACCTTTCAAAACACAAGCATTCCCGGACCGAAGGCAAAGGGACGCAACATCCAATGTGACATTTGGCCTGGATTCATAAATAACCCCTACAACGCCCAGCGGAACCGCTATTTTGCGTAGGGACAAACCTTGCTCAATTGTACGTTCCAGCAACACTTCACCGCTCGGATCAGGCAATGCTGCCACATCAAGGAGACTTTGCGCCAAACCTTGAATTCTTTGTTCATTGAGCAACAACCGGTCTTTTTTCGGATCGGAGTCGTCCATCACATCAAGATCTTTCTTATTCTCGGCGATAATGTTGGCAACATTGGCCAAAACTTTATCTGCAAGACTGAGCAAAAGGTCTGCACGCTGCCGATCGGACAAATTCCGAACAGAGGCAGATGCCTTTTGGGTTTGTTCTAATAGCGGTAAAATGGATTCCATTATAATAGTACGATATCGTTGGCATGTGCCACTTCAAAATTCACTGTTTTCATATTGGCGCGGATGGCAGCCGAAGTTTCCCTCGCGCGTGCAACCGCGATCATTTCCTCGGAAGGAGAATATATTTCAATGATTTCACCGGATTCGAAATCGCCGGTTACTTCCACCACGCCTACTGCAAGCAAGCTTTTTCTTCTTAATAATGCTTTGGAAGCACCTTCATCAATCTGCAAACTTCCTGAAACCAATCCGCCGCTTCCTAACCATCTGTTCCGGGCTGAAAGTGTGCTTTTGCCGGCGCTGATAACCGTTCCTGCATTTCCTTTTAAAGCTTCAAGCAGCTCATCCTGTTCTTTCATGCCGAAAATGACCACTTTGATCGCCATTCTAGCCGCCAGTTTGGCGAATGTCAGTTTGGATGCCATTCCGCCCAAACCTAGAAAGGATTTGTCGGTCCGTACGAATTTGAAAACCTCATTCACATTGGATACGTTCCTGAGAATGTTGCCCCGCTCGTCCAGCAGGCCGCCGACCGATGTGCAGAACATCAACGACTCGGCTCCAAAACCTACTGCAAGCAATGTGGCCAGCTCGTCATTGTCCGAAAATTTCAATTCACGGTCACTTACAACGTCGTTCTCATTTACGATGGGAATAATGTTGTTTTCCCACAATTCTTCAAACGTTTCCTTCAATTGCAGAAACTTGGCGCGGTTGGCAAAATGCTGCCTTTCACAAAGACTTTGTGCAATGTAGATCTTGTTAGGCGCAAAATAAGTCGCATATAAACCCACTAAAAGCGGATTTCCAACAGACGCAGCAGCTTTCCGTTGCGTCATCGTGCCTTTATAATCCTGGATATAAGCTTTCCCCGCACCAACGGCACCAGAAGAAACAATGATAATCCTATATTGAGAATGGATTGCCGAGACTTGCCGCGCTATTTCCGAAATAATCCTGACGTCAGGTTCACCGGAGGGAAGGGTTATAGAGGCAGTCCCGAATTTTATTACGAGTATTGGTTTTGACACTTTGAAAAATTGCTTGAACGGGACGCAAGTCATAGCGCAGCCCCAGGTCTGTAATCTGAGCCTAAAAGTAGAAAATTATTCAAAGAATGTCTTCCAGCACATGACCATTAAACCTTCTTTTCAACTTTAATGCTTTTTGCAGTTGGTCCAGATATTCCTCGCGCGCAATTTCTATGGCGCCGTAGCGCAGCACATTATCATTGATAAACTGCGTATCCAGCAAAACAAAACGATTCATCCGCAGGATCTGGATCAGATAATGAAAAGCCACTTTCGAAGCATTACTCTCCGCTGAAAACATCGACTCCCCAAAGAAAACACCATTGATCGAAACGCCATACAACCCTCCTACCAGCTTATTTCCGCGATAAGTCTCCACGCTATGTGCGTAACCGAGCTCATGCAGGGCGGTGTAAGAAGAAATGATCTCCTCCGAAATCCAGGTCCCCTGTTCCGTTGCCCTGGGTGCAGAACAGCCCCGCATAACACCTTCAAAATCGGCATTAACCCTTATCTCAAAGTATTTTTTGTTCAGAACAGGCCGCAGTGATCTCGACGGTTTGTATGTATCAATCGGAATTACTGCCCTTGGATTTGGAGAATACCAATAAATAGTCCCGTCCGCTTCGGCCATTGGGAAAATCCCATTTATATATCCATTTAAAAGGTCATCTGTACTAATTGCTGACATGAAAGCCATATTTTAAGATTTCTGCGCCTCGGTTTTGTCCAAAACGCAAGCGGGTAAGTAATAAAAACTTTTCTTCCAAAACGAACCATAAAAATATATCTTCTGTTTCTTTGGAGTGACAATTTTTTTTTCAAAATTTGCAGTCTCTTAGACGCATTAGCAAGTCAATGAACGACAACGGCATACATACTGTTCTTCATACTACGCCTTTTCGATTCAGGTCCCCCCGGACCGCATAATTATCTTTTACCTACGTGGTAAAACTTTTATACCCACCAATTTTTTCAATTTTCAAAACGTCCCATCGTTTTCTCTGGGTGTAATAATTATTGTTTCGAACATTTTTTGTCAGCAAGCCATCAATGAAAAATACCGAAGTAGTGGGCAGTAAGTTTATAGTTCAGACTGCCAATGAAAATCATCTTCATTTTGCCGAAATTATTTGTGCAGAAATGGAAGAGAGCGCTAAAAAGCGTGGTACTGGTATAGCCAAACGTTCCCCCGTATATATAATGGAAAAAATGGTGGAAGGAAAAGCCATCATTGCCACCACAGATTCCGGCATATGGGTTGGTTTTTGTTACATCGAAACATGGGAACATGGCAAGTTTGTAGCAAATTCCGGACTGATCGTTCACCCTGATTTCCGTAACAGCGGAATGGCCAAAGCCATCAAGCAAAAAGCCTTTGAATTATCCCGCCAGAAATATCCTGATGCGAAAATCATTGGTATAACTACGAGTTTGCCCGTGATGAAAATCAATTCAGACTTGGGTTACGAGCCGGTAACATTTAGTGAGTTGCCTGCGGATGATGCTTTCTGGAAAGGATGCGCGAGCTGTGTCAATTATGATGTGTTGACACGGACCGGCAGAAAACATTGCTTGTGCACCGGAATGATGTACAATCCTGAGGATAAGAAAAAAGAAGAAGTTGCTGTTGCTACGGGTGTAGAGCCGGAGAAACATTCCTGGGATTTTCTGAAAGAATCCAGCTTGTACGAGCGCTGGATGCGTATTAAGCAACGCATTTTGTTGCGAAGGGAAGAACGCGCCAGAAAGAAAAACGCCGGGTCCGTGCTCGTACATTAAAGCACCGCATTTATTTACAGATTTATATATCTTTTAAATACCTCGCCCGGCAGCCCTTTTTTGGCCCAGAGCGAGGTATTTTTTTGTTACTTTTGTACTCCAATTTAAGCATTTAGTCAGAATCAGATTTAATATAATGTCACAGCCCAAAGTAGTTTTAGCGTTTAGCGGGGGATTAGATACCTCTTTTTGTGTAAAATATTTAGCCGAAGACAAAGGTTACGAAGTCCATTCGGTTTTGGTTGATACAGGCGGTTTTTCCAATGAAGAACTGAAAACGATTGAGGCCAATGCGTATGCTTTGGGCGTGAAACAACATGCAACGATAACGAAAACAAGCGATTACTATAATGATTGTATCAAATATCTGATCTTCGGAAATATTCTTAAAAACAACACTTATCCCCTTTCTGTAAGCGCTGAGCGCGTTTTTCAGGCAGTGGCGGTTGCGGAGTATGCAAAGGAGATCGGAGCGAATGCAATTGCGCATGGCAGCACCGGCGCCGGAAATGACCAGGTTCGTTTTGATATGGCTTTCCGCATTATTATTCCTGAGGCTGAGATCATTACACCGATCCGCGACCTTAAACTTTCGCGTGAGGCAGAAATTGAATATTTAACTAAAAAAGGTGTTGGCCGCGAATGGGCCAAGGCTGCATATAGCATTAACAAAGGCCTTTGGGGGACATCTGTTGGTGGAAAAGAGACCTTGACTTCTGAACAATATTTGCCGGAATCTGCCTGGCCAACACAGATCACCAAGACCGAACCGGAGAGGATCACGCTTGAATTTGAAAAAGGTGAATTGAAAGGTGTTGCTGGCGAGAAATTTGAAAATGCTGTTGAAGCAATTCAAAAGCTCGCTGCCATTGCCCAGCCGTTCGGGATTGGCCGTGATATCCATGTTGGCGATACAATTATTGGTATTAAAGGACGTGTGGGCTTCGAAGCTGCGGCACCTTTGATCATTATCAAAGCGCACCATACATTAGAAAAACACGTGCTGAGCGAGCAACAGCTTTACTGGAAAGAACAACTTTCAAACTGGTATGGCAGCCTGCTTCATAAAGGTCAGTTTGTAGAGCCGGTCATGCGCAACATCGAAACTTTCCTGACTGATACACAAGCGCATGTTACTGGAAAAGTGCATGTTTATTTGGCTCCTTACCGCTTCCATGTGGAGGGAATTGAATCACCATTTGATTTAATGTCGTCCAAATTCGGCAGCTACGGTGAAATGAACAATGCCTGGACTGGCGACGACGTAAGAGGATTTTCAAAAGTGGCTTCTAACCAGGTGATGATTTACCAAAAGGTGAGCGAGTCAGCGAATAACTAGCAAATGAATAATATTAATATAGGAATTATCGGCGCGGCTGGTTACACAGGCGGCGAGTTGATCAGAATATTACTCAATCACCCGAATGCAGTCATTGCCTTTGCGCACAGCAAAAGTCAGGCTGGAAAACCCATTTATGCGACGCATACGGATTTGTTAGGAGATACGGATCTGACTTTTTCAGGGGACGACATTCAGACTCTTTTGGATCAGGAAAACCTGAATGCTATTTTCCTTTGTTCCGGTCATGGTGAATCTCAAAAGTTTCTTACTGAGAACGCTGTCCCGGCAAATGTAAAGATCATTGACCTAAGCACCGATTTCCGTGATGAATCCAATGGCTTTGTTTACGGATTACCCGAGTTGCAACGGGAAACGATCAGGACAGCGACTAAAATTGCAAATCCAGGTTGCTTTGCCACAAGCATTGAGCTGGCGATTTTGCCGTTGGCCCAGGTTGGATTGATCAAAGATGACATTCACATAAGCGCCGTTACAGGAAGCACGGGCGCAGGTCAGTCGTTGAGTGCGACAACGCATTTTAGCTGGAGAAGCAACAACATCTCCATTTATAAAGCATTCACGCATCAGCATTTGACAGAGATCAAAATGAGTTTGGGCAAATTACAGCCTGGTTTTAACAAAGCCATCAACTTCGTCCCTTACCGTGGCGATTACACGCGTGGCATTATGGCGAATGTGTATACGGCGTTCGAAGGCACATTGGAAGAAGCAAAAAGCATTTACAAAAGCTTTTACACCACGCATCCGTTTACGCACATTAGCGACGCGCCGATTGACTTAAAGCAGGTTGTAAACACTAATAAGTGCTTCATCAACCTGGAAGTGCACGACGGGCAATTACTGATCACAAGCATCATTGATAACCTGACAAAAGGCGCCTCAGGACAAGCTGTACAGAACATGAACCTTGCATTTGGCTTGCCGGAAGATGCTGGATTGAAGTTGAAAGCGCCGGCGTTTTGATTTGTTAACACCCATTTTGAAGACATAAAAATTCAAGAGATGTCACACTTATTCGACGTTTACCCCATTTACGATATAGAGCCGGTTAAGGCTCAGGGAAGTTACTTGTGGGACCAGCATGGGACCAAATATCTGGATCTTTATGGCGGGCATGCGGTGATTTCCGTCGGTCATTGCCATCCTTATTATGTGGATATGCTCACGAAGCAGCTGAATGCGATCAGTTTTTATTCTAATTCTGTAAAAATTTCATTGCAGGAGGAGCTTGCGGAGAAGCTTGGATCGCTTTCTGGTTACCCTGATTATAAGCTGTTCTTATGCAACTCTGGCGCTGAGGCGAATGAGAATGCTTTGAAACTGGCTTCGTTTCATAACGGTCGTAAAAAGGTGATTTCTTTTACAAAATCATTTCACGGACGGACTGCCGGTGCAGTGGCGGCGACGGATAATGCATCTATTGTTGCGCCTGTCAATTACAAAGAGCACGTAACATTTCTGCCATTTAACGATGTTGAGGCTGCTGAAAAAGGCATTACGGATGAAGTTTGCGCGGTGATCGTTGAGGGAATTCAGGGTGTGGGCGGAATTAATGTTAGTTCAGATGAATTTTTACAAACATTAAGACGCAAGTGTGACGAAACCGGCGCTGTGCTGATCCTGGACAGCGTGCAATGTGGTTATGGCCGGACGGGAAAATTCTTCTCGCACCAGTTTAGCGGCATTGACCCGGACATTATGTCCATGGCCAAAGGAATGGGCAATGGCTTCCCGATCGGTGGAATCCTGATTTCACCCAAATTCAAAGCGAGTTATGGCTTGCTAGGGACGACATTTGGCGGAAACCATTTGGCTTGTGCCGCGGGCGTGGCGGTCCTGGATATCATGAAGGATGAAAATCTTCTGGAAAACGCAGCAGAGATTGGCGATTATCTTCTCAAAGGCATTGAAGAAATTGGCGGATATAAGGAGTTGAGAGGACGCGGATTAATGATTGGGATTGAATATGATTTCCCGGTAAAGGATCTTCGGAACAAACTTTTATTCGAATATAAAATGTTCACTGGAGTGGCGGGCGCTAACACCATTCGATTATTGCCTTCGCTTGCTTTGGGCAAAGAAGAGGCCGATCAATTCCTAGAAGCATTGAAAAAAGAAACATCCGTTGCCATTTAATTTAACCTAAACGCCGCAGAAATTACCGAACTGAATGAAACACTTTCTTTCCATAAACGACGTAACCGACCTGAATCAACTGATTACCAATGGCATCGCCGCAAAGCGTAACCCATTTGCTGACATTGAGTTAGGTAAAAATAAAACCATAGGACTGCTTTTTTTCAATTCGAGTTTGAGAACAAGGATCAGTACGCAAAAAGCGGCGCAAAATCTTGGTTTAAATGTGATTACGATGAACGTAGGACAGGATGGGTGGGGTTTGGAAATGGAAGAAGGCGTGATCATGAACGGCGATAAAGCGGAACACGTGAAAGAAGCGGCGGCGGTGATTGGCAGTTATTGCGATATCATTGGAATCCGGTCATTTGCAGGCTTGCAGGATCGGGATAAAGACTATGCTGAGATCGTTTTCCAGCAATTTAAAAAATACGCCGAGGTTCCGATCATTAATCTGGAATCTGCAACGAGGCATCCGTTACAGTCACTTGCAGACTGCATTACAATAGAAGAATTTAAGATAAAACAGCGCCCAAAGGTTGTTTTGACGTGGTTACCACATTTTAAAGCGTTGCCGCAAGCTGTTGCCAACTCATTTTGTGAATGGATGAACCCGATGGATGTGGAACTGGTTATTACGCACCCGCAAGGTTACGATCTTTCGCCAGAATTTGTGGGAAAAGGCCAGGTGATCTACGATCAGGATAAAGCTTTGGAAGGCGCGGATTTTGTGTACGGCAAAAATTGGTCGTCTTACCAAAGTTATGGCCAGGTTTTGACGAGTGATCCTTCCTGGATGATCACGGAAGCGAAAATGGCTTTGACTGATAATGGAAAATTCATGCATTGCCTGCCATTGCGTCGCAACATGAAAGTGGCAGATGAGGTTTTGGATGGGCCAAGATCCTTAGTGATTGAACAGGCGGCAAATCGCGAATGGTCAGCGCAGGCAGCATTGCGAGAGGTTTTGCTACATATTTGAAATAATTGAAAGAATGAATACGGACATATTGGCACAGCCAAATAATATCTCAACAAACAAAGAAGCAATCCGTAAAACCGGTGTCCTGATCGTGAATCTGGGCACGCCCGACAGCCCGTCGGTGCCGGATGTGCGGAAATATCTGCGGGAATTTCTGATGGACGAAAGGGTGATTGATATCCCTTATCTGAACCGCTGGATGCTTATTAATCTCATTATTGCACCGTTCAGGGCACCGAAATCGGCAAAGATTTACAAACAGTTGTGGAGACCGGATGGCTCACCGCTAAAAATTTACGGCTATTCTGTAAAAGAAAAATTGCAGCGTGTTTTAGGCGACGATTTTGTGGTGGAGCTTGCCATGCGTTACCAAAGTCCAAGCATTGAGAATGGACTGAAAGAACTGAGAAAACAGACACTTTCTGAAATCATCATCGTTCCATTTTTCCCTCAATATGCTTCTGCTTCAACAGGTTCTGTTTATAAAGAAGTAATGCGTGTGATCCAGGATTGGGAAGTTTTGCCTGAAATTAAATTCATCAACCGCTTTCTCGATCATCCCAAATTCATCGAAGGCTTCGTGAATCTGGGCAAAAAATACATGGCGCAGCAACATTACGATCATGTAGTTTTTAGTTATCACGGCCTTCCCGAAAGACAGATTACAAAAGGAGACGTAACCGGTAATTTCTGCCAATTCGGTTCCTGCTGCGATCATTTGGATGCCCGTAACCAACATTGTTACCGTGCGCAATGTTTTGAAACAACGCGTTTGCTGGTAAAAGGACTTGGCCTGGCAGAAGGAACTTACACGACTTGCTTTCAATCGCGATTGGGCAAAAACCCTTGGATTAAGCCTTACACGGATGAAGTGATCCCTGAATTAACCAAGAAAGGCGTGAAAAGTGTGCTTGCATTTTCGCCCGCATTCGTTGCCGATTGTTTGGAAACAACCATTGAAGTGGGTGAAGAATACAAAGAGATTTTTGAAAAAGAAGGCGGTGTTCACTGGCAGTTGGTTGAGAGCCTCAATGACAGCGACATCTGGATAGAAACTCTGGAAGACATCATAAAAAAAGCGGTTTAACAACCGCTTTTTGCTTTATAAGATCACACTTTCCTTCTTATATAATTCGGCCAGCGTATGCGCGGCATAATCGATCTCTTCGTCTGTATTATATTTTCCAAAAGAGAAACGAACATTCGCCCTGTTCTCATCAATTCTCAGTTCATTCAGGACGTGCGAGCCTATTTCCGTTCCACTGGCACAGGCGCTTCCTCCTGAGACTGCTATGCCAGCGATATCGAGGTTAAACAACAACATATCGCTAATCTCGGAAGGCGGTAAGCTAACATTCAAGACTGTGTAAAGACTTTTATCCAAATCTGCCGAATTACCGTTAAAGGTTATCCCTTCAATGCTGTTCATTAGCTTGTCGATCATCCGCAGTTTCAGGCCTTCAATGTGTTTGCGGTGAAGGTCCATATCACGGTAAGCAATTTCCAAAGCTTTGGCTAAGCCGACAATGCCATATATATTTTCAGTTCCTCCACGCATGTTACGCTCCTGCGCACCTCCGTGTACAAAAGGAGCAATTTTCAATCCAGGTCTGATATAAAGAAATCCAACTCCTTTCGGGCCATTGAATTTATGGGCCGCGCCGACGATAAAATTGGTTTTGAGCTTCTGCAGGTCGTGCTTATAGTGACCCATTGTTTGCACCGTATCGCTATGGAAAACGGCATTATATTTTTCACAAATGTCGCCTACTGCTTCGAGGTCCAGCAAATTGCCTATTTCATTATTGCCATGCATCAATGAAACCAACGAACGGGAATTGGATTGCAGCAATGTTTCCAAATGCTGTAAATCAACCTCCCCTTTTTCATTGAGATTAACAAAACTTAATTGGATCTGCCCCGATCTTTGAAGATGTTCGAGCGTGTGCAAAACTGCGTGATGCTCAATGCGGGATGTGATGGCGTGTTTGAGACCCAGCGTTTCAATACTGGAACGGATCGCAGTGTTATCTGCCTCCGTGCCGCCTGATGTAAAGAATATTTCGGCAGGAGCGGCATTTAGAATCCCCGCAATGCTTTTTCTGGCTCTTTCAATAGATGACCTGACTGCCCGCCCGAAGGAATGTATGGACGAAGGGTTACCAAATTGCTCGGTCATGAGCGGCAACATTACTTCCAAAACTTCCGGATCAAGGCGCGTGGTGGCAGCATTGTCCAAATAGGCTTTCATTTTTGACTGTTTTTCGGCTCTGAAATGATTTCCTTAATGTCAGAAATGATTTTATTAGCCAGATTGATCGCTGTTGTCTGCGTTTCCGATTCGGAATAGATCCGGATAATTGGCTCCGTGTTGGATTTGCGCAAATGCACCCATTCCCTGTCGAATTCAATCCTTACGCCATCAATTGTGTTCAATGGCTGCTTGGAATAACGGGTCTGAATGCGGCTGAGAATGTTATCCACATTGATATCAGGCGTCAGCTCAATCTTGTTTTTTGAAATATAATAACCTGGATACGAACGGCGTAAAACAGAAGCTGTCTTACCGAATTTGGCCAAATGGGTCAAAAACAATGCAATTCCAACCAAAGCATCTCTTCCGTAATGGCTTTCCGGATAAATGACACCGCCATTTCCCTCACCACCGATAATTGCCTGATTTGCCTTCATCATATTCACCACATTGACCTCTCCTACTGCGGAAGCAAAATATTTTCCGCCTGCCTTAATCGTCACATCGCGCAGTGCAGCTGTTGAAGATAAGTTCGAAACGGTGTTACCCGGCGTGTTTTTAAGCACGTAATCCGCAACGGCAACCAATGTATATTCTTCACCAAACGGCGTTCCATCCTCACACATGAGCGCTAGCCGATCCACATCAGGATCAACCACAATACCGAGATTAAAAGAACCATCCTTTAACTCTTTGCTGATCTCACGTAAATGCTCGGGAAGCGGCTCAGGATTATGGGCAAAATTACCTGTTGGCTCGCAATTTAACTTCTTAATGTTCTTCACAGAAACGCCTAATGCTTCCAAAAGCATCGGAACAACGATTCCGCCCGTAGAATTGACCGCATCGACGACAATCCTGAAATTGGCATTGGTTATCGCCTCCACATCCACTAAGGGCAATGCAAGGACCTGATCTATATGCTTTTGTAAATATGAATCGTCCGCAACGTAGCTTCCCAGTTTTTTAACATCAACAAAAACAAAATCTTCCTCGTCCGCAATTCTCAACACTTCCGCACCCTCTTCTTCTGAGATAAATTCTCCCTCGTGATTAAGCAGTTTAAGTGCATTCCATTGAATCGGGTTGTGGCTGGCTGTTAAGATGATCCCTCCTGCTGCATTTTCGGCCGTAACCGCAATCTCGACAGTAGGCGTGGTGGAAAGGCCAAGATCCGTTACATGAAGTCCTACTCCCTGCAATGTCCCGGCAACAAGGCGGCTCACCATTTCACCGGATAAACGTGCGTCTCTGCCAATAACAACCTTCAAATTTTGTGGATTTGTACGCCTCAGCCATGTCCCGTAAGCCGCTGCAAATTTGACAACATCAATCGGAGTCAGCGCCTCACCCGATTTTCCACCCACGATACCTCTGATTCCTGAGATAGATTTAATTAACGTCACGATCTAGAATTCCTCTTTTTGTTTGGTTGCAAAAATACTAAATTTCCCTCTCTACTGTCCGATTTTTCTTGAAACAAAAGCAACATTTGACTTATCGTTACTACTTATCTTGTAGTAACTGAATGTCTACATGGGTAGTAAGCAGAGAGCTTGTATATCCTAAAAACGAACCCATAACGGGTGCCAGTTGATCATAGTCGGCGGAAGTTCCCATGCTAATGTGATTGTTAATCACGGCCTTACCTTCCGTGGGGTCAAAACCCCGCCATCCGGCTCCGGGCAAGAAAACTTCCACCCACGCATGCAATTCGTGTGCCTGCTGCGGGTTCCCATATAAATAGCCACTGACAAATCTGGCCGCAATTCCCAGGCTTCTGCAGGCGCCCATAAAAAGCCTTGCATACTCCCTGCACGAGCCACTTCTGTCGCGCAATGTCTCATCCGGTGGATACGCATTCCCATATTCACGGTGCTGATACACAAAGTTTTGACTGATATACTGACTCATTTCGACCAGGAATGGGATCGTGGCATAGTCAACCTTTGCTGCCAATTGACGCGCAAATTGTTCCACCTGCTGCGTTGCATCGGTTTTGTCAAGATACGGGATCAAATATTTATAAATCCGGTTATCGTACAAAAACGGGATCTTGCTGGTTTCAAAAGGGTAAAATACAAAGTCGAAAACATTTACAGGCTCTGAGCTTACAGTGATGGAAGCTTCAACAAAAAGCCTGCTGTAAGGCTGGTTATAGAAATAGATCAAATGCTGAACATTGCCTTCCACATCTATATTTTTTACAATTTTAGATGGCTGTGGGTCAATGAACATATTGTATTCCAGTAATCGCTGGTGCGGATAGGATCTTGGATATAAATACAATGTGTGCATTTCCAGGACCACCGGAAAATTATATTGATATTCCAGAGAGTGCCGGACTTGTAAATTCATGAAGTTTCCGGCATTTGACCGATTTAGTTGGCTTTTAGTTCATCCATTGGGTTTTGAATTGCCCCGATGACTGGCTTTGTGACTGACTTTGAGAATGGCCTTGGGACAGACTCTGCGACTGGCCGGTTTCCAGGCCAAAATACATGTCGAAAATTGCGGAATCCACTTCGTTATTTTTAGTCTGAAATTTATCCAGATATTCGTGAAGGCCCATTTTAAAAACGTCCTCAACATCGGTAAATTCCAATTCCGTACGGATCTTGCTCAACACCCGTTCAGCAGGATTTGTGTGTCCGCGTTCCGGAATCGACCCCGCAATCGCATATAATGAGAGTTCGGCCTGTCGTACGCTATAAGCGATGGACCTGGGAAATAATTTATCCAGAATAAGAAAAGCGACAATGTTCATTGGCGTCAATGCGCGATGCGTCTGCCTGTACATATTATAAGCGCTCACAGATTTCAAAACCGCAGTCCAGAGCATAAGATCCAGCGTCGACCCTGATGTTCCAGAGTCTTGTAACAATGTAAAATACTTCACGTCCAAAAAGCGGGAACATTTATCCGCGCGCTCGATATGTCGGCCTAAGCGGCCAAAATGCCAGGCTTCATTGCGTGTAATGGATGAATCCACAACGCCGTGAAAGAGCTGGCAGCTTTTACGGATATCTGTAAAATATGCCTGCATATGGTCCATATTCCGGAAATTATCCGGGTTTGTACCCCGAATCGACAGGTAAAAAGTATTGATACTCTCCCACATTTCCTTCGATATAGTCTCCCGGATCGTCCGCGCGTTTTCGCGCGCTTCGTAAAGGCAGCTGATAATGGAATTTGGGTTTCTTTTATCAAATGTCAGGAAATGTATAACGTCCTCTTTGGTGGGCTTTTCGTAATATTTATAAAACAAATAGTGATCAGCAGTTGCGATCAGAAGCGGTTCCCATTGCTCGTCCACATCGGGCGGCAGATCCAAAGCCAGATTAAAATTAACTCCCACAAAACGGGCGTAGTTCTCTACCCGTTCGATGTAACGATTCATCCAGTAAATTGAATTGGCAACTCGGCTAAGCATAAATTGAAAGTGTTGTCTTTAAATTGGTTAATCAGAATTTTTGTTAAGCGATATTACCAAAATACCTAATAAAATTTTGCAAATACAAGAACCTACGAAAAGTAATATAAGTTCTCAAAAGAATTGTATTATGGAAAAATTGTAACCTGTTCTGCCAAAACTTCCCCAAACGGTTAATTTTTGTAAATTAACATTTCATAAACATAACCTTTATTCCTGTGTCAAAAAAAGAACAATTTGTTGCAGCCATCCAAAAATCTTATCGCACCGATAAACCTGTCATTCATTTGGGTTCTGCCATTCTGGATGGTGAAATTATCGGTGAAGCCAGGGTAAATCTGCCTCTGCGCATGATGAACAGGCATGGACTAGTGGCCGGCGCAACGGGATCGGGAAAAACGCGAACATTGCAGGTGCTTGCCGAGCAACTTTCCGCCGCAGGCGTGCCTGTTTTTATGTCGGATATAAAGGGCGACTTATCGGGTATTGCGCAACCCGGACCAACCAATGCGGCGTTGCAGGAAAGATCGGCGGCACTGGGAACGGTGTTTGAGCCAAAAGGATATCCCGTTGAACTTTATTCACTAAGCGGACAAAAAGGCGCTCAGATGCGCGCCACGATCCTGGAATTCGGGCCGATACTGCTTTCCAAAATTTTTGAATTAAATGATACGCAGTCGGGCGTGCTGGCGATTCTCTTTAAGTATGCCGATGACAAAGATCTGCCCATGGTGGATCTGAACGACCTGAAAAAAGTGCTCAATTACCTTTCAGAAGGTCCCGGCGCTTCCGAAATAAAAGCAGACTACGGCAGCATTTCCACTTCCACAGCGGGAACGATATTGCGTAAAATCGTCGCCTTGGAACAACAGGGCGTAGGGACTATTTTTGGTGAAAAATCTTTTGACATTACTGACCTGATCAACCGCGTCGATGGGCAGGGCGTCATCAGTTTGCTTAATATTTCCGATGTTCAGGACAAGCCCGCATTGTTTTCAACATTCATGTTAAGTCTGCTGGCTGAACTTTACACAAAATTGCCGGAAGCCGGCGATCTGGATAAACCCAAGCTGGTATTCTTCCTGGACGAAGCGCACTTGCTCTTCAAAGATGCGCCAAAAGCATTTCTGGACCAGATTGAGCAGGTTGTACGCCTTATCCGTTCCAAAGGCGTGGGAATTTTCTTTTGCACACAAATGGCGCAAGATGTTCCTGTTTCCGTTTTGTCTCAATTAGGAAACCGCGTTCAACACGTTTTAAGAGCATTTACCCCGCAAGATGCAGACGCACTAAAACAAACCGTTAAAACTTACCCGAGATCAGATTTTTATGCCATTGACCAGATCCTGACCACATTAGGAATCGGGCAAGCATTGATTACGGTTTTAAATGAAAAGGGAATTCCGACAGAAGTGGCGGCAACCCATTTGCTCCCGCCAAACTCAATTATGGGCCCAATGGTGCAGGCAGATTATGATAATCACGTCAGACAATCAGACGTTTACCTGAAATACAAAGATCCGATTGATCCGGAAAGCGCTTACGAAATGCTAACCAAGCGCATGGAAACCCACGCTCAGGTGGAGGCCAAAGCGCAGGAAGAAGTTGCGGAAGTAAAAAAGGAAAAAGAAGAAAAAGGAATGTTTTCCGAAGCGCTTAACTCGCCATTGGCAAAACAAATCGGCCGCGAAGTGGTCAGGGGTGTTTTTGGCATGTTGTTTGGCAAAAAAACGACAAGCACCCGCAAAAAGACCGGCGGCTTATTCGGCTTCTAGTCCGTTAGCTTCACACTGATTTTCTGTCCCGGATCTTTGAGCAAAAATTCACAATCCTCAAATTTCGGGGCAGAAAATTTAGGGCGGAAATTCTTGCTGAAACCATAAGGCTCCTTAGGAATTCCCACGAAGTTTTTGTCCAGCACACCATTGCTATTCATGTCGTGGTAAACTGCTAATGCGTAACGCCCGGGGCTCAGTTCAAATGTGACATGCTGAGGCGCGGCTGCTTTCACTTCTACGATCTTGTAGGTGTTCGGTTTTTCTTTCCCGGCGAATTTTTCCTCAGGCTTATAAATAGCAATCCAGAGCTTGCCCTGTTTTTTTTTAATGTTGGTGAACTCAATATCCAATGTCATAGCTGGCGCTGCAAACCAGCTTACCACGCAACCCACAATCCATATCAGCATATTAATCTTTGTTTTCTGTTTCCCAACCAATCACACAACGCTGCTTTGATAACTTGTGCAAGTTATCCTGCACATCCAACCGTGTTTTCGCATTATCAAATGCATCACGGTAATTTTCTTTCAATTCCCTGCGCTTGATCGCTTCGAGGAATCTGCGTGCATCATCCTCATTTTCAAGCAGTAATTCCGGAACAACGGTCGGCTTGTCATCATCCCCTTTCGCAACCATGGTCACATAAGAAGTGTTGGTATGCCGTTGCGTTCCATTCCTGACATTCTCTGCAATCACCCTGATCCCGATCACCAATGAAGTCCTGCCGACATAATTAACGGACGCGTGCAGTGAAACCAGGTCGCCAACTTCAACAGGTTCTAAAAAATCCACGCCATCGACAGAAACCGTCACGCAATACGTGCCCGCATGACGCGCGGCGCAGGCATAGGCAACCTTGTCAATCAATGATAACAGGATGCCGCCATGTATTTTTCCGCCAAAATTAGCGTAGGACGGAATCATTAGTTCCGTTAATGTAGTCTGTGAAAAGCGAACTGAACGTGGTTCCAAATGCCTGATGTTTTATTTACTTCTTTAAATAAATGGTTTTTCCGGACTTTGCCGACTCTTTTGCAGTTTCTAAAATTTCGACCACAGTCACATTCACAGGTAATCCGTATAAATCGTTTTTTTCCAGTTTCAAACGCCCCTGGATCACGTCTGCCAAAACGGAGAACGGATCTGTAAATGGTGCAGGCCGCGGATCGAGCTTGATCGTTTCCTCAGGCGTTTTTTCCGCCAGGCGTTGTCTGACCGTGGTTGCGTTTACAGCCACTGCATAACCTTTATTCCCAAACACTTCCATATCTTTTCGGGCAAAGGACCAGTTCCAGGAACCCTGAATGATACATTGCGCTTTGGGATATTGTAAAATAATGGATGCTTCGTCGTCTACTTCTTTATAAATCTCGGGCTTATTCTGGTGGGTAACAGCCGTTACCGAAAGCGGACGTTCCCCTTTCAAAAGCCAGGTCATCAAATTCGCTCCATAGCAACCAAAATCAATCAATGCTCCCGCGCCGTTCTTAACCGGATCGGTGAGAATGGCCAGAAACTCTTTGCTCACACCAATTTCCTTCGGTCCCTGATGCCCGTCGTTGACCATCACTTTCCTGATCTCGCCCAATTTCCCTTGCTCTACCAGGTCACGGACGTGCTGATTGCTTGCATACCAGGAGGTTTCATAATTGGTAAGCACTTGAATGCCATTTTGATCCGCCAACTTTTGGATTTCCTTCGCGTCTGCAAATGTTGTTGCCAGCGGTTTTTCCACCATTACGTGGATTTTCCTCGGCGCACAGGCGCGTACAATCGCAATGTGTTCATTTATCGCCCCAAATGCTGAAACGGCTTCCGGTTTGGCCTCGTCGAGCATTTTGTTCAAATCCGTGAAAAAGAGCTTTTTGTCCAGCTTGTACTTGGTCATGAACAGATTGACAAGGTCCGGATTGGTTTCGTAAATCCCCACAAGCTCAATATCCTTTTTATCCGAACGGTTGAAAATCCAGCCGACATGACCGTGGCTCAGCCCGGCAACCGCTACTTTTACAGGCGTTTGCGCCATTGATTGAATGCTTAAAAATGCAAGTAAACAGAGCAGCAGTGTTTTCATATTCAGGATAGTTTAGGATAATTTATCAATAATGTCTTTGATCACCTCTTGCAGATAAGCGCCATTGTACGGGCCATACCAGCTCATGGTTTTGGTTTCGTAAAGGTCTTTATCAAAATATTTGTCGTGCGTAATGTAGCCGATATAACCACCATTAAAGCTGGTAACCAGCAAGTTAATCCCTTTTGTCTTGGCATATGCATCCAATCCTGCAACCAGTTCGCCAGAAAAGTCACAAGGCATCCCGACCATGAGAATATTACCGATCCGTAACGCTTTTACAAACACCGGATATTCTCCAAAAGCCTTTTTAAATGCCCAGGAACGCAGGTTAATGTTCATCGTCAGTCGCGGCGACGGATCGCGCAGCGGCAATGGCAATGTAATCGCCTGCAAGGTGGCGCCTTTTGATTTCATCTTTAATGCAGAGTCGGATAGCAGTGCTTTTTGCACCCCATAGGCCTGATTTTTAACCTCGTCAAAATCATCAGCACCTTTCTCAATCGGCCCCATGCTGCCCACGGCGCCGGCCATGTACATTGCAAAATCGTATCGTCCTTTTTCAAGTGAATCCACGAGCATGCCGGGATAGTCTCTGGACAGCACAATGTTTTTGGAATTCAAAACCGTTGAATGCGCGGCATAGGAGCTTAAAATTGCCTTTTTACCACTTTTTGTAACGAATGCAGCCGAACGGATCTCGGGATCAATCTCGCCTTCTCCACCTACCAGCCTGTTTCGGATGTCAACAGTGTCAATCGCTTCCATATAAGTCAGGTCAACCGGTTCCAGCTTTGCTTTTGCCAGCACAATGGCCTGAAAAATGGCATCCGCAAGCCGCTCCACCGTTGCCGGATCATATTTTCCTGAAAAGAATAACGACGAAATGCCTGTTCCCCAACCACCTACACTGTTATGGCTATGCGTTGCGCCAAAAAAGACCTGATCAAACGGAATTTCCTTTTCCGTAAGCCGCGATTGCAACAGTTTGATCACCGTCGGCGGCACAATAAGCAAGTCCGCAGCAATGATCGCGGCCTGGGTTTCACCATTGTCAATCACCATGGCCCTCACGTAAACTGAATCGTGGACGGCAGTGTACAACTTGCCCCGCCGGTTGCCATAACCCGCTGTGGGTGTGGGCGATGCGGGTGTAATGTTGACTTTCGCCCAACCTGCCTGTAACTGCCCTATTGAGCCGGAAGTGTCCTTTTTAACATTGCTGACCAGTCTTTTCCATTGTCCGTAATAAGGCATTTCTTTATAAGGTGTGTTGTCCATGGTCGTGATCATGGTAGCAATGACCAGCAACAAGACTAAGACGATCACGCCAATGATGCGCAGGAAAATTCGAAGGAATCTCATTTAAACCAAATTGGGAGGTTAGGTTGCCAATATGCAAAAGGAATAACGCATTGTTTTATCCTCATTATAAAAAAACCCGACATTCCGTTTACGGCTGATGTCGGGCATTATCCGGACAGACCGGGCAAATATTGCGTTTAGGATTCTTTAACCAATTGAATGTTGGCAATCAGTTTTACATCTTCGCCGATCACCAGACCACCGGAATCTGTCAATTGCATATAATTAAGTCCAAATTCCTGACGGCTTATCCTGCCTTCGACTTCAAAACCGATCCTCAGTTTCCCGTCTGCATCGCGCTCCGCGCCGCCATATTCTGCGTCGAGCTCGATGGGTTTTGTGATTCCTTTTAATGTAAGCAAACCCGAAAGTTTGTAGTTATCGCCCTTCACTTTATGAAAATAATTAGACTGAAAAGTAATATGCGGAAACTGCTCGGCATCGAAAAAATCTGCGGACTTTAAATGTGCGTCACGCATATCGACTTTGGTATCGATACTGCTCACGTCGAGGGAGAAGTGAATTTCAGCATTTTCAAAATTGTTCAGATCCGACGTGGCGCCACCTTCGAAGTTATTAAAGGAACCCGTAATGGTAGAGATCACTAAATGCTTGATTTTGAACTGAACTTCTGAATGCACGGGGTCTACAATCCATTTTGTAACTGACATAGGCGAAAAATTTAAATGCTGTAAAAGCCGGTCTTGCGTCCGGTGTTAACCTAAAATTAATATTCCTGACTTACAAACGTCCATTAAAATGTTTTAATTCAGACCGTAATGGATGTTTGTCCCAAATAATGGCACGTAATTTTTAACTAACTCGTTGTCATAACATTTACCAAATATATTAAATCGACTCATACATGAAAATGAAGGGAAGAAGCATATTCACGTATGACGTGTATGCACCCACCACTGTAACGACTATGTTACGCCCCCGCCGTCAAGAAGGTCAGTCCATCATTCAGGAAGGTTTTAACATTGAGCCATCCGTTCCCTTTTCAGAATATACCGACATATATGGCAATCCGTGCCAGCGGACCGTTTTACCAGTTGGCAAGGTAACCATTACCACAGAAGTTCAGGCGCAAGTGAGTGCGACCAAGTCCATTCCCAACCCGCCGCCAACATTTATGCTTGTGGGCGACCTGCCCGACGAGGTTATGCATTACATTCTGCCAAGTCGTTACTGTGAGTCAGATTTGCACGAAATAAATATGCTTGTTATGAACATTGCAGGCAATCTGACGCCAGGTTATGCGCAGGTTGAGGCGATACGGACGTGGATTCATCAAAATGTTAAATATCAATACGGTGTAACCGATTCCAGCACGACAGCACTCGATGTTGCCCGTAGCCGGATTGGCGTATGCCGCGACTTTACGCACCTGGCCATTGCATTATGCCGCAATCTTTGCATTCCGGCAAGAATGACGGTTGGCTATCTTGACAGACTGAAAGTAATGGACCTGCACGCCTGGTTTGACGTTTATATCGGCGGCCAATGGTACACATTTGATGCCGTGCAGGAAAAAACAGGTGGATATAGAATTGAGATCGCTCACGGCCGTGACGCTGCTGACGTGGCTATGGTTACGCAATATGGCAATGCCACGCTGCAATCATTGCATGTGGAGACAGAGCTTTTAGAGGCGGAACAGACTAATTCGTAATTTAACGAGTCATTTGTCACACTGAGCGTACCGGGCCGCCGGGCCGCTCAGTGTGACAATGTTTTATTAAATAACACCAAGCTCTTTCCCAACTTTCGTAAACGCCTCGACGGCTTTCTCTAAATGCGCTTGCTCGTGGCCGGCGGAAATTTGTACGCGGATGCGGGCTTTGCCCTGTGGCACAACGGGATAAAAGAACCCGATCACATAAATGCCTTCTTCCAACAATTTAGAAGCAAATTCCTGCGCAAGTTTCGCGTCATAAAGCATGATCGGAACAATGGGATGCTCTCCCGGCAAAATATCGAATCCAGCATCCGTCATTTCTTTCCGGAAATAAGCCGTGTTTTTTTCCAGCTTATCACGCAATGCGGTGGAGGAAGAAAGCAGATCCAACACTTTGATAGACGCTCCGACAATGGACGGCGCAAGCGTGTTTGAGAAAAGATATGGTCTTGAACGCTGGCGCAGGATTTCAACAATTTCCTTTTTGGCAGCTGTAAAACCGCCCGAGGCGCCTCCTAATGCCTTTCCGTAAGTGCCCGTGATAATGTCAATGCGGCCCATTACATTCCGGAATTCGTGTGATCCGCGACCGGTTTTTCCCATGAAGCCGGATGCATGACATTCATCGATCATGACCATAGCATTGTTTGCTTCGGCCAGGTCGCAGATTTTGTCAAGCTGTGCGATGGTTCCGTCCATCGAAAACACACCGTCTGTAACAATCAGGATACGGCGGCTTCCCGCGGCATCTTTGAGTTGCTGTTCCAGATCCGCCATATCATTGTGCTTGTAACGAAAACGTTTCGCTTTGCACAGCCTGATGCCGTCTATTAATGAAGCGTGATTCAATTCGTCGGAAATAATGGCGTCTTTTTCATTCAATAACGGCTCAAAAACGCCACCGTTCGCGTCAAAAGCTGCTGCGTAGAGGATGCAATCCTCCATGCCCAGGAACGCGGCTGTTTTGCTTTCCAGTTCTTTGTGAATGTCCTGTGTTCCGCAAATAAACCGAACAGATGACATACCAAATCCGTGGGTATTAATGGCTTCAATCCCGGCCTTAATCACCTCAGGGTGAGATGAAAGACCCAGATAATTGTTAGCACAAAAGTTCAGCACATCCTTTCCGTCCGTCGCGATCTGAGCCGCCTGCGGAGTTGTGATAATCCTTTCTTTTTTATATAGACCGGCCGCTTTAATGGCTTCCAGTTCCTCGTGCAGTTCTTCCTGAATGGTTGCGTTCATGAAATGGATATTTAATGTTGATAGTAATTGCTTTTCAGCTTTTTACGGATTGATATTTCTTCTTCAATTCAATGATCATTTCTTCCGTCATTTTATCCAGATTATAAGCCGGACGCCATCCCCAGTCTTTTCTGGCCTGCATATCATCAATTTGTGCCGGCCAGGATTCTGCGATTTTCTGGCGGAAATCGGGCTTGTAAGTAATGTTAAAGTCGGGAATTATCTTGCGGATGCTGGCGGCCACTTCTTCCGGGGAAAAACTGATCCCGGCCAGGTTGTAACTCGTTCGCACGGATATTTTATCTTTTGGCGCTTCCATTAACCTTACCGTCGCGTCCATGGCATCGCTGATATAGATCATGGGAAGTGTTGTGCCCGCTTCCAGGAAACATTCAAATGCTTCGCCTTGGACGGCCTTATGGTAAATATCAACAGCATAGTCGGTCGTCCCGCCGCCCGGCATAGACTGGTAACCAATAATGCCCGGATATCGGAGCGACCGAATGTCCATTCCATATCTCTGGAAATAATAATTAGACCAGTTTTCACCCGCCGCCTTGCTAATCCCGTAAACCGTTGCCGGATCAAGATAAGACCACTGTTCTGCCTTTGTATCCACATTATCGCCGAAAACCGCAATTGAACTCGGATAAAAAACCTTCGCTACTTGATTTTCACGCGCTGCTTCCAGCACATTGAAATAAGTTTGCATGTTGATATGCCAGGTTTTTAAAGGTTCCTGCTCGCCTTTCGCGGACAGGATTGCGGCCAGGTGGTAAATCTGCGTAACCTTGTATTTTTTGACCAATGCAGCCAAAGCATTGCCATCAGTCGCATCCAGTTTTTCAAAAAGGCCTGTTTCGTGCGGCGGCACCCGGTGCGGCGGCACCTGATGCTCCGGCAGCCTGATATCCGACGCAATCACTTTTTCCACCCCGTAAATTTCTCTTAAATACTCAACCAGCACCGAACCGATTTGTCCATTCGCACCGATCACCAATATGCATTCTGATTTCATGACAAGCCTGTTTTAATAAAGCATTAATCACTTGCAATTTCCCTTATTCGGATAATATTTTCAATCTTTACGTCGATTGACAGGAAATGTTCCTGCACTATTTGATATTTAAAGAAAATATTACTTTTAAACCTAGTTCAGCATATTGCTTACAGTAAATATTATTGCACCATGGAACAGTTGGATAAAATTGATACCAAGATCCTGCGGATTTTGCAAAAAGACGCAAAAAAGACAACGAAGGAAATTGCCACAATGCTAAACCTGACGGTCTCACCAATTTATGAAAGGATCCGAAGGCTGGAAAGTCTGGGTTATATCAAACAATACGTGGCAATCCTGGATAAAAAGCTCATTAACCGACAGGTTACAACGATCTGCCAGGTTTCGATGCGTTACCATAATGAGGCATTTATTGAAAAATTCGAGCAGGAAATTCAGAATTTACAGGAAGTCCAGGAATGTTATCATATGGCTGGACAGGTTGATTTTTTACTGAAAATCAATGTCGCAAGCCTGGACGATTATCACGATTTCGTGAAATACAAACTGTCTAAAATCGACAATATTGGTGTTTTAAACAGCACTTTTGTGCTTAAAGAGATCAAGCACACGTCGGAATTTTACATTTGATCATAGGCTGCTCTTGCCCACATTGAAAGAAAGCGTCCTACTTCCTGAAACGCCCGATGGTGTAATTCCCTGGATAACAACCTGATAATGTCCGGTTTGATCGGATGTGTAGAAGTCCAGGTTTGCTTTCCCGGAAGCATCAGTTGTGATGTTAGGCGCCCAATGCAGCAGGTTGCGAAAATCCGGGATGCGACTTTCCGCATTGCCTTTGTCATATCTTGGCGAATAAAATTCCCGCTGAACCTGCAAGCCTTCATATGGCATCACCGTCACTTTGGGGTCCAGCTCGTAACCAGCGAGGTCGTTGCGATAAGTTGAAAAGCTCACAATCCCGGTAAAAGTCATCGGTCCGAGGAAGTAGCGTGAGCTTAAAACTTCGACTTTTTTAACTTTCAGAGGATCCATTTCCATGATCTTATCCGTGTTGAAAACCGGGATCCCATCCAGCAGGATCAGTGGATCGGTGGTGTAGAATGTGTTGGGAAGCAGCTTATCCACCAACCGGAAATGAAACTCTTTTTGTCTTTTCCTGACCAGCACGCCGCGGACATATTCTCTTAAAACCTCTTCCATTGTGGGGAAACGGGTAAAATCATCCAGAAAATATTTTTCGTCCGGCACGCCAAAAAATGCGACCGAATCGGCTAACGTCGCTTTCCGCTCAGTCAAAACCGGTGGAAGGAATACATTTGCTGTCTGCATGTTAATAGTCCGGTTCAGCAGCTGGTTTTCCCAGGTTTTGCTGAAAACAAACGGAGCGACTGGCCGTGTTGCAAACTGTTTTACAAAGGGGCTGGCAATTTCAATGCGATACGTGGAATCCACATTCAGGTTGGTTTGCAATGTGATCTCCTTCGGCCCGTTAAATTTCCTTACTTCATACATTACATTCCCTTTCTGATCGCTCTGGGAAACATACAGGCGTGCCGGAACGTCCAGTGCGGCCAGATAAGTGTCAATGCCTTTCGCTGGCGCGCCGTCCGATTTGTTGACCACCTTTCCCTGGATAAAATGTCCGTCGAACTCAGGGAGAAACTCAAAGGGAGCAGCCTGACTTACAAAAACATTTTCCCACTTAAACCTGCGCCAGCCGTGCGTGAGCATCAAGTTGTCCAGTTGCCGGTCCGTATCTGCATTCACATTAGCAAAATAATATTCAGGGGATTCCACGCTGCCTTTCAAATCCGATGAAAGCCACAAATGGCTGGTAATGTCTGTTTGGGATTGTGTGACAATGGAGTCGGTGAGGTAAATCGCCACCGACAGATTCGACATTTCGGACGCCGAAGCGACGGCCGCCGATGCGACTGCCGCAGAAATATCCATATTTACCTTTTCCCTCGTTACGAATGCATTTTTGATTGTCGCCTCAATAGCAAGCTGCTTCGATGGCCGTTTAAAATAAAGTCGTTCGCAAAGCGGTTTTAGCTTCTCATTAAAGATCGTAATGTGCGAAATGCCTTCACCCAGCTGCGATTTCTCCAGCGTAAAAACGGCCTTATTATTTTTCAAATATTTCTTATCAGCGAGTACATTATGCTGCCGGGTATGGCTCATTAAGTAAACCGGCACAGGCTCGTCGCTGACGACCGCCGCAGTAACCGTGATTTTCAACAAGCTACTCGTTGAATCTTTTAGCTGCATGACGTAACCCTGCTCTTCTGTTTTGGGCAATGGAAATGTATACGATTGTCCCTTGCTATCCTTGATTACAGCATTATAAGTGGCCCCAGGTTCAGGTTTTAGTGCAAAAAAGCCTATTCCATTTTTTTCAGGCTGGAATTTCGCAATGCTTTCATTCTGACTGTTTACAATTTCCCCTGTGAAATTCACGCCATTACCGTCCTTCCCGATGGCCCTGAAGCCCACTTTGCTTTCAATGCCTTTAACCAAATATCCACCTTCGGGAAAGAATTGAACATCATATTTTTCAGCTTCCTTAGCCAACCTGTCCGGATCAAAACGTACGAATGGATTGACAATAGAAATAGAAGATTCAAAAAAATATTCAGGACCGTAATTCTTCATCCAGTTGGTATAGCAGCGCACTTTGTAATTTCCGCTAGCAATTGTAGAAGGGATCAGTAAGGAGCCATTTCCTTTACCATCAGCCAATGCGAATTTGGTTTGGATCAATACATTGTTTTCAGCATCAAGCACTTCCAGATAAGCTACTTTACTCACATCCAGAAATTGGTGCGAAGCTGCATTCAGGTTATATGCCTTGAACCAGATCGTTTCGCCTATCAGATACAACGGGCGATCAAGATGAACGTACATCTTTTCCTGCAATGCTCTTTCGGTATAAATCCCAAATCGCTGCTGTATTGATTTCACCATGGCATCGTCCTGCGCGTATGCGGACAAAGCGGCGCAGAGCAACATACAGCAATAGAATAAAGTCCTTTTCATAAGATTATATGATCATTGAAATATCAATCCCAAAAAGATGGCCTGGTAGTTGTCCCACCTTGCGCCCGGCAATCCGCACAGTCTTCGGAAGAGCTTAAAATAAAAGTTTTGCCCGCCGCGTCCATATATGTGTTCAGCAACACGCCGAAAGAAGTGTACGCATCGGCCGGCTCGAGTGTATCGGGCGGAATGCATGTGGGATAACGGCCCAGCGCCGGCGTAAGGAAAATACGCTGTTTCTCTTCGGTAACTGCACTGAAATATCCAAAAACGAGCTCCTTGGCATCTTTCACATTCTTAATGTTGCCCGTAACCTGCGATGGTTGCGGATCAAAAAGGCTTCCCGTCCCTTGTGTTGTTTTCGCGAGATCGGTCCAGTATTCAAATGCTTCCCGCGACAATGCATACTGCCTTACCAGAATGCTGTATTTGAAAAATAGTTTGTTCGTGGAAATGTCGATGATATTGACCGGTAAGTCTTTTATAATATCCTGATTCAGTTTTATTGTCGAGCCTAACTTGATATCCTTCGATTCCAGCGTTGTCCAGCAGGTATTAACGTTGTCGCGCCGGACAACAATTGACTCTGTTTCAAGGTCACGCTCGAGTCCGGAAAAAAATGCTGATCTGTATTCAAAAGTCTCTTCAAATCTCCACCGGTAAAACCTCGTATTGTTTGTTGCATCGTGCGTATTCACATAAATGAGCATTGCATTCCGGTTGGGATCCAGCTTACTGGTAAGGCTGTCGATCGGCGGCGTTTTGGTTACGACCACGTATTCCGATAAATATTCACTGCCATTCGACCGCCTGATATGCAGGCGATATTTGGTGGTCATATTAAAATTCACAGGCGGCAAAATATAAACTCCGTTGCCCCGCTCTTCAAAATTATACGTTTCACCACTTTCCGCCTCCGCTGATATCCGCGCGCCGCCTTCCATAATGGGTCGGGTATCATCATTCGTATTTTGCGTGTTTCGCAATGTAATCCTGCTGGTGTCGCTGCCCACATTCAAGAACCCGTCCACGACCAGGAAGCTCTCGGGATTATTTACTTCCGGCGGGGAAAACGGCTCTATACAACCGTACACAATCAGGAACACGGCCAGAAAAACAATTGCCTGATAACCCCAATGCATTTTTTTTACAGGAAACCATTTCCGTGTACCCATATTAAAATCTAAAATTATAAGTGATGGTCGGAATAGGTTGTCCAAAAATAGAAAGCTGATAACCGTTGACTTTCCCGCCAACAGTCTGGAAATAGACCGAAGTCGGGTTTTTCCTGCCTAATACGTTATACACCGCCAGCGTCCACGAGCTGTGCGCAAGTTTTTTAATTCTGTGATTGCCCTCAATGTTCAGGGAAACATCCGTACGATAATAATCCGGGATCCTGAACTGGTTCCTGTCTGCATAATAAACCCTTTGCGAGCCGTCAATCATATATTTCCCGATCGGCGGCGTGTAAGGACGACCGGTGCTGTATGTGAAATTGAATGACAGGCTAAAACGGTGCGAGAACCGGTAATTGGAAATCAATGTAAAATCGTGCGGCTTGTCGTAATTGCTTGGGTAATAGTTGCCGTCATTAGGTGCATCCGGTGATTCCCGGTCAATGGCGCGCAGCAATGTTCGGGCGTAGGTGTAACCGAGCCAGCCGTTTAGCTTTCCGGTCATTTTTTTGATCATAAATTCAATTCCGTAAGCTTTGGCTTTCGTGTTCAGCACAGCTGCTTCGATATTATGGTTCATGATCAGCGAATCGCCGCCTTTGTAATCCAGGAAGTTCTGAATGTTCTTATAATAACCTTCCAATGAAACTTCCACCTTATTTCCTCTGAAATTCCTGTATAGACCCACCGAAATCTGATCACCGATCTGTGGCTTCACATAATTGTCGCTCAGCTTCCAGATATCCGTTGGCGAAACGGTCATGGTGTTGGTCAGTAAGTGAATGTATTGACGCAATGTGTTGTAACTTACTTTCAGTGAGAGGTTATCAAAGACACTGTAACGGATGGAAGCACGGTATTCCGGCCCTCCATAGGACTTGATCTTCTTGCCGGAGCCGTATTCTTTTACGCCATTCTGATAAATGTATTCAATAGGAAGCCCGGGAACATAAGTGTTGACATTTCTTGGACCCAGATATTGATAAAAAGAGTAACGAAGCCCTGCCGTGATCGACAGCCTTGGATTTACCTCAAATTTATCTTCAATATAAATGGCACTCTCCGTGCCTTGCTCCGGTTCCAGCTCATCCGGCACAATCAGCGACTCAGGTCCTTTTGGCTGGAACGATCCGGGATGCAGTTTGTAATAAATTGTGCTTAAACCAAAGTCTAATGTGTGTTTGGGATGCAAAACATAGCTCAGGTCGGCCTTAAAATTGGACTGGTTAATGTCAAATTTCAGATCAAATGAATTAAGCGGCAAGCCGGCAGCGCCCATGGCATATTGGTATTTCGTGTGGGCCGCTGTAAAAACACTGTACAATCTGTTATTAAATGTGTGCTTCCATTTCAGGGAGCCCAGTTGGTTTTGATATGTATAAAGTGTGTCTCCGTAAAGCCTGAAACGGTCGTCGCTGATGTAGCCGGTGAGAAATAAGCTGTTTTTTTCATTGATCTCGTGGCTAATGTGCAAGTTCACATCGTAGAAGGACGCCGAGCTCTTGTTGTAATTTTCGTTATCCAGTGTCTTGATAAGCCAGCTCGAATAAGTGGAACGGCCGCCCAGCAAAAAGGATGTTTTATCTTTAACCAATGGCCCTTCCAATGTTAACCGGCCGGTGATCAGGCCAATTCCGCCCGACGCCATAAATTTCTTCTTGTTGCCATCGCGGCTGCTAATGTCCAGCACGGATGCCAACCTTCCGCCGAATTTGGCGGGGATTGTGCTTTTGTAAAGCTCTACGTCTTTTAATACATCCGGATTAAATGCCGAGAAAAACCCGAACAGGTGAGAAGGATTGTAAATAACCGCATCGTTATATTGGATCAAATTCTGGTCTGTGGAACCGCCACGCACATTTAAGCCCGTGCTATTTTCGCCTACTGACTTGATACCCGGCAATGTAAGCACCGTACGAAGCAAATCGGTCTCGCCAAACACCGTAGGAACTTGTTTCAGGTTTTTAATGGTCAGCTTAACCGTTCCCATCTGCGTTCCGACCACGTTTTTGTCCATCCCGGCCTTCACCGAAACTTCCTTCAATGCGATTACGCTTTCACGCATCTCAATGTCCAGCTTGCCGTCCGAATAAAGCATTACCTGGCGTTGCGTTTCGCGCATTCCTGTGCTCTTTATACGTACGATTTGCCTCCCGCGTGGGATCGTAAGCGCATATAAGCCCAGCGCATCCGTAGTAACCCCAATCGAAGGCGAAGCAATGAAAACCGCCGCGCCAATGACAGGCTCACCCGTCACAGCATTACGCACGTAGCCGGTAATCGTCGAGTTTCCCGGCGTTATGCGGTGTTTTTTAATCCCTATCTCGTGTAATTTGCTTTCCGCGGTGGATAGCAGCCTTTCTTTCGCATCATTTTCCGGACCGGAGTAAGCGATAGTCCCGTTATCTCCCGCCAGGTCCGGCTCAAAAAGGCCGGGCACAAGCTGCGTAATGATCCGCTGGCCCTGGGTAATGTAAATTCGTTTTTGCGCATCAATAGCATATTCGAATTCCGAACCTTTGAAAACCTGATCCAGCACATCGCGGATCGCAAGATCTTTTACATCGAGATCGAGCGTGAGGCTGTCGAATTTGGAAGCGTCATAATAAAAGTAATAGCCAGTCTGACTTTCGACCTGCTTTACAAAGTCATTGAAGCGCGCTGAGTCGAGGCGCATCGTTATTTTCTTTTCCGGTGTAGTTTGTGCAAAAGCATCCCCGGAAAACAAAACAACACTGATTAAGATAAAAAAGGGTAAAAGTATCTTCATGGTCTGGCTAGTTTGTCGTAGGTTTCGACAATGGTCACAATAGCAACTTCACGGTTCTTTCTGTACTTGATTTTCTGATCTTTGAGCACTTTCCGCAATTCCTTTTTGTATTCCGGAAACAAGTTAAATGCTGATTTCTTGGAACTTACGCCATGGTAGCGGTCGCCTTTTCTGATGAAGAAATTATTTTTCTGCGGATATAGCGCAATGACCATTTTATCCACGATTTTTTCCTGCCGCTGTTTCACCCTTCTGACAATCGTCCTGGTTTTGCCATTGTACAAAACATCGTAAAAACCGGTGCGCATTTGTTCGTTAATGTCCTTACCCGCTTCCAGCCGCTCGAAAGTGTGATTGTCTACATAAAAATAATCTACCTTTTCAGATTGCAGGAGAATGTGATCGCCGTTGAAATGCTTGATAATGACCTCGTCTTTGAAGATATCGTAGAGCATAGGAATGCTGTCGAAGCGCTGACCGTCGTACATAAGCACACCATTATGCCATTTTCTGAACTCAAAAAACTGGTGCTCTTCCGACCGGTTGTCGTAAACGTAATATTGCCGCCCATTGTACAAGTTCTGAGACTGGCTCGTGGCCGCTTTGTACATGGATACTGGATATGCAGTTTCTTTTGAATGCTCAGTTGCAGCAATGGTTTGGCCAAATGACCTGAGCGCAAGACAGAAAAAAAAGAAAATAGCGAGAGTACAAATACGCATGTATCGCGAGGTTTTTTATTAGTTACGAAGGTTTGTTATTTGCTTGTTGCAGCAGCGATTACGTATTTAAAGATGTGAACATAAGTTACATACTTCATTCCAAAATTATTTAAATTAATTAGAATATTTAAATTAAACATAACAAGTTTTAAATATAAATATTCTTGGCATACTTAACCGTTCTTCTGGAATCTCCTAACTTTGGAAACAGTTTACATCCACACTTTATGCTTACTTACAAAATCACTTTATGAAAATTTTAATTACCGGAGGCGCCGGTTTCGTAGGCTCCGCATTAGCCATAAACCTCAAAATCAATTACCCTGATTATCAGGTTTTTGCACTGGATAACCTCAAACGCAGAGGCTCCGAACTGAATTTGAGCAGACTGAAAACCCACGGCGTGGAATTCGTGCATGGCGATATCAGGAATAAGGAGGATTTTGACTCGGTACCCGCAGTGGATGTGGTGATAGAAGCTTCTGCTGAGCCTTCTGTTCTGGCTGGTTTGGATGGCACACCCGATTATCTGATTAATACAAATCTGGTTGGGACCATTAACTGCCTTAATTATGCATTAAAACACAAGGCTGGCTTTATATTTCTTTCTACAAGTCGGGTTTATCCGATCAAGACCATTGAGACATTAAACTTTGTTGAAGAGCCTACGCGTTTTGCACTGTCGGACGAGCAGCCGGTTGCTGGTGTTTCTTCCAAGGGAATTGCGGAAGATTTCCCGCTGAATGGCGCGCGTTCTTTATATGGAACTACCAAACTGGCTTCTGAGCTGATCATTCAGGAATATAATGAGTTTTATAATTTAAAAACCGTTATCAACCGTTGCGGCGTAATTACCGGTCCATGGCAAATGGGCAAGGTGGATCAGGGCGTGATGGTGCTTTGGATCGCGAAGCATTATTTTGAACAACAACTGGGTTACTTCGGATACGGCGGAACAGGTAAGCAGATCCGCGACATGCTACACGTGGCCGATCTTTACCGACTGATCGACTGGCAGTTGCATAACCTTGAAAAAGTAAATGGTGAGATCCTGAATGCAGGAGGCGGATTGGAAAGCAGCGCTTCTTTGCAGGAACTGACGAAAATCTGTCAGGAAGTTACCGGAAAAACGATCCCAATTAAAGTGGTGCCTGAAAACCGTACCGCCGATATCAGGCTTTATGTAACGGACAACACCAAAGTGACAGCGCTCACAGGCTGGAAACCGGAAATTGGCATCCGCCAGATTGTTGAAGACATTGCAGCCTGGTTGAAAGAAAATGAAAAAGATCTCGCACCGATATTGAAATAATGATTGAATGAGCGGGCGCCGCTGCGCCCGCTCATTCAATCATTCACTAACTCAATCATTCAAAATTGAAACTAATCGAATGTCCCCGTGATGCCTGGCAAGGTGTTCATTCTTTTATCCCCACCGAAAAAAAGGCTGCTTACATTAATCAGCTGCTCAAAGTTGGTTTCGACACCATTGATTTTGGGAGTTTTGTTTCTCCGAAAGCCATGCCGCAGGTGAGCGATACGGCTGAGTTGATCGGACAGTTGGACATTTCGGATTCATCCACCAAATTACTCGCCATCGTTGCCAACGATCGGGGCGCAGCCGATGCTTGCCAGTTTCCCCAGATCACCGACATTGGTTATCCTTTTTCTATTTCTGAAACATTCCAGATACGCAATGCTAATTCAACGATTTCAGAATCACTGGAAAGAGTGAAACGGATTGCAGCAATGGCGGCCGAACACGGCAAAGATCTTGTTATTTACATTTCAATGGGTTTTGGGAATCCATATGGCGATGCCTGGAATGCGGAAATTGTTTTTGAAAACATTGAAAAACTGGCTGGTTTTGGCATTAAGACGTTTTCACTCGCAGACACAGTTGGCGTGGCAAAAGAAGAAGACATTCATGCTGTATTTTCCCGAATGCTCACATTAAGACCGGATCTTGAATTTGGCGCGCATTTTCATACGACTCCCGATAATTGGAAAGGAAAGGTTTCAGCGGCATATGAAGCAGGTTGCCGCAGATTTGATGGTGCAATATTAGGTTACGGCGGCTGTCCGATGGCGCAGGACGAGCTTGTAGGAAATATGGCAACCGAAAATCTGGTGACGTTCGCAAAATACAAGAAGGAACTGCTCACTCTGGATTTGCAGGCTTTACAAAACGCGCGTGAGCAGTTCCTTCAATTAATATAAATGCTTATTGGCCTGTAAATTTGCGTTTTACAATGGATAACAATGCAGTAACCACTTCTCCATTCACATCCCAAGCATATTTAGACGCATAACGGTGCCAGATCAGATTCTGCGCTTCTTCAAAACTTTTTACCATGTCAAGCTCATAAACAGCTTTATCAAAATGCTCGCTGTTTTTGTCAAAAAGCTGGTTGACAAACATAAAGCGCTGTCCCAATGGAATAGAAGCTGCAATGCTCTCTACTTTTACCGGAACGCTTCCGTATGACTTGTCTTCGTCATGCTTTGGAAGTTCAACCTTATAACGGTTATTAAGCGATTCTTTTTCTGTTGAGCTGGTTTTTGCTATTATTTCGCCAATGACTGCGGAAGCCGGTTCTGCACGAGGCGGTGCAGGTTTAGCGGGCGTATCTAATTCGGTAAAGGCTGAATCAAAAAACGATCTTGACTCATTTCTGCCGCTTGTCGAAGTTGTCTTGCCACTTTCAGAAATTCTGAGATCGGACAAATTCAACGGAAAAATTTCGGAGAACTGCAGCAGGTAAGGATCCAAATCATCGATCAGGTCTGGATTCCCTTTCAATTCATATAACCAGCTCACAGCCTGCGTCTGATACACCGAGTCCGAACCGCTGTCGGTAAGTCGGCCTAACATTGCCTCGGCTAATCCGCGGTGAATGTGGGTGTATTTTACGAGATGCTCGGCTTTTTCATGCGTAAATTCCGCATCCTGCTTTTCCCTTATTTTATCCTCCAGATAGCTTTCAGGCGCAAGCAATAATTTCAGGGCATCTTTCACCGAATCTGACAAAAGTGGTTCAAGATCGGCGCGTTTCACGGCAATGTGTTGAGAAGCCGTGTTCATAAAATCTTCCAGCGCCTGTTTAACCTCCTCATTATCAAAATCAAAGTAAGGACTGCGAAATTGCTGTGCATTGGTTTTCCAGGCTTCAAATAACCTGTTTAAAATCCCAAGGTTAACTTGCCTTACAGGCGTGAGCTTCAATAATCCGGCTCCGGAGATTGTATCCTGGCCTTTGTACACCTCATTTAAAATAGTCGTGGTGAACCTGGCAGCGTATTGGTTGAGTGCAATTGAATTCAAATTATCCGGCATAACGAATAAGAGCTTTTGATAACGGCTGTGTTTAAAAAAAATGTGCTTGATTTGTAAAGATAAAGAAATTTGCCTTTTCAGCAGTCCAGTATTCCGTCAAACATGTTCATAGAACCGTCGCATAGGAAAGAAAATCAGAATCCCAGAATCGGCTGGATCGAAGTGATCTGTGGATCAATGTTTTCCGGAAAGACGGAGGAACTGATCCGCAGACTGAACCGCGCTAAAATAGCCCGGCAACGGATACAAATTTTCAAACCTGCGTTGGATAAACGCTATCACGACGAGAACATTGTTTCACATAACGACAATTCGATCCGCTCCATTCCTGTTCAGACGTCCATCGAAATCATAGATCTGGCCGAAGATTGCGAGGTGGTCGGGCTGGATGAAGCGCAGTTTTTTGATGAAAAAATTGTGGAAGTATGCACATTACTGGCAGATTCGGGTAAGCGGGTGATCGTGGCAGGGCTTGATATGGATTATATGGGCAGACCATTTGGCTGCATGCCGCAATTAATGGCCATTGCCGAATTTGTAACCAAAGTTCACGCCATATGTATGGTCTGCGGGGAAGTGGCTTCACACTCCTACCGACTTTCTCCGTCCAACGAGCGCGTTTTATTGGGTGAAACCGATCTTTACGAGGCGCGATGCCGTCGCTGCTTTAATTTGGGCGAACAAATATGAAAAGCAGGAGCTGGCTTGTTGCGTCCATAGCGCTTAACGCGTTCCTAATCATTTCAATCTGCATTTTCGCCTATATTTATCGTGACAAGATCATGCAGAGATTTGTGGCCATAAAGGGGAACCCAACCATTGTCATGTACGGCAACTCTATCACTGCGCAGGGAAAATGGACCGCATTATTGGATCGCACGGATGTGATGAATATCGGCCTGCCGGGCATGAACACCTATCATTTCCTGCAATTGCTGCCATCACACGTCATTGACCTCCATCCAAAGATATGCTTTGTAAAAGGCGGCATCAATGATATTATTGTCGGCGTTTCTCAGGAACGAATGCAGGCTTACTATGGAGCGATTTTGGATAAAATTTTAGAAAACAAAATAATCCCCGTTGTCACGCTGACTGTCTACGAGCAAAATGACCCCATCAGCAAAATGGAAGTGGATACATTAAACGCTTTCCTGATCAAGTATTGCCGGCAACGCAATGTCGATTACATTAACTTGAATCATTTCATTTCAGATTCAACAGGCCTAAAAGCTGAGTATGCCGTCGACAAGACACATTTAAATGAGCATGCTTACGAGATTTGGGCGAGGGAAATCAAGAAAGTGCTTGAAAAGAAAGGAATTTGAAATAAATGCTTAAACACAAAAACGGCTGCTTCTTGCGAGGCAGCCGTTTTTGCTATGCTATATTAAATCCTAAACATTCACCTGGTTCATCACCTCAGTTTGTTTGCGGATCGATTCCATGTGAACAAGTTTGAAAAGCTCGTCAACAAGGTTCGGATACAAATTCATGCTTTTGCCCCATCCTGCACGTGTTTCCAAAACTTCGCGGAAACGGTCAACCTGGTAAGCGGCAACATTATTATCGCGTTTGTATTCAGCCAATTTCTCAACCAAAGCCATACGATTTGCCAATGTTTCAAGCATTTCACGGTCCAGGTTATCAATTTTGCTACGGATAATTTCCAATTGAGATTGGTAATCACTGCCGTAAGACTCTTTACGAACGTGCAGATCGTGCAACATTTGTCCAAGCGCCGCTGGTGTCAACTGCTGTGCAGCATCAGACCATGCCTTGTCTGGCTCACGGTGAGATTCGATGATCAGACCATCATAGTGCAAATCCAAGGCACGTTGTGCCAATTCATATAAGTAAGCACGTTTTCCTGCCATGTGGCTTGGATCACCGATAACCGGCAACTCAGGGAAAAGTGTTTTTAATTCGATAGCAATGTTCCACATTGGGGAGTTACGGAACTTCGTTTCCTGTGCATTAGAAAATCCGCGGTGGATAGCACCCAGTTTCCTCACGCCAGCCTGGTTCAAACGCTCCAAAGCACCAATCCACAATTGCAGATCCGGGTTTACAGGGTTTTTTACCAAAACAGGAACATCAATGCCTTTCAATGCATCCGCAAGTTCCTGAACATTGAATGGGTTCACAGTTGTACGCGCCCCGATCCAAAGGATATCCACACCATATTTCAATGCTAATTCGATGTGCTGAGGGTTTGCAACCTCAACAGCAACGGGCATTCCGGTTTGTTTCTTTACTTCCTGTAACCAGGGTAAAGCAGCTTCTCCCATGCCTTCAAAACTTCCTGGACGAGTCCTCGGTTTCCAAATTCCCGCACGGATTACGTGCGCAAATCCTTCCTCTTTGATCTGGATTGCGGTTTCTAACATTTGTTCCTCGGTCTCTGCGCTGCAAGGTCCGGCGATTACCAAAGGCTTACCTTCGGTATTGATCCAACTGCTTAACGGAAGGATATCTAAAGAAGCATTCATATTCAAAAACTTGTCCTTAATAAATAATGATAATTGTAATATTTTGATCCGGCGTTATGCGTATTTCTGGGATTGACGTACATTTGATATCACATAAGTCAATCAACTTCTTAATGCGTACTACTTTCTTCCAGTGATTTTAAGCAAATACATTAAATTTTCACTCAGGAAAAACGTATAAATAAAAAAATGGCATATCCTTCTCCAAAAGACGAAATACCTGTATTTTTTGAAGATACTTCCGTAGCATTTGCATCAAAATCCGACGCTAAACTGCGGAAAACTTACTGGTTATTCAACCTCATGAATCAGGCTCGAGTGGTAAATTTAGGCACTTTTTTTATAAAGCTTGCACTAAAACTTCACTTACCTATAAAAAATGTTATCCGGCTTACCATTTTTGAACAATTCTGTGGCGGTGAGACGATTAGGGATTGCGACCCAACCATTTCATTACTCGGCCAGTCGGGCATTGGAACCATCCTGGATTACTCTGTTGAAGGCGAAGATAACGAAGCAAGCTTCGACGCTACAACGAACGAAATACTCAAGACCATTGACAAGGCGGCGTCCTCTAAAACAATTCCATTCTCCGTATTTAAAGTGACGGGCGTTGCTTCGGCCGATTTGCTTGAAAAAATCCAGCGCAATGAGGAGCTTACCAGTGATGAAGAGGCTTCCTATGCACGCATTCAGGAGCGTGTGGAAAGATTGTGCAAGCACGCGCATGATCAGAATGTACGGATTTTTGTTGACGCGGAAGAAAGCTGGATCCAGGGGATTATTGATGATCTCACTTATCAGATGATGCAAAAGTTCAACCGGGAAAGAGCCATTGTCTACAACACTTACCAACTTTACAGGCACGAAACGCTGGAAGCATTTAAAACTGCTTATCTGACTGCCAGGCAAAGAGGTTATTTCCTTGGTGGAAAGCTTGTTAGGGGTGCTTATATGGAAAAAGAGAGGCTGCGGGCAAGGGAAAACGAATATTTCAATCCGATCCACGTTTCAAAAGACGCAACAGATCAGGATTATAACCTGGCCATCGATTTCAGCCTGGAACACATTGAGCATATTTCCATTTGTCTCGGCACCCACAATGAATACAGCTCGCAATATTGTGCCGCCAAGATGAAGAAACTGAGCCTGAGCCATAATGATGACCGGATCTGGTTTGCGCAATTGCTGGGAATGAGCGACAACATTTCTTTCAATCTGGCAAAGGCAGGATACAATGTCGCCAAATATGTTCCTTATGGCCCGATTGATGCGGTTTTGCCGTATTTGATCCGTCGCGCTGAGGAGAATACGTCTATTGCAGGACAAAGCAGCAGGGAGTTTCTGCTGGTAAAAAGTGAATTGAAAAGAAGGGGAATCGGTTCTTTATAAGTAACTTATTACTTTCGCATTCTTGAAAATTGTCAATTGTTTTAAAAACGAATGAATCAATCCCGAAATCCAACACCATATTTAGTTTTCAGTTTTTTGCTAATTGTCCTGGATCAGCTTTCCAAATTCCTGGTCTATAAATATATGGAGCCTGGCTTTTCCGGCCAGATCCCATTGATAGGGAATTGGTTAAAACTACATTATGTGCTTAATCCGGGTATGGCTTTCGGGATGCAGCTGGGACACGAATATGGCAAGCTGTTCCTGACATTGTTCCGCCTCGTGGCCATGTGCGCCATCGGCTGGTATCTGATTCATCTGGCACGTTCCGGTGCTTCTAAAGGCTTGCTCTGGGCGCTTGCTATGATCCTTGCCGGAGCGGTTGGTAATGTTATTGACAGTACATTTTATGGTGTTTTGTTGAAGAACGCACCTTACGGCTCTCCTACTCCATGGTTTCACGGACAAGTTATTGACATGATCTTTGTTGATTTCTGGGAAGGTTTTATCCCTGATTGGGTGCCGGTTTGGGGAGGGCAATATTATTCAACACCAATTTTTAACATTGCCGATTCGTGCATTTTCATTGGTGTTTGCAGCATACTTATATTCCAGGGAAGCTTCCATGCAGATCATAAAGACGAGGATCACAATGCTGTGGCGCACACCAACGATCTCGAACAAACCAACGATCCTGAGCATATCGCCGAATCAACCGATAATATCTCCGGTTCTGATCATTACGGCGTAACCGAAAGCCCGGGTAATCATTCGGAAAGCTCACCCGACGAGCCCGAAGCCATTCCTTCCAGCCCGGTTAAGTTGGAAGATGACGAAACGAAAAAAGAGAGCTAAGCTCTCTTTTTTCGTTTGATATATCTTGACTTTAATTCTCGTCTTTTGTCAGCGGCACAAAGTCTTTAAATGCTTTCTTCAGAGCTGTGTCTGTGGCCTCTTTCTTATTCTCCCAGTTCGCATCCAATTCCAATGCTACCAAGCCGCTAAGGTTCATTAGGGATTTGAATTCATCGAGTTTACGAATAAAATCCGGCGTCCTGCGCGCTGATTTCTGGGCATATTCCCTTGCAAAAACATCCCCTTTATTTTGCAGTTCATTCTTCTTCTGCAAAACGTAATTAAAACGATCGAGCAAACCATTCGTCGATTTTCCGATCACTTCGGTGGCCTCTAATGTTCCGACTGTTGCAACCGTTGTTCCGCCAATGGTGGTAATGTAGCCGCGCGTCTTAGGATCACTTTGTGTAAACTGCGGTGCAAGACCTGTTGTTGCCCCTAACGATGCATTCAGCAATGATCTGCTCCTTTTTCCACGTTTGGCCTTTGAGTATGCCTTTTTGAGATAAATTTCTTTCTCCTGCATTTGTTCCAAAAGTCCCCATGCATTCACTAATGCACCTTTGTATAACCCGTAAACATAGGCGTCGCGCAAGCTTTCATCAACCGTGTTCTTAATAACAAACCTTATGGTTTTCTCCTTTTTATTCTGCGCCTTATCCATCACATAAAAAATGATGTTAAACGAAAGCGTGTCGAAAGGGTCTTTCACAAAATCATATCCCGGCTCCCAGATAAACTCGTAGCTCGTTGGAGCGTTCTTCACCAATGCTTCCTTGGGCACATTCTTATTTTCGGATATGAAGGCAAATGTGGATATGTCATCCTCTCCATTCGGATCGGACAATGCAAAACGTAAATTGATACGGTTGTTTTCTGCACTTCTTACAGTTGAAACCTGCGGAACGATTGTAAAGTCCGGCGCAAGGTCCATTTGGGTTATATTTAATCTTAATCTCCCTTTTGTTCGTTCTTTGGAGGGCTGATCTTCCACATAGAACTCAACATATTTTGGCGACTCCTTTAAAATATTGAATTGCTTGGTCGAAGGTTCCCAGGCAATCTCTCCCGCTGAACTCAACCGCATTCCTTCCGGCATCTCCTCTAAAATCGGAATAAAAACAATCGGGTCGCCATCGGGATCCCGCACAGAATTCATGTCGATCTGATACGTGTTCTGTGTTTTGTATTGAATGTAAAAAGGCTTTAATTCATCGACCTGCGGAGGCCGGTTTACATGTATTACTTTAAATACAACTTCACGCGAAGCGCTTTCGCCCGTTTTGGTTAAGGCTTCAAAAACTACGGGAAACGACTTTGAGGTGTTGATACGATCGGCAATGTCATAGCTGGGGGTCCAGACAAAATGTCCCAGCGAGTCGAACCTCATATCTTTAACCAGTCCCGAGGAAATATTATATCGAACAGAATCACTTCTTCCACCTCTGGTTTGCAAGTGAAAATTTATCTCTTTGCCTTCCAGTAACACATTCCATTCTGACTCATTAGGGAAAACAATTTGTAAGGGGCCGGTTGCAGAACTCTTCATATTATCCTGCCCCTGCGCCTTTGAAAATAAGAAAACGGCTGTCAGAAGTATCAGTATTTTATGAATATGCTTTGTAATCATAACTTCTAAAATATAATTAATTCCATGTGTCGAGAAACCCTTTGAGTCTAACGCAAAACTAACAAATACTATATAGAAAAGCGTTTTGAATAATTTTAAAAATGATATTTGAAAAACAAAGCGTCTTGAAACAGGCCGTTTTTGGACATTTCAAATAATAGTGCGTAAGGAAAGCGTTGGCCGCGTTAAATACAAATACCGGAGGGAGCCATTTTAAAGACTGCCCTCCGGTATTTTAAGTTCAATTAAGCTGCTACTATTTTTTCTTTGGAGCTGCTGTTGCAGGCGTAGTCGCAGGTGCCGCAGTTCCTGTTTTCGCAGGCGCTGTTACCGGTGCTGCTGTCCCTGGTTTCGCTGCCGCAGGAGCTGCCGCTTCGATTTTGTCAGGATCTACACCTAATTTTCTTAGGATGAGGTTTGTTGCATTGTTGTCCTCAGAAGCTGCGAACAAGATGATCGGCGTTGTTCCTGCGCCTGCATCCATATTCAGGATGTAAAGGAACCCACTTTCTTTTCCAACTTCCTGGATCGCGTTGTTAACCTTCGTCAAAATTGGTTCAAGCAATTGTTGTTGCTTGGTTTGCAAAGATGTCTGTGCATTGTTTTGCATTTCCTGAATTCTGGTTTGCAGGTTTTGCAATTCTTTTTCTTTATCTGCACGGATGACATCAGTCATATTTGCACCATTCTTCTGATAAGCTTCATACTTCTCCTGCGCCTCCTTATAAGTTTCTCCTAATGCTTTATCCAACTGAGCCTTGGTAACTTCAAGCTGGTTCTGCATCACTTTACTTTCTGGTAACTTGCCAATTATATAATCAACATTGGTATAACCGATTTTAGTAAGTCCGCTTGCAGGGGTAGTTTGCGCTAACAGAGGGGTTGTAATAATGGTCATCACGACCAAAAAAGCTATCAATTTTTGTTTCATTGCTTTGTTACTTAAGTTTACTGTTTGTACTTTTTTGTTTTGGTGAGTTTTCTGTCGGCGCCTGAACTGGCGGCTGTTCTAATTTGCCTACTTTATCGCCAGCTGCTGCTTTTGTTTTTGTATCAATGCCCAGTTCCTCCATCACGTAATCCGAATAATCGTGCTTGGGATTCGTATAAAGCATGCCTACATCGCTTGACTTGTCAAACATAAAATCCAGCCTGCGCTGGCTGCAAACTTTGGTAACTGCTCTCTGTACTTTTTCAAGAACAGGTTTCATCAGTTCTTTCTTTTTCTGAAAAAGAAGCCCTTCCATTCCAAAGATCTTACTATTATATTCTCCGGCTTCAAGCTCTTTCTCCTTTATCTCACTCTGTCGTTTCCTCTTCAAGTCTTCGGTAAGCAGGATTTCTTCTGCCATATATGCACGTTGCATACGATCTATTTCCGAAAACTTGTCCTGTATTTCTTTGGCCCACTTTTCGGAAAACTTCTTCATCTCCGTTTGTGCCAACTGATATTCAGGCATCTTACTGGTAATGAATTCCATGTCTGTGTAACCAATCTTCTGCGCCCATGACGCTGATCCACATAGAATTGACAAAACTAGTAAAATAAAAAACTTCTTCATGCCAGGGAGCTAATAATTTGCAAACTTCTTAACGAAACAACAGTCAAATATATTATCTGATTTGCTGTCCAATCGTAAAATGGAATTGTGGTCCGCTTCGTTTAGCTTCTCCCTGTATTTTATCAAATCCATATCCCCAGTCGATACCCAGAAGTCCGAATGCAGGCATAAAAATACGGGCACCAACTCCGGCTGAGCGTTTCAGATCAAAAGGATTAAATTCCTTATATGTTCCCCAGTTGTTACCGCCCTCTGCAAAGCCTAATATAAATATGGTTGCCTGCGGGTTCAATGAAACCGGGTAGCGAAGCTCCATTACATACTTATTATACACAATCCCACCGCCTGATGCCGGATAACCCTGCTCATTCTGCGGTCCAACCTTCTGATCCTGGTAACCACGCAGACCGATAATGTCCTGGTCAGCAAGAGAGAATGAACCTTGACCTGCCAGACCAGAACCACCCACGATAAAGCGGCCGAATGGGCTGTAACCCACTTTGTCTCCATATGCTCCCAGGAAACCCATGTGCGTACGTGCGCTCAATACAAGTTTGCCGGTAATGGTTGCATAATAGCTGGCATCGAACATCCATTTGTGATATTCTACCCAACGATATGTGTCCGTTTTGTCTGTAAAGTCCTTTTTTCTAAAAGCTGAATAAGGAGGTGTAAATGTTCCGCTCAGTGAAATATTACTGCCGTTTCGGGGAAATTGGAAATCACTAAGTGTATTCCGAGAAATCGTTGTATTGAACGAAATATTGTTTGATACACCATTACTATATCCTATCCTAAAAATGTCCAATTCATCCAATCTGTATCGCTGATAAGATAGCGAATGCGTCATCACAAGATTACGATCCGGTTCTTTAAGACGACGGCCAAGTGATAACGTAATCCCGTTATTAAAATACCCACCTCGGTAGCTCAGACCTCCGCCACCTTGTCCCACATTATTATAAAAAGAAGTAGGATCCGTCATACGGTAAACTGTGCGCTGCAACGAAACACCGAAGTTGATTGGTTTTTTTCCGCCCAACCAGGGTTCGCTGAATGATAGCGAGTAGGTTTGATACTGCTTTCCGTTTGCCTGGAAACGCAGGGACAGTTTTTGTCCGTCACCGGAAGGCAATGGCCTCCAAGTTTCGCGGTTTGGAATATTTTTCAATGAGAAGTTATTGAATACCAAACCAAGTGTTCCTACGAAACCAATGTATCCACCCCATCCACCGGATAATTCGATCTGGTCAGAAGGTTTTTCTTCCACGGTGTATTCGATATCCACCGTTCCGTCCTGCTGGTTAGGGATCGGGTTGATCTGGATCTTTTCAGGGTCGAAGTAACCCATTTGGGATAACTGACGCTGCGTGTTGATGATCTCTGTCTTGCTGAACTTCTGTCCTGGCAATGTGAAAAGCTCCCTTAATACCACGCGGTCACTCGTTTTGGTGTTCCCGTTCAGCAAAATCCGGTTGATCGTTGCCTGCTTTCCTTCGAACATCCTTAATTCAACGTCGATAGAATCGCCTTCAACGGCTTTTTCCGTAGGCTCAATGCGGAAATACAGATAACCGTCATCCATATAAATGGAGCTAACGTCCGCACCCGGGATACCATTGATCTTTTTGTCAAGTTCTTCCGGGTTGTAAACATCGCCTTTTTTGACACCCAAACGCTCACCGAGATAAGCCGAAGTGTATAGGTAATTGCCAGACCAGGTAATGTCGCGATAGTAATATTTAGTCCCCTCGTCGATCTTCATGACAATGCTGATCGTTTCGTCACCATTCTTGATGGAGTCAAATTCGATCGTTGCATCGCGGTAACCGTTTTTACGATAATATGCGACCAGTTTTTCTTTGTCTTCGTCGTATTTTTTAGGAATGTATTTGGATGGGTTGAAAAGGCGGCCAATTCTTTTTTGCTTGGTGCCTTTCATTTTGCGTTTGAGGATTTTATCGCTCACCGCCGTATTTCCCTGAATGTCTATTTTCTCGATCTTAACCTTCTTACCTTTTGTAATGGTAAAGTTAAGCGTAGCTTGTCCACGCGTTGAATCCGGGATTTGCAACACCTTTACTTTTGTGTTGTAAAACCCTTTATCCATATAATATTTCTTGATAACGAGCTGGGTGTTTTTAATTACCGTTGGCGTAATAACACGTCCTTTGATCAATTTCACCTTATCATTCAATGTTTCACGCTCGCCCTTGCGAATGCCTGAGAAGGAAACCTTATAAAGACGTGGACGCTCCTTGATATGAATGTTCAGCCAGATTTTTTCTCCCTCCACTTTCGTTGCCATGATCTCCACGTCGTTCAACGTTCCGAAATCCATCATTCTTCTGATGGAAGACGGGATTGCAGGTCCCGGAACGCGGATTTTATCACCTGGCTTTAACCCGGAGATCGAAACCATGGAATTGGGGTCCAGAAACTGGGTTCCGGAAACGGTTACTTCTGCAATTGTAAATTCCTTTGGATTAGCGGGGTCGATTCCCAAGTTGGCGGCTGCAGATGCAGGTTTTGAACCCGCAGCTCCTAGTCCGATCTTTTGTGCATTCGCTGAAAAACACCAGCAAAGCAAGATCAACGCTAAAATACTTTTAAGGTGTGCTAATGATTTATTCAAATTTTTCACAAGGTTCATATTATTCTACTTAGCACTATTCGCTTTTATTTGTTCACCGGTTTTGCCAAAACGACGCTCTCTGTTTTGAAAGGCGGCAATCGCTTCGTATAAATGTTCCCGCCTGAAATCAGGCCAGAAAAGGTTTTCGTAAAAATACAATTCGGCGTAGGCAAGCTGCCACAAGAGGAAATTGCTGATCCTGTGATCACCACCTGTACGTAACATCAGATCTACTTCCGGACGGTTTTGGGTCGCCAGTTTCGCTGCCAGCATTTCCTCATTGATCTCCTCAGTCGTAATAATTCCCTTTTTTACATCTTCCGCAATCTTCCTCGCAGCCTGGGTAATGTCCCATTTCCCACTGTAACCAAGGGCCAGAATCAGGTTAAGGCCTGTGTTGTCTTTTGTTGCCGCAACAGCATCCGCTAATGTATTGCGGCAGCTTCTTGGCAAACTTTCCGTATCTCCTATCGTGTCCAGCTTCACATTGTTTTTGAGCATAGTAGGCAGCTCATTGCTGATCGACTGGACTAATAATTCCATCAGAGCCCTTACTTCAAACTCAGGACGGGCCCAGTTTTCGGTGGAAAATGCATAGAGTGTCAAAAACCCGACACCAAGTTCTGCACAACCTTCGGTTACTTCCCTAACGGCCTTAATCGCATTGCGATGGCCGAAAATGCGCGCTGCTCCCTGGTTTTGGGCCCATCTTCCGTTACCATCCATGATAACGGCTATGTGCTTTGGCAGATTGCCCGTATCAATGAGCTCCTTCATTATTCCTGACCCCTTTAACCTTTTTTAACAAAAACAAAATGAACTACAAACGAGGATCTTTTCAATTCAGACCGAATTTTAAATCTCTCCGCTTTTTAAAGGGATCACTTTGTACATCACGATACGCAGGATTGCAGGAATCTGTGTCGAAAACTAAAAAAATATTAGTCTTAGCGGCATTTCAATTATCTACAAACCTTCTGATGAACAGCTGATTAACCTCAAAAATAGTAATGGAATTTAAAATCAGGGCGCAATTTAGGAATAAGTATGGCCTCTTCAAAATCAATATTTCCGGTCACCGGACGTAGTAACCCGATTAATTATCAAGAAGATGGCGGATTACGTCGCCATATGTGCTGCCGCTCGTGAGCTGGGATGCCTTGCGGTCGCGCATGATAATGACATACTTGCTGTTGAAATGCTTCTGGATTTCTTTGATGTGATGGGAATTAACGATCCCGGCGCGGCTGATGCGCAGATATTGCTTGGGAAGCTTCTCTTCCAGGGACGTCAGGGTGTAACTGAGCAGATATTTTTGTCCGTCCAATGTGTTCAAAAAGACGTATTTTTCCTCCGCCTCGAAGTGAGTGATTTCTGTCAAAGGAATGAGCAGGATCCTGTCTCCTGATTTCACGGACAGTGAAAAAATTTCCTTTTTAGGCTTCATTTCCTCCAATAACTTAAGGAGATTTTCGGAATACGGATTTACACCGCCTATTCCATTCGTGCCGGCTTTGGTAATGTTGCGGATCTTTTCAATGGTTTTAATGAGCCGCTCGTTTTCTACAGGCTTCAAAAGATAATCCACAGAGTTTTCTTCAAAAGCCCGGATCGCATATTGATCATAGGCCGTTGAAAATATTACCAAGGGCATTTTTGTCAATTTGGCGAGCATTTCAAAACCGTTCAGCAGCGGCATTTCAATGTCCAGAAATATAATGTCCGGATTGTATTTATCAATTTCAACCAAACCTTCCGCACCATTTCTTGCTTCGGACACGATCGAAAACACGTCGCTATGCTTTTCCAGAAGCCTGCGAAGGCGGCTCAGTGCTAGCGGTTCGTCGTCTATGAGTATCGTTTTAAGTGGGAATTGCATGGTTATATTGGTCGTTTTTTACAATAGCAGATTTTTGGATGGAAATATTGACCGACTTCCGCGGCTCATTATGCAGTTCGAGGCGTGCTTCTTCCCCATACAGCAGCTTCAATTTATCCTGAATGCTGCGTATGCCATACCCTGCGCCCATTGTGTCCGGGAATGCAGGCCCGTTGTCATGCACACACAAATGCAGCCAGTCGTTTTCCTCATAAATTTTAACCACAATTTGCCCTTGATCGGCCATTTTGGAAACGCCGTGCTTGATCGCGTTCTCGACAATGGGCTGCAAGATAAATTTTGGGACTTGTAATTCTTTCAATGTCGGATCGGTAACCTCGACTGTAAACCGGAGCCGCTCGCCAAACCTCACTTTTTCGACCTGCAAATAGGTGGCAACCATTTCCAGTTCGTTTTCAATGGTGTCGAAATAGTCGTTGGTTTTTCTTCCTGTGGTGTATCTGAAGAGTTTTGAGAGCAGCAGCGTCATTTCCTCTGCTTTGTCGGGATCTTCATGTACGAGGCTGGCAATGCTATTTAATGAATTGTATAAAAAATGGGGGTTTATACGCGCCTGCAATGCGTCCAGCTCTGCGCGGGTTTTTAGCTTTTCCAGGTTAAGCAACTGATATTCCTGATCTGAAATTTTCCTGGAAATCTGCTTTCCTTCGCGGCTGAGGAAGTAAAAAATATTCGCAACAATGATCGGGCCCCACATGTACCAATACCAGGGCGCATTCTGAGCGGCTTCATTGGGATAGAGGTTTCTGTAATTATCAACCAATGTCACCCCGAAAAAGAAATAAATGACGATACTCATCAAATTATTCATAATGAGCACTATCACCGATAAGATGAGGTGTTTAACAATTGTTCGGCTGATAAAAACGTCGAGCCAGATTGTGATCCCCTGGGTGAGCAAAATGGTAAATACGCCCGCTACAACGTTCTGAGAAATCAGATATTGATATAGCTTGATCCTGACAGGCTCATCCGTGAAATAAATTTCAGCTGTAAAGTAAGAGATCGCATTAATCCCGTATAAAATGGTGGCTCCCAGGATAATGGCGATCAATGTTCCGATCCAGCCCTGGTTTTGAATGATGCCAATGAGGTTGAAATCCCGCCAGTTGAACGACTTTTCCTGCGAAGTAAAACTGAAATTGGCGCCCTCCACTTTTGCCCCTGAGAGATCAACGTCGGTGAGGCTGCTAAAACTTAGGTCTGCATTGCGTAGATCTGAGTTCCGGAATGTGGTCCTGTCCAGTGCGGAAAACCGAAGCTTTGCATTCCGCAGATTGGCTCCATCAAAATTAATGTCTTTCAGGCTCGAAAAGCTGAAATCAGCGTTTTCCAGGTCCATATTACTAAAATCCCTTCCATCCAGCGATGAAGCCGTCATCCGCAGGCGCTTCGTTCCCTTGTCATCCATATCCTTAACTATAACGCATTTTTACTGATTAGTTTGGGCGAGCATCCACTCCGTTTCGGCTTTTCCCCAGTCGGGATGAATGTTGGTTTCGGGTTTAAATGCCGCAAATTTTTGTGTTGCCTTTTCCAGTAATGGTTTCGCCGGTTTTTTGCCTCCACCAAATTCCTCGGGAGTAAAAAACACGCTGGACGCTTCCAAATAATATATTCTTGGATTCTCAGCGTTGATTTTTTTGGCAGACGCTAAGTGTTCCGCAAACTTCGCGCCGTCCGCTTCCCACCGGTTCTGGGGGTCGGCAGCCAGGTGTATTTGAGATTGAAAGGCTTGCATAACCGATATTTCATCATTTGGCTTCCCTGCGATCGTCTCCGCATCCTTTAATAAGGCGGCCGCTTTCTCCAGATACTTGTCTTTTTCTTCCAGACTGGTGCCAACAAAACCGAGAATTACATTGCTATATCCCGCATAATACTTTGGAAGCCACTCTTTCGGCTCTGCAGCGGCAATGCGTTCAAACTGGTTGGCGATGTCCTGCAATGCCTTCGCGTCGGGCTTTGCCTTGTCCAAACCATTTAAAGCTTGAATGCTGGCCGTCATCGCCTGCGTGTATTTTTCATTTTGGGCTAAAACCATGCACGCGGAAAACGCGAGTGCAAGAGCAGTGAAAATGGTTCTTTTCATCATTGCAGAGATTTAAGTTGATTGCTTTTTTTTGTTTAAATGTCATCTTTTGAAACCTTGGCCTTTTTGGAAAGCATGATCTGCATGCCTACAAAGAAATTCCTGTAACTCTGCGGGCCAACTGCGTAACGCGTCTTGCCATCGGGCGTATAGCGATAGGTAAACACATTCTTTGTATTCAAGATATTGTCAACTGAGGCGTAGAATATGACCAGGTTACCAAACACATTTTGCAGTTTGCTGGCCTGAATGTTCACATTATGGACAGGCGCTGTTTTATCTCCCAGGAAATGCTCGTTGTTTGGATTGTAATAGGGCCTGCCACTCGTGAAAGCATAAGTCATGCTCACATTGGTAGTGATTTTTTCAAACCACTTTTTCGTGATCAGGCTGATGTTGTGATTGGAGATGAATGTGGGTGTGGTGGATTCTTCAAATTGCTGGAAAAGCCTTTTGGAATCCACAAAACTATATGTGACCCAGTAATCGAAGTTTTTGATCGTTTTTTGGTCCCGCCAGAAAAAATCGAAACCGCGTGCGTATCCTTTTCCGGCATTGTTGGTTTCACCCCACGGAAAGCGGTAAGGGTCGGCGTCGAACTTTTGGCCGGTAAACTCGCGCACGAGTTGCGCGTAATTTTTGTAAAATGCCTCAAAACGGAATGTGCGCTGGTTTTTACAGATCTGGTAATTGAGTATTAAATGATCGGCGCGCTCGTAATCCAGGTTTTTGTTGGTGTAAAGATATTTGTAATCGGGATTTTGGTAAAATTGCCCTGCTGCCAACGAGACTTGGCTGTACTTCCCTGTTTTGTAAGCAAATGATAACCTCGGAGCCAGATTGTAGTCTTTAAGGAGCGATGAATATTCGGTCCTGAGTCCAATGCGGCCGGCAAGTTCTCTGGTAATGTAAATTTCAGATTCAACAAATGCGGCTGTGTAACGATCTTTAAGGTCATAGGATTGGCCGTCAAAACCATTCTTTAAGCGGATTGCGTGCGCTTCGGCACCGAAAAGAATCGTATTATTTCCGGAAAGAAGCCTTGAAAGAACGATTCTGGCTTGTGTCCTTTCATCAAAGCGGTCAAAATTGAAAGCGTCCAATGTTGTGTTATCATTATTCCGGCTGTAAGAAAAACCGGAGTTCAGCGACCAGCGTCCTTCTTTCCACGAATCGTTATAAGTGCTGGTAACGAAGGAATTTTTGTTTTCAAGATCCAGCTTCGTTTTCCCCGACTCGCTGGCAGGATCCCGGGAATTCATGCTTAGCTGACTGTCCGAATACATTCCATAGACTTTCAGGACACCATTTTTAGTCGGTTTAAGGCGGTATGTTAATGAAGATCCTTTGAATTCGGGTTCCTGCAACCAATCCACATTCTGTTTTACGAGAGAAAAAAGTGGTTTAAGATTACCATAATAAGCGACAGCGGAAATGCTTTGGTTTTTGGTCGCATAATCGTAGTTAAGCCCTGCATTGGCCAGGTTTAAGCTGATTCCCAAACCATTGTTACTGACCTTATCTGTGGTGTTAAGAAGCAAAACAGACGAGAGTGCCTGTCCATACTGAGCAGAATAACCGCCCGTGCTAAACGAAGTGCCTTTGAACATGAAAGGATTAAACCTGCCGCGCGACTGCACATCGGGCAAGGAGCTAAAAAACGGGTTCTGGACGATCATCCCATCAATCACAACTTTGGTTTCCTGGCCGGAGCCGCCCCTCACGAAAAGCCCTTCCTGCTCTCCTACGCGCTGGGCGCCGGGAAGAAACTGCATTGCCCCCGTAATGTCGGCTGCGGCACCTGCGGTGGTTACAATGTCAAGTGGCTTCAACATGGCCATCCGTTTTTCGTCGGATGCTTCAAATGCACCGGCAGTGATCACCACCGTGTTCAGTTCATTGGCTAACTCTTCCAGCTTGACAGACAGGTCCGTTGCGTTTTCCCTTACGCCTATTTTAGTTTCAAATGCTTCATATCCAACATAAGTTGCTGCAAGTGTAGCTGTGTCTTTTTCCGTCGTTTGAAAGCTGAAAAGGCCGTTCGCGTCTGTGGTTGTTCCGTCGTAAGTTCCTTTTAAAAATACATTGGCTCCTGGCAAAGCATTGCCTTTTTTATCAGTAATCTTCCCGCTTACCGTATTCTGCGAATAGGCAAGCGGGGAGATTAGTAGCAGGAGATAATAAAAAAGCTTCATGGCTAATAGCATTTGTGTTCCTTGTTGACACAAATCTATCAGCCGTGAAGCCCTATGTTAAGTGAATTCCGACGAACTGCTTATTTCGAATGTATGAACACCGTTTCGGCCGGAATGAAAAAATGAAGATTAAAGCTCTTCAATGGTGATATTTTTCCAACGCACTTTAATTCCGCCGCCATCGTGGATTTGCAGCGCAATGGATCCTTCTCCCGCGCCGATTTTAGCATCCGTGAAATCAACCATTTGATTACCATTCAGATAGGTTTTGACATTGTCGCCCTGCGCGCGGATTCTCAATGTGTTCCATTCGCCCATTTTCAGGAAACCTTCTTTTTCATCAGGGATCTGCACAAGCCAGTTACGGCCATAAGATTCGTAAATGCCACCCGTGTCATGGTTTGGTGGTGCAACTTCAACCTGCCAACCTGAAACCTTCGTGCCGTCCACCGTGGAGCGGAAAAATACGCCGCTGTTGCCGTTTGCCTCTTGCTTGAATTGCAATGAGAGATCGAAATTCTTGTAAAACTTGTCTGTCGTTAAATAGCCATATTTCTTGTCAGGGCCACTTTCGCAGATCAATTCGCCGTTTTCCACATACCATTTTTCTGTTCCGTTGACCTTCCAGCCGGTCAGATCCTTCCCGTTAAATAACTTTACCGGTTTTTTTAACGGACTGGGAACGGGTGCTTTAAAAACTAAAAATGCAGAGTTGAGCAACAAAATGGCCGCAGAAAGCACTGCCAGTTGTCTAAGTTTTAACATAATGGATTGGGGGTTAGGATGAAAAAAATTACATTAAGAATTCGGTCAAAATACATTTTCCATTAGTTTTACGGAAATTAACCAATTGGAAAGCTATGAAAAAAAACCGTTTTGTAGGGCCTTATGTGGCATTTTTTTTACTTGCAGTGTTGTCTTCGGGAGTAATTATTTCCTGCAAAGAAAAGAATGAAGACATAGTAAAGCGCAAAACGATTACAGAGGTCATTATGGAAAACGAGCGTTTCAGTATCCTGAAAGATATCATGATACACGCTGAGATGACCGATGCATTGCGTACAGGAGAAATAACTTTTTTCGCCCCGGATAACAGTGCTTTTGGCAAAGCAAATATTTTCGCTTCAAGCGTAATTACTGGATTACCAGCAGATTCTGCGAGGAAATTGATTAATAATCACATTATTGGTAAAAAGAGACTTGAATACAAAGACCTTTTAGTGGCAAAAGAAAAGTCACTGACGGGAAAAGAGCTGAGCCTGACAAAGACAGACAGCATTTTCGCCGTTAACAAAGCCGATATCATTTTACCGGATATAAGCGCTGCCAATGGCGTTATCCACATTATCGACAGCCTGGCTGTTCGATGAAACAATAGTATCAAAAAATAAAGCGGCCCGGTTGAACATTCAACCGGGCCGCTTTATTTTAACGTTAATGCTTAGAATTGCTCGATATGGGCAAAGAAGAAGCTTCCTTCTATTTCAGCGTTTTCGTCAGAATCCGAACCGTGGATTGCGTTGGCCTCAATGGATTTTGCAAATAATTTACGGATTGTGCCTTCGTCCGCATTTGCAGGGTTAGTAGCACCAATCAGCGTACGGAAATCTGTAACTGCGTTGTCCTTCTCCAGAATCATCGGAACGATCGGGCCGGAAGACATATATTTACATAAATCATTGTAGAAAGGGCGCTCTTTATGCACTGCATAAAATTCTCCGGCGCGTTCCGGGGTAAGCTGCGTTTTTTTCAAGGCTACAATCCGGAACCCGGCCTCCTCGATCATTTTGATAATTGCTCCCGAATTGCCATCCTGAACGGCATCCGGCTTAATCATTGTGAATGTTCTATTCGTTGGCATACTATTGGCTAAAATTTATTTGCTGCAAAACTACAATTTTTCATTTTATATCCTTGCTCCTTTCATCCTATCATGGTGTGTAGCCTTAAAACATAGCCTGATAACCAGCCTTTACGGCATTATATTGAGCAAATCCCAACAGTTTTATTAATTTTGTGGGCTCAACGCAAAGCAATTTTTCTTCTTTCCGAATTAAGTAACTGTGAATCAAACTGTTGAAGAGCTTAGCTCTTTTTTATCCCATCCACAAAAAATCATCATTACGATGCATCGTGACCCCGACGCAGATGCGCTGGGATCATCATTAGGCTGGGCAAGTTATTTAATTAAAAAAGGACACGAAGTTACGGTCATCAGTCCAACTGATTATACCGCCAATTTACGCTGGCTAGCTGGTATTGAGCACGTTCTGGTTTATGAAAAGCAGGCGGATCAGGTTAAATGCAAGAACAAAATTGCGCAAGCCACATTGATATGCTGCCTCGATTTTTCAGCGCTTTCCCGGCTTAAAGATTTGGGAAAAGTGGTTGAAGAAGCCCCTGCACCCAAGCTCATGGTGGATCACCACCTTGAACCTGAGCATTTTGCGAAATGGATGGTTTGGGATACCTACGCCGCTGCTACTGCCCAGCTGATTTACAAACTGATCAAGGAACTGGAAGGAAATTCGCCTGTTACTGAAATATTCGACATTCCGATGGCTGAATGTCTGTACGCCGGCATTATGACGGATACGGGTTCATTCCGACATGGCAATGTTACTCCGGAGGTTCATTTGGCCGTTGCCGATTTAATGTTGACCGGCTTCGATTCCAGCCGCGTTCACAGACTGATCTACGACAATGCACCGCTGTCGCGCTTGCAGTTTTTAGGTTACGTACTTTCTCAAAAATTAGTCGTCCTGCCCCAGTACAGAACTGCATACATGGTTTTGACCGAAGCGGAATTGCAAAAATTCAATTCCAGCACGGGAGAAACCGAAGGAATCGTGAATTACGGGCTGCAGGTTGAAAATGTAGTCATGTCGGCCATGTTTATCGAAAGAAAGGGCGAGGTAAAAATTTCATTCCGCTCGGTTGGAACATTCTCTGTAAGAGATCTTGCAAGCACTTACTTTAACGGCGGAGGACATAAGAATGCATCGGGTGGAAGATCAGAACAATCAGTGAGTGAAACAGTTGCAACTTTTTTAAATATTCTCCCCGGATACCAACAAGAACTTTTAAACGTTGATTAGTCTTAAATTTTTACTTCAAAAATCACATCATAATCTTTCCAATTAACACAATCCAATGAATTTAAAAACAATCGGTTATGCAATGGGCGTAACTATTCTAGCAGCCGCTTGCAACCAACATAAGACGCAGGTTACTGAATCCGGCCTGAAATACCAGATTTTCGAACATGAAGATGATGCAAGAAAAGCTAAGTTGGGAGACATTATGACGTTCCATTTTGTTTTGAAAAACGGCACTGATTCCACGCTTCGCGATACATATAAAGAAGGTGCGCCGCAAAAGATGGTTTTGCAGACCCCTCAATACAAAGGCAGCTTTGAAGAAGGTCTTGCTTTACTTGCAAGTGGTGACAGCGCAAAGATTTCAATCAATGCAGATACAATGTTCGCGAAAATCGGTCAACCAATGCCTCCTATGATCAAAAAAGGCTCTGATCTTAATTTTACCGTGAAAGTGGTGAGCGTACTTACTTCTGAGGAATTCCAAAAGCAACTTTCCGAGGCAGGCACTAAGCAAAAAGCGATCGACGCAAAAGTAATTGAAGATTATCTAGCTAAGAATAACCTGAAAGCGAAAGCGCAGAAAACAGCATCCGGTTTAACTTACGTTGATGATGTAGTTGGAACGGGCGAAAGTCCGAAGGCGGGTGACAATGTGAAAGTTCACTATACAGGAAAGCTTTTGGATGGTAAAGTATTTGACAGCTCGAAAAACGGTGGCAGACCGCCAATCGATTTTCAGGTTGGTGTAGGCATGGTTATCCCGGGCTGGGAAGAAGGCATTATGCTGATGAAAAAAGGCGGAAAGCGCACTTTGATTATCCCATCCGGACTTGCTTATGGAGCCGAAGGATCGCCGGGAGCTATTCCTGCAAACTCGGTCCTGTTATTTGATGTAGAACTGATCGATTTTGGAAAAGCGCCGGCGCAACAACCTGGTCCTCCAACGAGATAATTAAATAGAAATGAATTAAAACGGCTGCTTCACAAGAGTGGCCGTTTTTTTGTGTAAAATGCATTTTGAATAAATATATGATTAGCATGAAACTTTGCTTCGCCACCAATAATCTTCATAAGTTGAAGGAAATCCAGGCATTACTTGGTGACCAGTTTGAGCTTGTTACCCTAAGCGATATCGGCTGCGAAACGGACATTCCAGAGCCATTTGAAACGATCGCTGAGAATTCTGCCGCTAAGGCGAAATTTGTCTGGGATCATTATGGCATCAATTGCTTTGCTGATGATACAGGCCTGGAAGTAACCTCACTTCATGGTGAGCCTGGCGTCTATTCTGCACGCTATGCCGGGCCTCAGCGAAACTCAGATGATAACATTGATCTTCTGCTGAGCAATCTGGCTAGTGAGAATGATCGCTCCGCGCGATTCCTGACCGTGATTACATTGGTCATTGATGGGAAATATCAACAGTTTCAGGGAACTGTTGAAGGGCACATTATCCACGAGAAAAGAGGCAGTAATGGCTTTGGTTATGATCCCGTTTTTATGCCTGACGGTTTAACACGGACATTTGCCGAAATGACACTGGAAGAAAAATCTTCGCTGAGCCACAGGGCACGCGCATTCGCCGGGCTGGCTGGATTTTTGAAACAATTGTAATGTATAAACTTCATTTTAAACAGCATTCGTATGCCGGATTTCAATTCAGACGAATATCGCGTTGATGGAACGCAGAAATTTCAGATCAAAAAGGCGAAAACGCGCTTCAAGGATATTTATAAGGATAAAGAAGAATATGAAACAATGCAAGCTGAATCAGCGAAAGAGCTGGATGTGCTGCAAAGCATGATGTATGCCCACAATCGATATGGGTTACTGGTCATTTTTCAAGCTATGGATGCAGCAGGTAAAGACGGGACGATCAAACACGTGCTCGCAGGCGTGAATCCGGTAGGAGTGAAAATACATTCATTTAAAAGGCCTACCGAAACTGAACTCGAACACGATTATCTATGGCGGAGTAATCTGGTGCTTCCGCAGCGCGGGACGATTACGATCTTTAATCGCAGCTATTACGAGGAAGTTCTTGTTGCCAAAGTGAATCCAGAAATCGTAACGAGCTCTCAGCGATTACCGGCTGAACTTACCGCAGACATGGATAAGTTATGGAAACACAGATATTCCGATATCAGAAATCTTGAAAAATATCTTTACAGAAACGGCATCCGGGTGATTAAATTTTTCCTGAATGTGTCGAAAGAAGAACAAGCTTCCCGTTTGATCGAACGAATCGAAGATCCTTCAAAAAACTGGAAATTCGAAGAGCAGGATGTGAAAGTGCGCGGACAGTGGGACGAGTATATGCAGGCTTATGAAGATTGCATCAATAACACAGCGACAAAGAAAGCACCCTGGTACGTCATGCCAGCAGATGATAAAAAGAATTTGCGATTGACAGTGTCAAAGATCATTGTGGAAGAACTTAAAAAGATGGATATGGCGTATCCTGAGTCGGGGCCCGAACGCTCGGAGGAATTACATCATTTTATTGATGTGATCAATGCACAAAATTCAGCAGGTTAAGCGCAAAAAAGGCGGCTGAAATGAATCAGCCGCCTTTGATAGTTATGCATGGTGTGAAGTCGAATCCTTATTTCTTGATAGTGAAGTTTCCACCACCAATTTTATATCCTTCTGCATACAGTTCCACATTGTATTTACCTGGACGGAACTGTGAGCTATTGTCATACAACAATTCTACTTTCTGGTTGTTGTTTTGGTAAGCAACAGACTCACGTGTTGTGAATTTAGATGGAGCTCCATCCACTTCGAATTCTCCTGATCCAGTTGCATCATCCGATACAACCGCTCCTTCGGGGTCAAGCACACGAACATAAATGTCCTTTGATTCTTGTGCTGTCAATTCGTTTTCTGGAAGATTGAACACCATTTTAATTTTGTCAACACGACTTGCTTTGTACTCTTCTTTATCCTTAACCTTACCTCTTGAATTAACAGTAAGTATTTTAAGGTTCTGCGCTTTCAATGAAGCAGCTTTTGTTACTTTATCGCTAAGCTCTTTGTTAGCAGCAGTGAATGTTACAACAGAGTCAGTGAGTTCAGCCTGACGTTGTACCAATTTCTCACGCTCGCTAGTCAAACTTCCTACGTGTGTGCTCAAAGAATCGTTTGAAGCTACCAAATGCTCGTTTTCAAGTTTTAATTGAGCAATTACTTCGTCCTTCTCAACCAGGAATTTTTCGTATTCCTTGATCTTGCCTAAGTATTTGTTAGTTTCAACTTTTTTGCTTCTGCTGAAAGCCAATTTGTCCGCTTCCAGTTTTTCCTTAACCTTCGTCAATTCTGTTACGTCACCACCTAGTTTTTCAATTTCAGCGATTTTCGCGTCCAGAACAGTTGAAATAGAGTCTAATTTAGTTTTGGTTACAGCCAGTTCTCTAGCTTTTTCAACCACCATTGTTTCCTGTTGTGTCAACTCATTTTTTTGAGTAGTAAACAAGTAGCCAAACATGGCCGTTGCAAGTCCAAGGACAACAACCATTGCCCAGGCGATACTTTGCTTATTTTTCTGTTCTTGTTCCATTGAATTTGAGAATTTATTAATATGATTTAGTTTACATGTTGACAGGTTAAAAGTTACCCCGGGTCTACATGGATTTGTTTTTTAAGCCTCTAATTCTGTGCCGAATCGCCAATGCCGGGTTATTCGGGATTTTCTAATCTTATAATTTTATATAAATAATACTAAAAAAGAGGCCTGGTAAGTAGCCAAGCCTCTTTTTGAAATATATTTTTAAACGGAGAAAATTAGCGCTGAACGGCTGTATGAAGGAGGCTAATTGAAAAATTGGGTAATGTTTACCCAAAGTATGGTGTAACAGTACAACCAAACATTATTTCAAAACCCGCTATAATCCTATTTTCGCGGAAATATTGAAAGACTTGCGGTTTGTGAACAAAAGCTTTTGATAACCTTTCACGGTATAGGCCGAAACTTCCAGCATATTATTTCGTCGGTTTGCCATCAATTCAATTGTTTTCTCAGAACTATATATCCTGTTTTCAGACCGTAGGATCGCTTTTACCAACACAGGTTGCTGGGTTGCGCTGTCCACCTTGATCATTAAATAACGCACTGGCAGATTCTCTCCATCCTTGATTTTGTATTCATAAATAGCCGAATCATTTTTGATTACCGAGTAGCTGTTACGATATGCAGGCTTATTAATGTCGGCTTGCGCAAATAACTCCAGTTCCTTTTTCCAATCTGTTTCGATTTCCGCGCGTACTTCCTTTTTTCCATCAAGCTGGACCGTTTTGGCCACCTTTGGCTTTTTTTCATTCAGGTAAACTATCTGATTTTCGACGAAACCTTTAAGATCATAGTAAGCCTTCTTTTCGTTGGGATCGGTTTCAGCTTCCCTGCAAGCGCTCAATGTAAGTAAGCATATGAGGATAACAATAAGGTTACATTTAATAAATACGGTACGGTTGAAAGGCTGTTTTGAAGTGAAACGCATTGGTAATGTTGACTTTATCGGCAGAAGATCTAAAATAAAAACAGAGAGCCCAATGGACTCTCCGGTAAAGAACATCATTGTACCAGGTTTAGTTTATAGGATACTAATTCCTGTCATTTCCTCTGGCTTAGAAATTCCCATCAATTCGAGAATTGTGGGAGCGATATCAGCCAGCTTTCCATCTTTTATTGGATTCTGATAATTATTATCGACCAGCACACACGGCACCAGGTTCAATGAATGGGCCGTATTGGGCGAGCCATCGTCATTCAGCATATAGTCTGAATTTCCGTGATCGGCAATGATAATGGATGAATAACCATGATTCAAGCCGGTTGTAACGACTGCCTGCACACATTGATCAACGGTTTCACAGGCCTTAACTGCCGCCTCAAACACGCCTGTATGGCCCACCATATCCGGGTTGGCAAAATTGAGACAAACGAAATCCACCTCTTCTTTTTCCAACTCAGGCACAATCGAATCCCTGATTCCGAATGCAGACATTTCAGGTTGCAAATCATACGTAGCGACCTTCGGCGATTGGCAAAGCAAGCGGCTTTCGCCTTCAAATGGCTTTTCACGCCCGCCCGAGAAAAAGAATGTGACGTGCGGATATTTTTCAGTTTCAGCAATGCGGATCTGTTTTTTACCCGCCGCTTCAAGCACTTCTCCTAATGTATTGTTGAGATTATCTTTATCAAAAATCACATCTACACCTTTGAATGTATCATCATAATTGGTCATTGTGATGTATCTCAGATTTAGCTTGTGCATGTTTTGCTCATGAAAATCCTGCTGCGTCAGCACTTCGGTGATTTCTCGGCCCCTGTCCGTCCGGAAGTTGAAACACAATACAACGTCGCCGTCTTCAATGACAGCGATTGGTGTTCCGTCCGGATTGGTAGCAACGATAGGCAGGATAAATTCGTCCGTCACACCGGTTTCGTACGAATCTTTAATGGCTTTAAGCACATCACCGGATGGAACATGAGCACCTTCGCCGTGCACCATTGCATCGTATGCAAGCTTCACACGCTCCCAACGCTTATCACGATCCATGGCATAATAGCGACCCGTCACGCTCGCAATGCGTCCCGTTGTTTGATCTAATGTTTGTTGAAGCTCTGTCAAAAAGCCTAATCCACTTTTCGGGTCGCAGTCACGACCGTCTGTAAATGCATGTACAAAGACGTTTGTCAAACCTCTATCCGCAGCGATTTTGACGAGTCCCTTTAAATGATCAATGTGTGAGTGAACACCTCCATCGGAAACCAGACCAATAAAATGCACTTTTTTATTATTTGTTTTCGCAAAATCCAAAGCACTGGTCAGCACAGGTTCGTTACCCAATGTGCCTTCGGTAACGGCCAGATTGATCTTCACCAAATCCTGGTAAACCACACGTCCTGCTCCGAGATTGGTATGCCCTACTTCTGAATTTCCCATCTGTCCGTCAGGAAGTCCGACAGCCAGGCCGCTGGCAGCAAGTTTGCTGTGCGGGTATTTTTGCATAATGCTGTCGTAAAAAGGAGTGTTGGCAGCTAAAACAGCGGAACGGCTTTCCTCGCCTGATTTGGCAATGCCCCAGCCGTCCATGATTATAAGAATTACTTTTTTGCTCAAAGTCTTAAAAATTAAATATTAATACGCAATGATCGATGGCCAGCTCATTCGCTTTTCTTGCCTTCGACCGGTTGATTTTTCTCGTCAACGATTACATATACTTCCTCATTGGGCTTCCGCATCATGAAATTCTCGCGAGCCCATTTTTCGAGCATTTTTGGATTTCCAAAAACCTCATTCCGCTCTTTCTTAACTTCCTTGATCTTTCCCAACAAAATTCCCTTTTCATGTTCCAGCTCTTTCATTTTCATCCGGTTAGAGATGACGATTCGCATGTTGTTATTATCAAGAAACAGGATCCAGACAAACCAAGCCAGGAATGTGGCGATGTAGAAATTTTTAAGCGTCTGGAAAGACCAGAATGATCCTTTTTTCATAAGGGAAGCGAGTGTATACAAAAACCGGAGCATTAAGCTCCGGTTTCGATTATCAATATCAGAATTTCAATCCTGGGAAGTAAGCGTTTTCTCCCAGTTCTTCTTCAATCCGAAGCAGCTGGTTGTATTTTGCCATACGGTCAGAGCGCGAAGCAGAACCAGTTTTGATTTGTCCTGTGTTCAATGCAACTGCCAAGTCAGCGATTGTAGAATCTTCTGTTTCACCTGAACGGTGAGACATAATGCTCTTATAGCTATTGCGTTTTGCAAGATTAACTGTGTCTATTGTCTCAGTCAATGAACCGATCTGGTTCACTTTTACAAGCACGGCATTCGCAATTTGTGATTCGATTCCCTGTTGCAGACGGGTTACGTTTGTTACGAACAAATCGTCACCTACAAGTTGGATTTTCTTTCCCACAGATTGAGTAAGCGTTGCCCATCCAGCCCAGTCGTCTTCGTCCATTCCATCTTCGATAGAAATGATTGGATATTTAGCAACCCATTGCGTCCAGTAGTCAGCCATTTCATCAGAGCTTAACTTGCGTCCGTCTGACTTTTTGAAGTGGTAAAATCCGTCTTCGTAGAATTCGGAAACGGCAGCATCCATTGCGATAAAGATATCTTCGCCTGGCTTGTAACCTGCTTTCTCAATCGCCTGAATTACGATTTCGATCGCTTCTTCATTGGATTTAATGTTAGGAGCAAAACCACCTTCATCACCTACGTTAGTAGAATATCCTTTGCTTTTCAAAACAGTTTTCAATGTATGGAAAACCTCAACACCCATTCTCAATGACTGAGAAAATGTATCCGCCTTCGCAGGCATGATCATAAATTCCTGGAAATCGATAGAATTATCCGCGTGGCTACCACCATTCAGGATATTCATCATTGGAACCGGCAATGTGTTTGCGTTTGTTCCGCCCACGTAACGATATAGGGGAAGATTGGCTTCCTGAGCCGCAGCTTTCGCAGCAGCAAGAGATACACCCAAAATTGCGTTCGCTCCTAACTTTGCTTTGTTAGGTGTTCCGTCCAATTCCAGCATGATTTTATCAATCAGATTTTGCTCAAATACTGAACAACCGATCAATTCAGGGAAAATGATATCGTTGACATTCTCAACGGCTTTCAGAACTCCTTTTCCTACGTAAACACTTTTATCGTCATCACGAAGTTCAACGGCCTCATGCTTTCCGGTAGAAGCGCCAGACGGAACAGCAGCACGTCCTAAATAGCCATTTTCAGTACGAATATCTACTTCTATTGTTGGGTTTCCTCTTGAATCCAGAATTTGTCTTGCATGTACTGATTGAATCGTACTCATTTGCAGCTTGTGGTTTTGATTTAAAATAGAATTTTTTAACGGTACAAAATAACACAAAAAATCCTCTGCATTACAGAGGATTTCGATATTTTCAGCTCGCTCTTAACAATTTAATAAATTCATCAAACAGATATCGCGAATCGTGCGGACCTGGTGACGCCTCAGGGTGATACTGAACTGAGAAAGCCGGATAGTCCTTCCTGCGAATTCCTTCAATCGTTTTATCATTCAAATTCACGTGCGTGATTTCGATATCGGGATGGCTTTCAATTTCATCCGGATCTACTGCAAACCCATGATTTTGGGAAGTAATTTCGCAGAATCCAGTAATTAGATTTTTCACCGGATGGTTCAGCCCACGGTGGCCGTGGTGCATTTTATAAGTATTAATTCCGCTTGACAATGCTAGTAACTGATGGCCCAAACAGATTCCGAAAAGCGGTTTGCTCGTCTTGATCATTTGATTCACATTCTCAACTGCGTAAAGCATTGCAGCCGGATCACCTGGTCCGTTGGATATAAAGAATCCATCAGGTTGCCAGGCCATAACTTCTTCAAACGGTGTTTTTGCAGGGAAAACTTTACAATAACACCCGCGTGATGTCAGATTTTTCAGAATGCTTTTCTTAATTCCATAATCCATTACAGCGATTCTCCATTGACTTGCAGATTCCTCGCCAACGAAGTAAGCATTCTCCGTAGTTACTTCGGAAGACAATTCAAGGCCATCCATGGAAGGGATTTTTTTCAATTCTTCCATGAGCTCCTTTTCATCCAGGATTTCTGAGGAAATGATCGCATTCATTACGCCGCGCTGCCTCACGTGGCGCACGATGTGTCTTGTATCCACATTGCTCACGCCAACAATGTTGGCTCTTTCAAAATATTCCTGCAATGAGAAATCAGCTGTATATCTGGAATAGATGGGCGAAAATGTGTTACAAACCATCCCCCGGATCTTTACCGACGCGGATTCTTCCTCATCTTCCAGCTGAACTCCGTAATTACCAATGTGTGAATTGGTATTAACAATGATTTGACCGTAATAAGAAGGATCAGTGTAAATTTCCTGATACCCGGTCATGCCTGTGTTAAAACAAATTTCTCCGCCGGTGGTCCCGCTTATCCCCAAAGCGAGTCCCTTGTATGCCGTTCCATCTTCAAGTAATAACAGAGCTTGCTTTTTTTGACCCATTTTATTGCTAAATCTATTGTTGCCTACTATTATTTTGAGCGAAATGCTCGGTGTTTTTAAACTGCGGTGCAAAACTATAAAATTTTACCCATAAAAAAGGGTTAAACGAAACGTTCAACCCTTTTCCATATATTCTTAATGATTATCCAAAATTATTCCTTTTCAGTAGTCGATTCTGGTGACTCATTGTTTTCAGCAGCCTCATCATTGGTTGCAGGTGCTTCGTCAGCAACTGGTTCCGCCTCAGCAACTACCGGATGATCTTCTTTCTTAACAGGTGCCGCGGCTGCAACTCCCGTTTCATCTTTTTTCGCTCCACCTCTTCTGCTACGTCTTGTTTTTGCAGGTTTGTCTGCATTAGCAAGAAGCAATGCGTCATTGAAATCTACAAGTTCAATCAGTGCAGTTTCAGCAGCATCACCAAGTCTGCTTCCAAGTTTAATGATCCTAGTGTAACCACCTGGACGAGAAGCGATTTTATCCGAAACAACTCCGAAAAGTTCTTTTGTCGATTCTTTATCATTCAGATAAGAAAAAACAACCCTTCTGTTGTGGGTAGAATCTTCTTTGGCGCGCGTTAGCAAAGGTTCAACATATTTACGCAGTTCCTTAGCCTTAGCAAGTGTTGTTTCAATTCTCTTGTGGATAATCAAAGAAGAAGCCATATTTGATAGCATCGCCTTGCGGTGAGATGCTGTTCTTCCTAAGTGATTACCTTTCTTACCGTGTCTCATTGTTTTGTTGTTTAGTTGCTTCGAGCGGCGGCTAGCGCGCTACAGAATACAGACTTATTATGGAATTATTTATCAATCTTCGTCCAAACGATATTTGGCAACGTCCATTCCAAATGTGAGTTGTTTATCAGCTACAAGCTGTTCCAACTCAGTAAGAGATTTTTTACCAAAATTACGGAATTTCATCATGTCTGAAATTTCCAGCCTAACCAAATCACCAAGTGATTTAACGTCAGCTGATTTCAAACAGTTGTATGCACGTACAGAAAGATCCAGCTCAGACAATGAAGTCTTAAGCAGTTTTCTCATACGTAACATTTCTTCATCCACTTGATTATCCTCTTCTGCTTTCTGCTTCTCAAACGTCATTGTTTGATCAGAGAATAGCATAAAGTGTTGAATCAAAATGTTTGCAGCCCCTTTTAACGCATCTTCCGGATGGATAGAACCATCTGTCTGAATGTCGATCAAAAGACGCTCATAATCTGTACGTTGTTCTACACGTGTATTTTCAACACTGTATTTAACGTTTTTAATTGGCGTATAAATAGAATCCACCGCGATGTATCCAAATGGCAATTCGTTTGCACGTGGCTCATCAGCAGGGACATATCCTCTTCCTTTGTCCAAAAGAAGTTCCATTTCGAACTCTTTCTGGTCATCAATATGGCATATAACCTGATCCGGGTTTAAAACTTCAAATGCATTGGTAAACTTGCCAATGTCTCCCGCTGTGATAACGGATACATTTTTAAGGTTGACAACGATTCTGCTTTCGTTCAGATCAGAAACTTTTTTAAAACGAACCATTTTAAGGTTCAGGATGATTTCTGTTACATCCTCAACTATACCTTCGATAGAAGAAAATTCATGAAGAACACCAGGGAACTTCACGCTCGTGATGGCATAACCTTCCAAAGATGAAAGAAGTATTCTACGTAATGCATTACCAATGGTTACGCCGTATCCTTTCTCTAAAGGCTTAAACTCAAACAACCCGTGAAAGTCGTCTGCTTTTTCCATGACGACCTTATCAGGCATTTGGAAAGCTAATATTGACATAGTCCTTGCTCCTTTTATAGTAGTAAATGATAGTTGATCACGCTACCGTTACCTTTGCGATCGCAAAATTGCCGTTAACGGCTAAAAGCACGCCTGGTAAACAGGCGTGCAGTAATATGAAGATTATTTAGAATACAACTCAACGATAAGTTGTTCGTTGATGTTTTCAGGAATTTGTTCACGTTCCGGGAACGTTACGAATTTACCTGTCAATTGCTGACCATCCCACTCTAACCAGTTGAATCCTTTTGAGCTGTGACCAGCAAGGCTTTCAGAAACTGATTCAAGAGACTTAGATTTCTCACGCACTGTAACGATCTGTCCAGGACGCAGAGAATAAGAAGGAATGTTTACAATTTCACCATCAACAAGTATATGTTTGTGGGAAACAAGCTGACGAGCAGCCCGTCTGGTTGGAGCGATGCCCAAGCGGTAAACTGTATTATCAAGACGAGCTTCGCAGTATTTCAATAGGTTTTCACCAGTAATACCTTCTTTAACCGAAGCCTTTTCAAATAGATTACGGAATTGCCTTTCAAGAATACCATAAATGAATTTCACCTTCTGCTTTTCCATCAATTGTAAAGCATACTCTGATTTCTTAGAGCGGCGACCCTTTCCATGAACTCCTGGAGGGTAATTTTTCTTTGCAAGCGCTTTGCTCGGGCCCATGATGGGTTCTCCGTAACGTCTTGCAATTTTCGATTTGGGACCTGTATAACGTGCCATTAAAAACTTTTTATTTTACTTAAATTATTTGAAAACCATTCTGTAACCCCAGTGTCCAAATTACGAATGGGCATTATATTGAAATACTATACTCTCCGACGTTTTGGAGGACGGCAACCATTGTGTGGCAGCGGAGTAATATCTCTGATTGTAGTTACTTCGATTCCCGCATTCTGAATAGTACGAATCGCCGATTCGCGTCCAGAACCAGGTCCTTTAACGAACACCTCGGCCTTGCGCATTCCCAGGTCAAAAGCAACCTGAGCACAGCTTTGAGCTGCTGTTTGTGCAGCATAAGGAGTGTTCTTTTTAGAACCACGGAATCCCATTTTACCAGCAGATCCCCAGGAGATTACCTGGCCATTATTATTGGTAATAGAGATGATAATGTTATTGAAGGAAGCTTTGATGTGTACTTGACCCACCGACTCCACTACGACAACTCTCTTTTTTGCTTTATCTTTTCTTTTATTTTGTGCCATTGCTTATGGATAGAAATGTGGTTTTACCCACCGCTCACTGATTATTTAGTAGCCTTTTTCTTGTTCGCGATTGTTTTGCGTTTACCCTTACGAGTACGAGAGTTGTTCTTTGTCCTTTGTCCGCGCAATGGTAAACCCTTACGGTGACGAAGACCTCTGTAACAAGCGATATCCATTAAGCGCTTAATGCTCAGTTGAACTTCTGATTTAAGTGCACCTTCTACTTTATATTCACCTGCTATAACCGCACGAACTGCACCAGACTCTTCATCGTTCCAGTCAATCACCTTTTTATTGATGTCAACTCCTGCTTTCTCCAGAATTTTTTTCGCTGAACTGCGTCCAATTCCGAAGATATAAGTTAGTGAGATTTCGCCCCTTTTACGGTCGGGAATATCAACTCCTGAAATACGTGCCATAATGATTAACCTTGTCTTTGTTTATACCGTGGGTTCTTTTTGTTAATAACATACACTTTACCCTTTCGGCGTATAACCTTGCAGTCCTCACTGCGTTTCTTTACTGATGCTTTGACTTTCATCTCGAATGTTACTTGTTGTTAATAATGAGGTCGTCTTCTCCCTATTTATACCGGTAAGTAATTCTTGCCTTTGATAAGTCGTAAGGAGACATTTCCAACTTAACACGGTCACCCGGCAAAATTTTTATATAGTGCATTCTCATCTTTCCTGAAATGTGTGCAATAACTTCATGCTTATTCTCTAAAATTACACGAAACATTGCATTGGAAAGCGCTTCTAAAATAACTCCGTCTTGTTCGATTGATGCTTGTTTTGCCATTCGTAGCGTTAATTACATTACTTCAACCATAAGGCTGGTGTTGGCCGTCACTTTTTCTATATAATCGAATGTTGTCAGAATCTCGGCTTTGCCTTTACGAACAACAACCGTGTGCTCAAAATGAGCTGAATATTTTCTGTCTGTTGTCCTGATTGTCCAACCGTCGCGCTCTTGCATGACCGTTTTCACACCGAGATTAATCATTGGCTCAATTGCTAAAACCATTCCTTCTCGCAATCGGATACCTTTTCCTCTTTTTCCGTAGTTTGGCACCTCAGGGCTTTCATGGAGATCTTTCCCAACACCGTGTCCTACTAATTCCCGCACAACCGTATATCCTCTTTCTTCCACGTAATTCTGAACAGCAAATCCAACATCACCTATCCTAAGTCCATCTACCGCTTGCTCAATTCCTTTGTATAACGATCTTTTCGTCGCAGTCAACAGGTCCCTAACCTCCTGCGTCACCTCCCCAACGGGATAAGTATAAGCGCTATCACTATGAAAACCGTTTAACTTAACACCACAGTCGATCGAAACGATGTCTCCTTCTTTCAATGCGTAGTTTCCTGGAATACCATGAACCACAACTTCATTTACAGAAATACAGAGAGATGCAGGAAATTTATTAAATCCTTTAAAAGACGGGATGCCTCCATAGTCTCTTATATACTCCTCAGCAACAGCATCGAGCTTGTTAGTTGTCACTCCTGGCTTAACCCATAGTGCAACCTCAGCATGCGCTTTGCCTAAAACTTGCGCACTTTTTCTTATCAGCTCAATCTCCTCCTCTGTCTTTAAATAAATCATCACAAATGTCAGATAGCAACACTCTCAGTCCTACCTGTAACACGCCCAGACTTCATCAACCCTTCGTATCTACGCATTAACAGATAACTTTCAATTTGTTGAAGCGTATCCAAAACAACCCCTACCATAATTAGTAAAGAGGTTCCTCCGAAGAAATGTGCAAAATCTGTTGACACACCCAAAAGACTGGCAAATGCCGGCAATGTTGCAACAACTGCAAGCATCAGAGATCCGGGGAACGTAATGCGGTCAAGTATCGAGCTGATATATTCAGAAGTTTGCTGTCCCGGTTTTACACCAGGAATAAAGCCACCACCTCTTTTCATATCATCTGCAATCTGTTGCGGATTGACCGATATTGCTGTATAAAAGAATGTAAATACAATGATCAAAACAGCAAATAACAAATTGTATTGCCAAGTGGTATAATTCGCGAAGATCGTCGCAACATTACTCGCAAAATCACTTTTTTCTGCAAAATAAGATGCGCCCAGCGATGGAATAAACATCAGCGCCTGAGCAAAAATGATCGGCATTACACCAGCAGCATTAAGCTTTAACGGCAAATACTGACGCTGCCCACCCATCACACGATTACCAACAACCTGCTTTGCGTATTGGATTGGTATCCTACGTACTGCTTGCGTCAACATTACTGCACCCATTATCACAAAATAAAGAGCGACGATTTCAAGTACTGTCAACAAAATCTGACCGCTACCGCGTGACACGAACTCCTTGTAAATTGCTCCTGGGAATCTGGAAACAATACCGATCATAATCAGCATTGATATCCCGTTGCCAATTCCTTTATCTGTAATTCTCTCTCCCAACCACATACAGAACATTGTTCCAGCAGTTAAAACAAAAACAGAGGATATAGAGAAAAGGCTTCTTGATACCAATAAAGCCTCATCAGGAACTGTAGTATTTAAATAAGCTGTACCCTGAACCAGAGTAACCACGATAGTAAGAACTCTGGTGATTTGATTCAGCTTCTTACGGCCAGACTCTCCTTCTTTTTGCATCTTCTGAAAATACGGCAAGGCCATAGTCAGAAGTTGAATTGCAATCGAAGCCGAGATATATGGCATGATACCCAACGCAAAAATCGATGCCTTACTGAATGCCCCTCCTAAAAAGGTATCCAGAAGACCCAACAATCCCTGAGTGGAAACATTCATTTGATCCGGTTCAACGCCGGGCAAAGCCACGTAAGACCCCAAACGGAAAATCGTTATAAACAAAAGAGTGTTGAGAATTCTTGTTCTCAACTCTTCAATTGCAAATATGTGTTTTATAGTCTCTAAAAATCGTTTCATGTCGTGGGCTTACATTAGCTATTCATTATAAACAACTTGCGCTTACAAGAACAACAAAATTATAACTTAACCGCCTTACCTCCAGCTTTCTCAATAGCTTCAACAGCTGATGCGGAAAATCCGTTTGCCTGAACCTCAACTGCGATCGACACCTGGCCTCTATTCAGAATTTTAACTAAATCCTTTTTAGCGCACAAGCCATTCTCGCGAATCAAATCCAACGTAATTACGGCCGCACCGGTTTTTTCAGCCAATGCCTGAATTGCGTCGAGATTGAGGGCTTTATATTCTACCCGATTTATATTATTAAACCCAAATTTTGGTAAACGTCTTTGAAGCGGCATTTGACCACCCTCAAAACCCACCTTCCGGCTGTAACCAGAACGTGATTGAGCTCCTTTATGTCCACGTGCAGCTGTTCCTCCTTTTCCGGAGCCCTGACCACGTCCAACTCTCTTTCCTGTCTTAACAGAGCCAACAGCCGGTTTTAATGAACTAAGATTCATAACTTTAATTATATGTTAAATTTCTTCTACTTTAACCAAGTGGCTTACCTTGCGGATCATACCAGCAATGGCATCGCTATTTTCCTTTTCAACCGTTCTGTTCAACTTACCAAGACCCAAGGCCTTAATAGTAAGCTTTTGTCTTTCCGGACGATCGATTGTGCTTTTAATTTGTGTAATACGTACTTTTGACATGATCACTCTCAGATAAGGGAAAATCCTTCGGACTATCCGTTGAATACTTTGTCCAATTTAACACCTCGCTGGAAAGCAACCTGATGAGGAGCTCTCATTTTCAACAAAGCATCAATTGTGGCTTTGATAACGTTGTGAGGATTCGAAGATCCTTTAGACTTTGCAAGTACATCCTTAATACCAGCACTTTCAAGAACAGCCCGCATAGGTCCACCAGCAAGTACTCCTGTTCCAGGTGCAGCTGGTTTAATTAATACAAACCCTCCGCTGAACTTGCCTTCCATCTGATGAGGAACTGTATGCTTGAGCATTGGAACTTGTATCAGGTTCTTTTTAGCATCATCAATGCCCTTAGCGATTGCATCCGTTACTTCGTTTGCCTTGCCAAGTCCATATCCAACGACACCGTTTCCATCTCCAACCACAACAATGGCCGAAAAGCTAAAACGACGACCACCCTTTACTACTTTTGCAACCCGATTGATCGCAACTACGCGTTCTTTCAGATCCGATTCGTTAACCTTTGAAGGTTTTGTATTTGTAGACATAGTCTTTGTTATACTTAGAATTTCAGGCCACCCTCACGAGCTCCTTCGGCCAATGCTTTTACTTTACCATGGTACAAATATCCATTTCTGTCGAAAACGACAGCCTGAATACCCGCCTCTTGCGCTTTTTCAGCTATTTTTTTACCAACCTGCTGGGCTGCCTCAACATTAGAATTTTCTTTTCTTCCGCCAAGATCAACCGATGATGCACTTGCAAGTGTAACACCATTGATATCATCTATAATTTGCGCGTAAATGCTGGTGTTAGAACGAAAAACCGATAATCTCGGACGTTCAGAACTACCTTTCACCTTCTTACGAATGTGATATTTAAGTCGTTGTCTTCTATCTACTTTTGCGGTAGCCATTTTCAAACTTGTCTTACTTGTTATAAACTAATTCCGTGACTTACTACTTTTTAGAAGCAGATTTTCCAGCCTTACGACGAACAACCTCACCGACAAAACGAATCCCTTTTCCTTTGTAAGGTTCAACCTTACGCAATGACTTGATTTTCGCAGCAACTGATCCAATCAGCTCCTTATCAATGCCTTCTAAAATAACCTTAGGGTTTTGACCCTTTTCGGAAGTCGTTGTAAGCTTAATTTCCTGCGGAATAGCCATAAAAATATTGTGAGAATATCCCAATTGCAATTCGAGCACATTATTTGCCGCGCTTGCTTTGTAACCCACACCAATAATTTCTAACTCCTTCTTGTATCCAGCATCCACTCCGATCACCATATTGTTGATCAAAGATCTATACAATCCGTGAAGTGCTTTATGACGCTTCTGCTCAGTAGGGCGACTTACTTTTAGTTCACTGCCTTCAATTTCAACGCTGATATCGCTATCAACTGTCTGATGCAATGTTCCTTTTGGTCCTTTTACCGAGACTACATTACCTTCTGCAACTGATACAGAAACACCTGCCGGCAAAACGATAATTTTATTTCCTATACGTGACATTTCCTGAATAACTTTTAAATATTAATACACGAAACATAACACTTCCCCGCCAACATTAAGCGTTTTGGCCTCCTTGTCAGTCATCACACCCTTAGAGGTTGAAATGATAACAGTTCCTAAACCACCTAACACGCGTGGTAATGTTGATGAACCTGAATATTTACGAAGTCCAGGCTTACTAACCCTCTCCAATTTCACAATTGCAGATTGCTTTGTCACAGGATTGTATTTCAAAGCTATTTTGATTACACCCTGAGGACCTACTTCGTCAAATTTATAACTCTGAATATACCCTTTATCAAAAAGTACTTTAGTTATTTCTTTTTTTATGTTGGATGCAGGTATCTCAACAACCCTGTGCTTCGCTTTGATAGCGTTTCTGAGTCTCGTCAGATAATCTGCTATGGGATCCGTTAACATTTTTATGCCTAGTTTAAACACCCCTTTGAAACGGGAGTGCAAAGTTAAGTAATTGAAATCAGAATTGAAAGTATTCTTACCAACTTGATTTTGTAACACCCGGAATCTTGCCGTCAGAGGCCATATCCCGGAACATAACTCTGGAAATTCCGAATTTCCGCATATAACCCCGAGGCCTTCCCGTGATTTTGCACCTGTTATGCAAACGAACGGGAGAAGAGTTACGTGGTAATTTATCCAAACCAACCCAATCACCCGCAGCTTTTAATCTAGTACGCTTCTCAGCAAACTTAGCTACTAAGGCTTCTCTCTTTCTCTCCCGTGCTTTAACTGATTCTTTTGCCATTGTCGGTAAATATCTTATATTAAGAATTATCCTTGTTTGTTCGCATTTGTAAATGGCATACCTAGTGCCTTCAACAATTCATAACTTTCTTCGTCAGAATTAGTAGAAGTAACAAATGTGATATCCATTCCGGTAATTTTATTTACCTTTTCTATACTAATCTCAGGGAAAATGATTTGCTCTTTAACACCGAAAGTATAATTTCCGCGTCCGTCAAATCCTTTGTCACTGATACCTTTGAAATCTCTAACTCGGGGCATTGCAATCGCAGTCAAACGATCAAGAAACTCATACATCCGATCACCACGAAGTGTAACCTTTGCTCCAATCGGCATGTTTTCACGCAATTTGAAGTTAGAAACCGCTTTCTTAGAAATCGTTGCGATTGCTTTTTGACCAGTGATCTGGCTCAATTCCTCAACACCAGTATCAACCAATTTCTTGTCAGCTACCGCTGCACCAATGCCTTTATTGATAACAATCTTAGTCAAACGAGGAACTTGCATCACTGACTTGTACTGAAATTTTTCTTTCAGTTGCGAAACAACTTCGCTTACATACTTTTCTTTTAATCTCGGCTGTGCCATCTTTTGAAGGTATTATTGTGGATTACCGACCCACCGTTTATATTCTACCCTTAGTTCAATAGGAACCAAGAATTACAAAATATTTCCTGTCTTTTTCGAAAAACGCTGAAGTTTACCTTTATCATCAGCCTTACGACCAGTTCTAGTTGCTTCACCAGTTTTAGGATCAACCACCATTAGATTACTAATGTGTATTGCACCTTCGCGCTTTTCAATGCTTCCTTGTGGAGTTTGTGCATTAGGTTTAACATGTTTTGTGATCATGTTAACTCCTTCAACGACAGCTCTAAGCTTCTCGATATCCACTTTTTTGATAACACCAGTTTCGCCTTTTGCATTGCCTGAAATTACCTTTACAGTATCTCCACTGCGAATGTGCAACTTAGCTGGTGCCTTTTTATTTTTACTTTCCATTTTAGATATTCTCTTATCAGTTCAAAGAAATACTAGAGTTTCGATTTCTTACAACACCTCTGGTGCCAATGAAACGATCTTCATGAATTGCTTTTCGCGCAATTCTCTTGCAACCGGTCCAAAGATACGTGTACCACGTGGCTCGTCATTGTTGTTTAACAAAACAGCTGCGTTATCTTCAAATCTGATGTAGGTCCCATCTTTACGGCGCACTTCTTTTTTTTGTACGAACCACAACGGCTTTTGAGACCGTTCCCTTTTTCATGTTGCTCGAAGAAAGAGCTGATTTTACTGTTACGACGATTTTATCGCCTACTGAGGCATAGCGTTTGCCAGTTCCGCCAAGTACCCGAATTACGAGTACTTCCTTCGCTCCACTGTTGTCTGCTACCGACAGTCTTGATTCTTGCTGTACCATTTGTTACTTAGCTTTTTCAAGGATTTCTATTAATCTCCAACGCTTGTTCTTACTAAGCGGACGTGTTTCCATCACGCGGATCGTATCACCGATGCCAACCTGATTGGTTTCATCATGCACCATAAGCTTGGTAGTTTTAGTCATAAACTTACCATACTTGGCATGCTTCACTTTACGCTCCACAGTGATCACGCAGGATTTCTCCATTTTGTTGCTCACTACTTTGCCAACTCTTTCTTTACGTAAATTTCTTTCTGTTGCCTCCATAATTTCTAAACTGATTTACTGTTGGTTACTTTTAGCCGACAGCTCGGTTAAGAGTTTTGCAATTTCCTTACGCGAGGTGCGAATACGCAAAGGGTTTTCAATGGGTGAAATCGCATGAGCGAATTTCAATCGCAACAAGCGTTCCCGCTCCTGAGCGATCTGCTCTTTTAGTTGATCCTGCGACAGATCCTTAATTTCTTGACTAGTCATTGCTTTAAATAATTAGCGTTCTTAATAACATTCGGGTTAATTCGCTTCTTGATAATCCCGACGTACAACGAACTTCGTTTTGATTGGCAACTTTTGTGCAGCCAAACGCAATGCTTCGTTAGCGGTATCCAAAGTAACACCAGTTGCTTCGAAGATGATTGTTCCTGGCTTAACCGGTGCAACCCAATATTCAGGAGCTCCCTTACCTTTACCCATACGAACTTCCGCTGGCTTCTTGGTAATTGGCTTGTCAGGGAAAACACGAATCCATACTTGACCTTCACGTTTCATAGCACGAGTTACTGAGATACGTGCAGCTTCGATCTGACGAGCAGTCAACCAACCTGGTTCAAGCGCCTTGATGGCAAAAGAACCAAATGCGATTTCATGTCCGCGAGTAGCCAAACCATTGTATGAGCCCTTGCTTTTTTGTTGCTTGCGAAATTTTGTCCTTTTCGGCTGTAACATGATTTTAATCTATTTGACCCGATACGAAATCGGAAAATGTCTGATTACTTCTTCTTATTCCTATTGTTATTATTGCCTCCGCCGCTGGCGTTGCGTTTACGACGATCGGCTTCGCTTCCGCCGCCTCCGCCTTCACCACGAGGTGCTCCGCCATCACGGCCACCACCTCTGCGATCTCTTCCGCCACGGTCATTACCGCCACGATCGTTTCCGCCTGACGCGCTTCTTTCTGCTCTGTCAGATGCAGCTGTTGCAGCACTTGGTGTCAAATCTCTTTTACCGTAAAGCTCTCCTTTGAAGATCCAAACTTTAATACCTATTTTGCCATAGATCGTTTGTGCTTCTGAGATTGCGTAGTCGATATCAGCTCTCAAAGTATGTAGTGGAATTCTTCCTTCTTTGTATTCCTCAGTACGCGCCATTTCAGCACCGCCAAGACGTCCAGCAAGACGAATTTTAATTCCTTGTGTTCCAACCCGCATTGCAGAAGCGATTGATTGCTTCATTGCTCTACGATATGAAATACGAGCTTGAAGTTGTTGAGCGATTGCCTCGCCTACCAATTTCGCATCGATCTCAGGACGTTTGATCTCATAAATGTTGATCTGAACGTCTTTTCCTGTTATCTTTTTAAGCTCTTCTTTGATTTTATCAACCTCGCTACCACCTTTACCAATCACAATACCCGGACGAGCAGTGTGAATTGTCAATGTGATACGTTTTAATGTTCTTTCAATAACTACTTTCGAGATCGATCCTTTTGGGATACGTGCTTTGATGTAGTTACGGATTTTCTCGTCTTCAACTAATTTATCAGAGAAGTCTTTTCCTCCATACCAACTTGACTCCCATCCTCTAACAATTCCTAGTCTCAGACCTATAGGATTTACCTTTTGTCCCATTCGATATAGATCGTTTTACTTATGATTCGGTGATTACTGATTCTTTGTCTGCGCTTGCGATAGAAACAGAAGCATCGTCAATCACAATTGTAATGTGGTTAGAACGCTTGCGGATTCTATGTGCTCTTCCTTGCGGTGCAGGGCGCAAACGCTTTAACATACGTCCACCGTCAATAAATACGGTTTTGACAATAAGATCAGCGTCTTCCAGCTTCGCATCTTCATTCAATTGTTGCCAGTTAGCAACTGCAGAAAGTAAAACTTTGTGCAAAACCGGTGAAGAAGCTCTCGGTTGAAACTTTAATAGTGCCAACGCCTTGCTGACCTTTTGTCCGCGAATCATGTCGGCTACTAACCTCATCTTGCGAGGAGAAGTAGGCACATCTTTTAATATAGCTCTTGCTTCCATGTTCTTTCAGATATAGGCTCGTTCCTGTTACAGAACCAGCTATCGTCGACTAATTATTTTCTACCTTTATCTTTTTTTGCAGTGTGGCCACGGAAGTTACGTGTAGGAGAAAACTCTCCCAGTTTGTGACCAACCATATTTTCAGTTACATAAACAGGAATAAACTTGTTTCCGTTATGCACCGCGAATGTATGCCCGATAAAATCCGGCGATATCATAGAGCGTCGTGACCAGGTTTTGATTACTGATTTCCGAGAAGCACTGTTCATCACAGTAACTTTATTCTCCAAACGAAAATCGATATATGGTCCTTTTTTTAATGAGCGTGCCATGTTATACTATTATTTTTTACGACGGCTGATAATCAATTTCTCAGAATGCTTGTTGCGATCACGAGTTTTAAGTCCTTTTGAGAACTGTCCGTTTCTTGATCTAGGCTGGCCCCCTGATGAGCGACCTTCACCACCACCCATTGGGTGATCGACTGGGTTCATTGCAACACCACGGACGCGTGGACGACGACCTAACCAGCGTCTACGACCTGCTTTTCCTAATGCCACATTCATGTGACTTGCATTAGAAACTGTTCCTACTGTTGCAATACAAGTAGAAAGTATCATACGCATTTCGCCAGAAGGCATTTTCAAAACTGCGTATTTTCCTTCTCTCGCTACAAGCTGAGCGTAAGCCCCTGCGCTACGTGCAAACTGACCACCTTTGCCAGGAGTCAACTCGATATTGTGAACAATTGTACCAATTGGCATAGAACCTAATGGAAGGGCATTACCAACTTCCGGTGCTACTGAACTGCCTGAAACAATTACTTGTCCCACTTTCAGTCCGTTTGGTGCAATTACATATCTTTTTTCTTCATCCTCAAACTGCACCAATGCGATACGCGCTGAACGGTTTGGATCGTATTCAATTGAAAGAACTGTGGCCGGTGCATCGAAACGATTTCTTTTGAAATCAATTACACGATACTTTCTTTTATGCCCGCCACCTATATGTCGCATGGTTCTGTGTCCCTGGCTGTTACGACCACCTGTTCTTTTGATGGTTTCCAGTAGACTCTTTTCAGGTTTCGCGGTAGTAATCTCCTCAAATGTAGGAGCCGAACGGAAACGCTGACCAGCACTTGTCGGTTTTAATTTTTTAACTGCCATTTGCTATTAACTCGTCAAAGATTTGAATCGCTCAACTATTCTTATGCTTCACCGTAAATATCGATGATTTCACCTTCAGCTACCGTTATGATCGCCTTTTTGATAGTTGAAGTCTTTCCACTTACAAACTTACCACCCGATGTACGGGATTTGCTTTTTCCAATGCTGCGCATTGTATGAACGCTTTCTACGGTCACCCCGAACAGTTTCTCAATAGCCTTTTTGATCTCTACTTTATTAGAAGTAAGGGATACTTCGAAGGCATATTTTCCTTGACCACCCTGAGCCGTTACCTTTTCGGTTATAATCGGACGTTTCAGTACACTCATGATTATTTGTTCAATTGGGTTTCCAAAATAGACAGAGCAGATTCACTTATCAAAAGACGGTCTGCATACATCAGGTCATACGTGTTGACCGAATCCACTGTCGTAACTTTTGCTTTTGGAATGTTACGGCTTGACAGATATACATTGCTGTCAACAGATGGAAGAATAAGTAATGTTTTTGTGTTCACTAATGCTAGCGAGTTCAAAACATTCAAATACGATTTAGTTTTTGGCGCATCAAATGTGAATGCTTCTAGAACAGAAATCGAATCAGACTGAGCTTTAACAGAGAAAGCTGACTTACGAGCCAATGACTTAACTTTCTTATTGATTTTAAAACCATAGTCACGAGGTCTTGGTCCAAAAATACGACCACCACCTATGAACACCGGAGATTTAATGCTACCAGCACGAGCTCCACCTGTTCCCTTTTGACGTTTGATTTTACGCGTAGAGTGATTAATCTCTGCACGTTCTTTTGATTTGTGCGTTCCCTGGCGTTGGTTAGCCAAGTACAACTTCACATCAAGATAGATCGCGTGCGTGTTAGGTTCGATGCCAAAAATTTCTTCTGACACACTTACCTTCTTGCCGGTATCTTCTCCTTTTATATTTAATACGGACAGTTCCATCGTGCTACTTCTCAATGATTAGAAATGAATTCTTTGAACCAGGTACTGAGCCACTAACAACCAGAAGGTTTTGCTCAGGGATCACTTTCAGAATACGTAAATTCTGAATTTTTACACGATTGTTACCCATACGCCCACCCATACGAATGCCTTTAAATACACGTGATGGGAATGAACAAGCACCAATCGAACCTGGGTGACGCGCTCTGTTGTGCTGACCGTGTGTCTGACCACCTACCCCTGCGAAACCATGGCGTTTTACAACACCTTGAAAACCGCGGCCTTTGGCAGAACCAACAACGTCAACAAACTCGCCTTCTTCAAAGATATCCGTAACAGATAATGAAGTTCCAAGTTCATGCTCCACTTCAAATTCCTTAAACTCAACAACCTTTTGTTTAGGAGTTGTGTTGGCTTTTTTGAAGTGACCAATCATAGGCTGGGAAGAGCTCTTTTCCTTCTTTTCACCAAAACCTAATTGGATAGCCTTATAGCCATCCTTTTCTTCGGACCTAACTTGTGTAACAACACAAGGACCAGCTTGAATCACAGTACATGCCAGAGCCTGCCCGTCAGCATTGTACAAACTAGTCATTCCGATTTTCTTACCAATTAAACCAGACATGTTTTGAAATTAAAATTAGCAGGTAATACCCTTATTCTTTAAAACGGACTGCAAAGGTAGGAAATCAAATTCCGGTATCCAAACAGTTATTCAATATTTCTCACTGATAATCAGCAAAAAAGGTCAGATGATTTAAACCATCTGACCTCTAATTCTGATTATAATTAAACTGCACCGAAATGTGCATACGTTCAATCACTTTCATGAGCTCAGATGTGGTTTCCTAAAAGGACCTTCATCCAATATTATGTAGTTGGCCTAAGTTAATAAGCCGCTTCTACTATACTTTAATCTCAACGTCTACACCGCTTGGCAATTCAAGCTTCATTAGCGCATCAACAGTTTTTGCACTTGTAGAGAAAATATCAACCAAACGTTTGTAAGTACAAAGCTGGAATTGTTCACGTGATTTCTTGTTAACGTGTGGAGAACGAAGAACAGTGAATTTCTCAGTTTTAGTTGGCAAAGGAATTGGACCGCTTACGATAGCACCGGTTGCCTTTACAGCTTTAACAATTTTCTCAGCTGACTTATCAACCAAATTGTGGTCGAAAGAGCGAAGTTTGATACGGATTTTCTGATTCATTTTGTTTTATTATTTCCGGTTCTGAGAACATTTGAACGAAACAAGTTTCGACAATCCACCAGCGAAAGAACCATTTACTTCGCAAGCTTCTATATAAAAATGATCCGTTATCTATTCTCACAGATAGCGGATCATCTCATTTATGCTTTAACTAAACCTTTTGCTTTTTCAATTACAGTCTCTGCGATGTTGTTAGGAACAATCTCGTAGTAAGCGAATGTCAGAGAAGCAGTAGCGCGACCAGATGACATTGTACGAAGATCCGTTACATAGCCGAACAATTCAGAAAGAGGCACATCACATTTGATAACCTGAGCACCATTACGTGAATCCATTCCTCTCATTACACCACGACGACGATTAAGGTCACCCGTAATTGGTCCTGTGTATTCATCAGGTGTAAGCACTTCAACATGCATAATTGGCTCCATTAATTTTGAACCTGCGTGACGTGCAGCTTCTTTGAAACCAATTTTAGCTGCAAGTTCAAATGATAGTGCATCTGAATCGACATCGTGGAAAGATCCGTGGAAAATACGCACTTTCATGGAATCTAGTGGATATCCTGCAAGCGCACCATTTGACATAGACGCTTCAAAACCTTTTTGGATCGGAGCGATAAATTCACGAGGAATAGTACCACCAACAATTTGGTTTACAAACTGCAAACCTGTTTTTGGCTCTTTTCCTTCTTCGTTATCATCACGTGGTCCGATTTCAAATACGATATCGGCAAATTTACCACGACCACCTGTTTGTTTCTTGTAAACTTCACGGTGCTCAAAATTCTTCGTAAGAATCTCTTTATAAGCAACCTGAGGAGCTCCTTGATTTACTTCCACTTTGAACTCACGACGCATACGGTCGATGATGATTTCAAGGTGAAGTTCACCCATTCCTTTAATAATCGTCTGACCAGTTTCTTCGTTACTTTCAACTTGTAACGTAGGATCTTCTTCGATCAATTTTGTGATCGCCTTCGAGAAGTTATCGCTATCCGCAGCTTTCTTAGGCTCGATTGCATAACCAATTACTGGCTCAGGGAATACCATTGATTCAAGAACGATTGGGTTCTTTTCGTCAGATAATGTATCACCTGTTTTAATATCTTTAAATCCTACAACAGCTCCAATGTCACCTGCTTCAAGACGATCAATTTGATTTTGCTTGTTAGCATGCATTTGGAAAATACGAGAAATACGTTCTTTATTTCCTGAACGGTTGTTCAAAACGTAAGAACCTGAATCAAGATATCCTGAGTAAGAACGGATAAAGCAAAGACGTCCTACATAAGGGTCTGTTGCGATTTTGAATGCTAATGCGCAGAAAGGATCTGAATCCGTTGGTTGACGAGAAATTTCGTTTCCTGTACGTGGATCAGTTCCGATGATGCTTTCCCGATCCTGAGGTGAAGGCAAAATAGCCATCACGTAATCAAGCATCGTTTGAACACCTTTATTTTTGAATGAAGAACCGCAAACCATAGGAACGATTTTCATGCTGATCGTTGCTGCACGCAAAGCTGCAAGAATTTCGTCTTCTGAAATAGAAGCTGGATCTTCAAAATATTTTTCCATTAAAGTGTCGTCGAATTCGGCAACAGCTTCAAGCAATTTTTCTCTCCATTCAGTTGCTTCTTCAAGCATATCATCAGGAATAGGAACTTCTCTGAAAGTCATTCCTTTATCTTCTTCATTCCATTCAATACCACGGAAGTTAACCAAGTCAACTACACCTCTAAATGTATCTTCAGCACCGATTGGCAATTGAAGAGGAACAGCGTAGCTTCCAAGCATTTCTTTAACCTGCGTACAGACTTTCAAGAAGTCTGCACCAGAACGGTCCATTTTATTAACGAAACCGATACGGGCTACATTATAATTGTTAGCCAGACGCCAGTTTGTTTCAGACTGAGGCTCAACACCGTCAACTGCACTAAAAAGGAATACAAGACCATCCAATACACGAAGAGAACGATTTACTTCAACTGTAAAGTCAACGTGTCCAGGTGTATCGATAATGTTAATGTGATACTTTTCACCACGGTAATTCCAATCAACTGTTGTTGCAGCAGATGTAATGGTAATCCCACGCTCCTGCTCCTGCTCCATCCAGTCCATTGTAGCAGCACCATCATGCACTTCTCCAATTTTGTGGCTTACACCTGCGTAGTAAAGGATACGCTCCGTTGTGGTTGTCTTACCTGCATCAATGTGCGCGGCAATACCAATGTTTCTTGTTAATCTAAGATCACGTGCCATGACAAATGGTAATGTGTTATATTATATTCGATGTGCAATTCAATCAGAAGCAATTTGAACTTGAAGACCGTGGTAAAAACGCACAACTTCCAAAAATTCAGAGCGCAAAAGTATCAATTGCTGATGATAAAAACAATTGTGAGGAGGTTAATTTTTAAAGAAATATCTGGTAAACAGGAAATTTGCTCCCATGACGTATGGAGTTCCTAGTAATAAATCATTTACAGACCTCAAATTTCGTATGTTCAGGTTTCTGCCAACTTGAATCCGAAGGCTCCGGGAGCCGTGCCAAACAAATACTTGCTAGCTTTGGAGAATCAAACACAGTTAGCTTTTTAAGATCTTTACAAGAACTGAGGTCAAGCTTCGTTAGCTGTTTCAGCCCATTACCGAAAAACTCTGTTAGTAAAATATTGCTGCTCAGATTTAACTCGGAAAATCCCGAATTAAAACAGGATAGTTTTTTTAAACCTTTCAATGCACTTAGGTCAACAGATTCTAAGCCTTCGCCTAATTCAAGTGACACAAGATTAGGTGTTTTTGTAAAATCAAGAGAATTTAATTTTGTGTAAGTTAAAATGAGCGTGTCCAACTTCGGCTTATCCCCCAAGTTGAAGCTCGCATCCCCCACCCCGAGGTATAAGTAAGTCAGATCATCAAGGTTGCTAATGTCCAACTTTCCCACGCCTCTTGACTGCCACAAAAGCTTTCGGAGCTTCAAATTATTTTTAAGATCCATCTCCTTGAATTCATCTCCCATCAAAGTAGAAAGTACCAGCAATTCCGTATTTTTCGATAGATCAAGCGCTTTAAGGTTAAAATTCTCGTGACAATGCAATTCCCTTAACTGCGTGTTCTGGCTTAGGTCAAGGGTAGCAATGAGATTGTTCGAGCACCTTAAGTATTTCAGTTCTTTACAGTTCAGGACATTTAAGTATCTCATAGCATTACGCTCTCCTCCGACCTCCATTCCTGTTTGAATATGTAAATATTCTAGTTTAGTATTTTTGCTCAAATCCAGAGAATCTGGTTTTGAAAACAAAGTCGTCAAGGACCTTAGATTAGTAAAGTATTCGATCCCGCCAAGTCCCTGTATTTCATCCCTAACCTGCCCTCTGATGTATAGGCTATCAATATCTTTTACGTCCTGGTAAAGAATAAGGCCATCTTGCTTCCCTGATTTGTCAATACCAAGCCTGATTAAGGCCTTTTCGAAGCCGGCTTCAACTTTAACCAGTGATGTATTAGTCAGAACTTCTTCTGGCTTAGGCTCCTCTTCCTTCCCATCCTTTTTACAGGCCAAAAATAGGGTGGGCAGAAATAATAGAAAAAGATAGATCTTTCGCATGATAGCAGATGACAGGTTTGTTGGAGAGTAGCTACATAAATGATTGAAAATTATCCAATTTACCAATCATTAGCAAACAGAAATCTACGTTCAGTTACAAACGAAAAGCCGGACACTGCTAACGCAGCATCCGGCTTGACACTTAGTAACTTTAAACTCCTAGAATCTAAAATGCGAGAACGCTTTGTTAGCATCTGCCATACGGTGCGTATCATCTTTCTTCTTAACAGCAGCTCCTTCACCTTTTGCAGCAGCAATGATCTCGCCAGCAAGACGGTCAACCATTGTTTTTTCTCCGCGCTTACGTGAATAGTTGATCAACCATTTCATGCCAAGAGACTGCTTACGCTCAGGACGAACTTCCGTTGGAACCTGGAATGTAGCACCACCCACACGACGGCTTTTTACTTCCACAGATGGAGTTACATTGTTCAATGCCTTTCTCCAAGTTTCAAGACCACTTTCGCTGGTTTTTTTCTCAACAAGCTCCAATGCGTCATAAAAAATAGTAAATGCAATGCTTTTCTTTCCTTCGTACATCAGGTTGTTAACAAACTTTGTAACCTGAACGTCCCTGAACTTTGGATCAGGAAGGATATATCTTTTCTTTGGTTTTGACTTTCTCATTTTAACTTAAAATTTTACACGAGGTTTCGTTTTGCAACTTATTCACCCAGGCCAGTAGCTTGGATTACTTCCCTTTTATCAGATTAATTACTTAATAAAAGCAGAGAGAGTTACTTTTTTATTTTTTCTTACCTTTTGCTGGCGCTGCTGCAACCTGTCCTGGTTTTGGACGCTTAGCACCATATTTCGAACGACGTTGTTTACGTCCGTTCACACCAGCTGTATCCAATGCACCACGGATAATGTGGTAACGCACACCTGGTAAATCTTTAACACGACCACCGCGGATCAAAACGATCGAGTGCTCCTGCAAGTTGTGGCCTTCACCTGGGATGTAGGCATTCACTTCTTTGTTGTTTGAAAGACGAACACGGGCCACTTTACGAAGCGCTGAGTTCGGTTTTTTAGGCGTTGTCGTGTACACCCTGGTGCACACACCCCTACGCTGAGGGCAAGAATCCAAAGCCGGTGACTTTGATTTCCATGTAATGGTCTCTCTACCTTTACGGACTAATTGTGAAATAGTTGGCATTTAACAAATTGATTTTGATCTGGTTAATGCACCAGTCTATTGTTTTATAAACAGTTTTCCCGAAAAATCGGACTGCAAAAGTAACAGTCTGACATTGATTTACAAAACGTTACTATCTTTTTTTATAAAAACCCGTTAAACAAAAAACTGCATTAGTTCTCAAACGCATTATTAAGATGCTTATATTGCTCAACGCATCCGCACAAACGACTAACAGGCCTCATTTTAGCCCAAAACATTCTAAATAAAAATCTTGCCCTCTCGTATCCGTAATTTTATTTCCAAACGTTGTTTATTAGTATTGTCTTTCAAAAACCCAGTGTGCGCGTCAAATCATTTGATTTTATACTTTACATTATGAAACTTTTCCGGAGTTATTTTACCCTCATATTTAGTCTTGTTACTATATGTGCATATCTATCCGGCTGTAACTCAGCAATGCAGGCCTACAAAGACGGGCAAAAGAAATTTGAAAACGGGGAATACGATCTGGCTATAAAAGCGTTTGAGAAAGCTGCGGCTGCGAATATTGAGCCCGTTCAAACTGATTATCTGATTGCTGAATCCTATCGCCTTTCCAACCGTTTTAAAGAAGCTATTCCTTTTTACAAAAAGGCCATTGACGCAGGAATCAATAAGCCCGATGCTAAGTTTCAGTATGCTTATGCGTTGAAAACGGCTGGCCAATATGACGAAGCGTCCGCACAGTTTGCTTCCTATGCCAAGGATACGGCCGGTGTACAAGGTTTACAAGACAGAGCCTTGCGCGAGGTTGAGATTCTCAAAATTGCGGATCGCTTGCGTACAACGAAAATGGAGGTTGAGGCCAAAGTGATTCCGCTTAACACAGCCGGTTCTGAATTTTCGCCAACGATTCTGGGTAATGAGCTTGTTTTTTCTTCTTCCAAAAAAGAAAAGATTTATAAAAACAATGGCCAGGCAATGCTGGGCCTTTATAAAGTAAATATTGCTGAGGATGCTGGTGCGACTCAGGGAACGCCGGTTTTGTTAAGTAACGAGATTCTGGAGCCGGATGCCAATGAAGCAACGCCCGCATTTTCGCCAGATGGCAAAACATTGGTTTTTGCACGTGGTAATACGGGTAAGAAAAATGGAACATTGGACGTGGACCTCTATTTGAGCCGCAATGTGAACGGCCAATGGACTGTGCCGGCTCCTTTACCGATTAATGATTCAATTGCCTGGGACGGCTCTCCTGCTTTTTCCCGGGATGGCAAAACCTTATACTTCGCTTCCAACCGTGCGGGCGGCGCGGGCGGCATTGATCTTTACAGAACCAATATGGACGCCTCGGGCCGGTTTAGCAAGCCTGTAAATATGGGCAAAGACATTAACACAGCCGGAGATGATATGTTCCCGTACGTCGCCGAAGGCGGAAAACTATACTTTGCATCAGACGGCCATCCTGGTCTTGGAAAGCTGGATTTGTTCTCAGCCACGCGTACGCAAGGCGTGATTAGCATTGAAAACCTTGGTTTGCCCTTTAATAGCCCGCAGGATGATTTTGGACTTGTTTTTTATCAGGATCTGAACAAAGGTTTCTTTTCTTCAAACAGAGAAGGCGGCAAAGGAGACGATGACATCTATTATTTCGCAGGCCCGGAAGAACCGGACAGCACCACAATTGCGAAAAACAATGATCCGAATGATCCATTGAATCCTAATAACCCTAAATACATTAATGGGAAGCCGAAAGTGGTAAGATACTTCCTCGCAGGAAATGTTATAGCCAACGGAACAACAACACCCATCGATTCAGCAGTTGTGCGCATTTTGCCTGATACATCGGACGTTGAAATTGCACAGTTGCCTTCCAATTCCGAAGGGAAATTCGGAAAGCAACCTGTTGAGGAAGGAAAATCTTATAGTCTTTTGGTTCAACGAAAAGGCTATATCAGCAGACGCGAGCCGTTTTCGATGGATGGACGCTCAATTCCTCCAATTTTCCTGACCAAGGAACTAACCGATACAACATTCAATGTGACGATCAAGCTGGATAAGCTGGAATTGAACAAAACATTTGTTCTCGAAAACATTTACTACGATTTGAATAAATACAACATTCGACCTGATGCGGCCATTGAACTGGATAAACTTGTTCAGATCCTGAAAGACAACCCAAGCATGAAGATCGAGTTGAGCTCGCATACAGATGCGCGTGCAACGGATGCGTATAACATGACATTATCTCAAAACAGGGCAGAGTCGGCCGTTACTTATCTCAATACAAAAGGAATCGACGCCGACAGAATGGTTGCCAAAGGATATGGTGAGCGCGAGCTGATTATTCCAAATGCAAAAACCGAAGAAGAGCACCAGCGCAACCGGAGAACCGAATTTACTATTTTGAGTTACTAATATTTCAAGAATTAAGAAGCAGCCCGATCCTTGCAACGTCTTGGATCGGGCTGCTTTTGTTATGCCCGGGCCCAATTTTCGTATGTTTGTGTTTTTTATAATTAATTTTCAGATTATCTAGTTTGTAGTAATGGCTCAGCGAATCATTTATTGGTTTAGAAATGATCTGCGGTTACGTGATAACGAAGCACTTTTTTCAGCTGTGGCGTCAGCAAGTGAAATTATACCCGTTTACGTTTTCGATCCCAGACAATTTGACAAAACAAAGCTTGGCTTCCGTCGCACAGGTGCAATGAGGGGACAATTCCTCATTCAGTCGGTGGTGGATCTGCGAAACCGGCTCAGGGAAAAGGGAGGAGATCTTTTGATACGCATTGGTGACCCTGAAAAGATCATTGCCAAGCTTGCAGAGGAATATAATGCTGGGTTTGTTTACACGAGCAAAGAAATTGCACCCGAAGAAACGCGCATTGAATCGTCTCTGAGCAAAAACTTGAAGCTCGTTAACATTGATATGAAGCTTTTCTGGATGGACACGCTCATGCATGCAACGGCGCTCCCGTTTTCTATTGCAAAGCTTCCCGCCAATTTCCCCGCCTTTCACAACCTGATCAAAACGGCATTAAAAATAAAGGAACCGCTTCCCGAGCCGCAACAGATTACATTGCCCATTGAGTACAAAGCTGGCCCTATTCCCATTTTAGCCCAACTCGGAATTGATCCGAACGAATTAGTAGACGCAGATGCTTCGCAAGTTAGCATTGGAGGTGAAGCCGTGGCTTTACAAATTTTGGAAAAATACCTGACTGACTACATTAAGGAGAACAAAAGCTATGAAACGGCGGATCCGCTGACAGATACACGTTTATCCGATTGGCTTTCGCTTGGCTGCATTTCCGCAAAGTATATTTATGATCAAGTCAAAAAGGAGCAAGCCAGCGCGGATGATACCGCGATAATTGACAATTTGCTTTCCCGCGACTATTTCCACTGGACATTGCTCCGATACGGGCCAAGATTATTTAAACCAAGCGGCGTAAAGCATAATTTCCTTCAACGCTGGCAAAATGACAATGCCATTTATGAAAAATGGACAAATGGCGAAACGGAGGATAATGTAGTCAACCAGTTGATGAACAAATTGAAGACGACCGGCTTCCTGACATCAGCCGAAAGAACAACCTGTGCCACTTTTCTAGTTAATAAGCTGGGTATCAACTGGACCTGGGGTGCCATGTATTTCGAAAGCCACTTAATGGACTATGAAGTATCTGTAAACTGGGGTAGATGGAACAACATTGCGGGCGTTGGGGAAGTGGAATAGCCTTTGTTTTAGTAAAAAACCTATTATCCGGTAATAACCGTGCATATATGCGCTCCCAGCCGGTCATGTAGTTTTTGTTCAGGATTTTGCTAGCTTTGGGCAACTTTGAAACAGATTCATTAACTCTAAACTGAATATTAAAATGTCAAAAGGACTCATTGCAGTTATCGTCGTAATTCTTATTCTTGGATTCGTAGGCTGCGGTAAATATAATGGCCTGGTTAGCAAAGACGAGGTCGTAAAAGAATCTTGGGCTAAGGTCGAAAGTCAGTATCAACGCCGCGCAGACCTTATTCCTAATCTTGTAAGCACAGTTAAAGGCGCTGCGGATTTTGAAAAAGGAACATTAACAGCGGTGATCGAAGCACGTGCAAAAGCAACGCAAACCACTATTAATGCAGGCGATCTTACACCAGAGAACATTGCAAAGTTTCAGGGAGCACAGGACCAATTGAGCGGCGCCCTTTCCCGATTACTCGTTACAGTGGAGCAATATCCGCAGTTAAAGGCCAACCAAAACTTCCTTGAACTACAAGCGCAGCTGGAAGGCACTGAAAACCGCATTACGGTTGCCAGAAACGATTTTAATACAGTCGTGAAAGACTACAACCAAGAAGTGCGTACATTCCCAAACAATCTTTTTGCAGGTGTCTTTGGCTTCTCTCAAAAAGGTTATTTCACAGCGGCAGCTGGTTCGGACAAGGCCCCAACGGTGCAGTTCTAAAAACGCACATTGGTTCTCAGGTACTAAAACCAGATCATTATGGCCACAGATCCTCTCTTTTTTTCTGAAAAGGAGCAGCAGCTAATCATTGAAGCAATTCAGCATGCTGAGAAACAAACTTCCGGCGAAGTAAAAGTGCATATCGAAAAGAAATGTCCTAATCCGGATGTGATGGATCGGGCCAAGGAAGTCTTTCTTTTTCTGAATCTCGATAAAACGGCTGAGCAAAACGGTGTGCTTTTTTATCTGGCATATGAAGACCGTAAGTTCGCTGTTTTGGGTGATAAGGGAATTGATGCGAAGGTTACCGCCGATTTTTGGAACAGTACAAAAGATCTTCTCCGGCAATATTTTTCAAATGGGCAGTTTTCGGAAGGGCTTGCAAAAGGAATCGCAGAAGCCGGTTTTCAATTGAAAAAGCATTTCCCCTTCCGGTCTGGCGACATCAACGAACTACCGGACGATATTTCGTTCGGGCACTGATTTATGAAAAAAGCCCTCATTCTCTTTTGCCTGATTTGTCTCACATTCCTGAATGTGACTGCTCAGGACATTCCAAAAAAACCAGATCCTCCCAAGCTGGTCAATGACTTTGCTAATCAGCTCAATGCTAGTGAAATAGCGCAATTGGAACAGAAACTGGTTGCCTATAACGACTCCACTTCTTCGCAGATTGTCGTTGTAATTGTGCCCACAACCGGCGATTACCCGATTGCCGACTATGCACTAAAAATTGGCCGGGAGTGGGGTGTCGGGCAAAAGGACAAAGACAATGGAATCGTTTTGCTTTGGGCTCCAACGGATCGGAAAGTGTATATCAGCACGGGCTATGGCCTTGAAGGAGCTATACCGGATGCTATTGCCAAGAGGATTATCTCGCAAGTGATCACTCCCCAGTTCAAAAACGGCCAGTTTTATCAAGGCCTGGATCAGGGTGTGGACATGATTTTTAAGTACGCCACAGGTGAATACAAAGCCGATCCCAACGAAGGCAATGACGACGGATCGTTTCCGCCCCTTCTGATTGTCATTATTATATTCATTGTGATTATGATTTTTGTATTCCGAAATCGCAATAATGGTGGCGGGCGCGGCGGATTCGGCGGTTTTGGCGGACCAGTCATTTGGCCATATACTACCCATTCCGGGGGAGGAAGCTTTTCGGGAAACTGGGGCGGTGGCGGTGGTGGCGGCGGTTTTGGAGGCTTCGGCGGTGGAAGTTTCGGAGGCGGAGGAGCTGGCGGGGATTACTAATCTTCTTGACAGTCAATTATTTAACAAGAATATACATTAACAAAAGGCCTGATGCACATAACCGTCGCATCAGGCCTTTTGTTTTACATTGTGTACTAAGCAGTTAACGTATAGTATTGGCATAGTTTTTTGTTTGTATCCAGTAATATTATTATTTAACCTAAACAAATTTCTATGGAAAGGAAAAATAACACCGGTCTATTGGTCGGCTTGGTCCTTATGACAATCCTCGCTGCGGTATTCGGTTATCTTTATTACAATGAACGCATTGTTACCAGTAAGCAGGAAACCAATTTGCAAGCCCGTGTCAATGAACTGGCTTCGGCAGAAATTAAGCTGGATTCAATCGCCAAACAACTTGATGCAAGAATTCAGGAAGTGCAGGGGCTAGGTGGCGACATTGAGGAACTTCAAAAGGTGAAGGCTGCATTGGAAAACGACCGTATCGCATTGCGTAAAGGCAATATGACCATGGGTAAAAAAGTGAAGGAATACGAAGCCTTCCTTACCAAAAAAGACGAAGAGATTGCCCAGCTTAGAGAAGAAAACCAGCAGCTGATCAGTCAGAATGAAACACTAGTCCAGGAAAAAACAACACTGGAAACCACGAAACAGGCAATTAGTGACTCGCTAACCGGCGTTATCACGAAAAACACGGAACTGGAATCCAAAGTGACAATGGCAGCAGCCTTGCGGGCACGCAGCGTTAAGGTGTACGCCGTTTCTTCCAAAGGCAAAGTGAGAGAAGGCGAAAATGTAAAAGCGAAACGCGTAGATAAGGTTCGGGTTGATTTTATTCTCGAAAAAAATCCATTAACATTAGCCGATAACAAAACCGTTTACCTGCGCATCATTGACCCCACCGGAGCAACCATTTCCGATACAAAAACCGGGTCAGGCGTGTTCGACTATAATGGTCAGGAACAAGGATATACGATTAGCAAAGACATTGCTTACACCAACAATAATCAGGATGTGAGCATCCTTTATGACAAGGATGCCTCGTTCGCCCCAGGCAAATACACTATTGAACTTTACTCGGAAGGCTTCTCGATTGGAGAGGGCTCATTTTCAGTAAAGTAAGGCTTACAATGATCAGAAACGTTGTGATGATAGCGGTAACCGGCTGAATGTAGCTGGTTGCCGTTTTCTTTTACAGGCTTATTTTATATTTATCGTTATTTCCTATCTTGTGCAATAAAATTTTCAATAAATAGCCCACTAAACCAAATAAAACACTTCTATTCTATGTCTGCACAGATATCCCAAAAGCATCCCAAGGGCCTATATGTTCTATTTTTTGCTGAAATGTGGGAGCGGTTCAGTTACTATGGGATGCGTGCAATCCTCTTGCTTTTCCTCCTCGATTCCGTAAGAGGCGGAATGGCAATGAATGCGGCAGAGGCCGCGGCCATTTATGGACTTTACACTGCCTCTGTATATTTGCTGACATTGCCTGGCGGCTGGCTCGCCGATAACATTCTCGGACAAAAAAAGGCGATTTGGTATGGCGGAATTGTCATTATGCTAGGCCACATTATCCTTGCCGTGCCAGGCGGCAGCGGATTGTTTTTTTTAGGCCTCACAACAGTTGCGGTGGGAACCGGCTTGTTGAAGCCTAATATCAGTTCAATTGTCGGTGAATTATATCCCGAAGGAGGTGCGCGGCGCGATGCAGCATTCTCCATCTTTTACATGGGCATTAACCTGGGTTCTTTTCTAGGGATTGCCATTGTAGGTTATCTTGGAGAGCGCGTTAGCTGGCACATGGGTTTTGGTGCAGCCGCGGTTGGCATGCTACTCGGGTTATTTGTGTTCCGTTATGGGAGCGCTCGTTATTTAAAAGGAATGGGTGATGTGCCGCCTGCCAAGATCGCAACAGCCGAATCCGATGCCAAAAATGGTGCAAACAAAAAGCTTGGTTATATTTTTATCGCAGCGCTCGTAATCCTTCTGATTGTCCTGCAATCTTCCGGCATGCTGGATATGACCACCGCCCAGGGCTTGGCAAAAGGCGCCGGAGTCATTATTGTCATTATCTCCGCTTCTTATTTCCTGTTCATATTGTTCGCTGGCGGCCTCACACGCGTAGAACAATATCGCGTGGTTGTATTGATCATCCTGTTTCTGGCCATTGCGCTTTTCTGGGCTGGTTATGAGCAGGCGGGAACATCATTGCAAATCTTTGCCGAAAGGCATACCCAACGCGTTATTGGCGGATGGGAAGTGCCATCCAGCTGGTTCCAGAATTTCCAGCCCACTTTCGTGCTGCTTTTCGCACCCGTTCTGGCCAGTTTATGGATCTATTTATCATCAAAAAACCTCAATCCTTCGATTCCTGTCAAATTCGCAGCTGGTTTGATTTTGCTTGGTCTGAGCTTTTTTGTGATGGTTGCGGCGTCCAACATTGCGGTAACGGGTCAGCTGGCTTCCCCACTATTCCTTACTTTCACTTATTTTCTGCACACGATCGGAGAATTGTGTGTAAGCCCGGTTGGATTAAGCTCTTATACAAAACTTGCCCCAAAACGCTATGTAAGTCAATTGATGGGCATCTGGTTCGTAGGCGCATCACTGGGTAACCTCATTGCCGGGATATTTGCGGGAGGATTTGACGAAGAAAATATTATGCAAATGCCTGCCCTGTTCAATCAGGTGGCGATTATAACGACGATTTTTGGCCTTATCCTCCTTGTTTTCTGGAAGCCTATCAAAGGATGGATGGGCGGAATTTCGTAATTAACTTATTAACATTCAATACATTAACAAAATGAAATTAGCCAATCTATGTTATTCTGCACTGGCTTTGTCGCTTGCCATGTCAGCTTGCAAGAAAGAAGCCGACCAGGAATCTGCACGGGAAAAAGTCCCCGGATTTGACACGAGTTCGCTCGATTCAACCATTAAGGTTTGTGACGATTTTGACAGTTATGCCAATGGCGGCTGGAAAAAAAACAACCCGATTCCCGGTACAGAGAGTCGTTGGGGCGCTTTTAATGTGCTTGATAAAGAAAATAAAGAGGTTCGGCTCAAAGGGATTATCCAGGAAATTGTCAAAGTCGAAGACCGGAAAAAGGGAAGCGAAGAGCAGCAAATTGCAGATTATTATCAATCCTATCTGGATACAGTTACGATCGAAAAGCGCTCCATTGCGCCGTTAAAGGAATATCTTGACAAAATCAATGGTATACAATCGCTCAAAGACCTGGCTTCGGTTTCGGGGGAGCTGCAAAAAATAGGCGTTCCTTCGGTTTTGGGCATGAGTGTGGATGCTGATTTGAGAAACAGTAAAGTGAATGTGCTTTACGGCGGTCAGGGTGGGTTAAGTCTCGGAGAAAGAAGTTATTACGACCGCACGGATTCCAGCACAGTAAAAGTGCGTGAAGAATTTGTCAAACATGTTGATAAAATGTTCTCGCTGGCAACATTCCCGGATCAAAAGGCTGGGCAGACAATCCTGGATTTTGAGACTAAGCTGGCAAAACTGCAATTGACCAATGTGGAACTCCGCGACCCGGTTAAAACTTATAACAAGATGTCTTTCAAGGGTTTCCAATCACTCGCTCCCGATTTTGACCTGGAAGCATTTGCTGACAAACAAGACATTAAAACGGACAGCATTGTCATTGAAAACAAGGCTTACCTGCAAAATGTAAACAAATTGCTGAAAGCAACGCCTATTGCAACATTGAAGCTCTATGCGAAATGGCAATTACTTTCAAGGTTTGCCGGCTTTCTGCCGAAAAGCTTTGATCAGGAAAACTTCCGCTTTTTCAGCACAGTCATGCGTGGCACCAAGCAGCAAAAAGCACGGATGGAACGTGCTATCCGCTCAACGGACGGACTTTTAGGAATGCCTTTGGGAAAATTATTCTCTAAAAAATATTTCCCTGAAGAAGATAAAAAGAAAGTTTCCGATATGATCGAAAACGTGCGTACGGTGTACGGCGAGCGTATTGACAAACTTACCTGGATGAGTGATTCAACGAAAGCAAAAGCGCACAAAAAGCTTAAAGCATTTACATACAAAATCGGTTATCCCGACAAGTGGAAAGACTATTCATCCATTGATGTCGTGAAGGATAAATTGTTTGAAAATGTCGTTGCTGCGTCACTTTACTTGCATAAGGAAGAAGTTGACAAAATTGGCAAGCCAGTGGATAAAGCGGAATGGTTCATGACCCCGCAGACTGTAAACGCTTATTACAATCCGCTAAACAATGAGATCGTATTCCCAGCCGGTATTTTGCAACCGCCATTCTACAACCGCGACGCAGACGATGCGATCAATTACGGAGGCATTATAGCAGTGATAGGGCACGAATTTACACACGGTTTCGACGATCAGGGATCACAGTTTGATGACGAGGGTAACCTCAAAAACTGGTGGACCGCTTCGGATCGGGCGAACTTTGATAAGCTAACTAAGAAATACATCGATTATTTCAGCGAAATAGAAGCATTGCCGGGCTTCAAAATCAATGGTGCACTAACCATTGGCGAAAATGTGGCTGACTTGGGAGGGCTAACGCTTGCTTACTACGCGTTGGAAAAATCCCTGAAAGGCAAAGCAGAGCCTGCTCATATCGACGGGTTTAACTGGAAGCAACGCTTCTTCCTGGGCTGGGCGCAGGTTTGGCATATGAACACAACCAATGAAGCATTAAGAAATCAGGTGCAAACGGATCCACATTCACCCGCAAAAGACCGGATCAATGGCCCTATGCCGCATTTGAAGGAGTTTGAAGCTGCTTGGAAATGTACGCCGGGAAGTAAAATGATCTTGCCCGATTCGGCCAGGATCGTGATCTGGTAATTATTTTCCGGCAACGTATCTGTTTCTGTAAACGCTTGGACTACACCCCTTAGCCTGCCTGAATTGGCGGGCTATATTTTTGCTATCGGTAAGCCCCATATCCAGCGCTATTTCAAAAACCGACATGTCCGTATCGAGCAGTTTTTGGGTAAACTTTTCAATGCGGAGGTTGAAAATGTATTTGTAAATCGGGTAGCCTGTTATTTCAAGAAAACGTTTTTCCAGGGCACGGCGCGACAAGGGCACTTGCTTAACAACCTCGTCCACATGCAAGTTTTTATCAATGTTCTGGTGTATGTATTTCAATGAAGACGCGATATGATCATCATTAGTCGCATAAATGTCCGTGGAATGTCTTGTAATGACCTGGACAGGCTTTACTATAATATCATAGTAATTCGAAGTGCCGTGCTTGACCATGTGATCAAGCAGTTTGGCAGCGTCATAACCTCCCTTTTCAGCGTCCAACGCAATGCTTGAAAGCGGCGGATCGGATAAGTCGCAGATCATTTCATCGTTATCAACCCCCAAAACGGCCACTTCTTCGGGAATACGGATGCCTAGTTGCCGGCACACTTCGGTAATGTGTTGCCCCTGATTATCATCACAAGTCATAAGGCCGATAGGCTTCGGAAGCGATTTCAGCCAGCGGCTGAGCGAACTGGGCTTGTAATACCAAAGTTCAGTAGACCGCGCTTTCTTGTGTTCAAAATAATGAACCTTGTGCCCACGCTTTATTAGTCTTTCCTCATATCCCTCGGCCCTTTCTCTGGACCAGACAATGTCATTGAAACCATAAAAAGCGAAATTGGTAAAGCCTTTTTTGAGAAAGTAATCCGCTCCCAGTTGCCCTGCTTCCTGATATCCGCCGGTGATGTTGGGAATTTCAGTAAACCGCTCTTTAAAATCCTGTGCAATCACGGGTATACCCGCCTGGACGATTTTTTCAATGTCCTTATTATAAAGCTGACCAACAATGCCATCGGCTTTCCATTCCAGCGCCCATTTCAGGATCCCATCAATCCCGACCGTTTCTCTGTGAAAAAGCGGCATCCGGCAGAAAATCCAGGGCCCGAATTCTTTGGAATAGGCATTAATCCCCTTCATCAGGCTCTTGCTGTATTCCTCGGCGAAGTCGAGTAGGAGGATGATTTTATACATTCAGCAGGTCAAAAAATGTCCTTAATGCTCGTAATTGTATCATTATTGACCAGCGGCCTGGCCCAAATGCCAATGCTGAAAATGTAAGCCAGCGGCACGAAAAGGAATAACATCGCCATTTGTAAACCAAACAATTCCCCCAGCCCGCCGACGATCAAAGGTACAACTGCCCCACCCGCAATCCCGGCGCACAAAATGCCGGAAAATGTCCCGTGATGCCTGGGAACAGAATTCAATGCAAGGGAAAAAATCACTGAATACATGACCGAAGCAAAAAAGCCGGTGATCGGAAATGCGCTCATAGCAACCGTTTTTGAGCCAAATAATGCAAAGGCCAATGCCAAAATCGCTCCGCAAGTAAAGAAAATTAACACCTTACGGCTATCAAATATTTTTAATAATATCAATCCAAGAAAGCACCCGATCGTAAGCAAGCCCCAGAAATAGGAGATAACGCTAGCGCCGTCCGTGGCGGGATCAACATTGTGATAAGTTTGCAAGAATTGCGAGATCCAATTGGCTATGCCCTGCTCCGCGCCCACGTAAGCGAAAATGCCAAGAAAGAACAACCAGACTGATTTATTAGCAACAAGTTCTTTAAACGAATGCCCCACATCCATGCGCTCATCTTCCAGTAATTCCACTTTTGGAAATTTCACCAACGCAATTACCACGACCATCAGTAATGCTATTACTGCAAAGACCCAGTAAAGTGAAACCCATTTCAGGTTTTCAGGAACGAGGTTATTTAATGTGTTAATCAAAAAACCCGAGCTGCCGGAATGGACATTGAGCACCAGATAACTGTAAAGCATCGGGCTCAGAAATGAAGCGCCACCGAAGAAAAGCTGCGCCAGCACAGAGAAAAAGGCGAATTTCTCCTCGCCACCCGCAACCCGGAGCAGTGGATTAATAACAACTTGCAGCATCGCCATACCAATCCCGATTAGGAAAAGGGACGATAATGCAATGGCAAAACTTGGAATAATGGCAAAAAGCAGCGCCCCTATAAATGCAAGAAAAAAAGCCAGCAGTAACACCGGCTTTTCTCCATATTTCTCAACCATAAGGCCTGCGGGAATAGACATTACGCCATAAGCCACGAAAAATGCAAAGGGAAGAAACCCTGCCAGCCCAATGCTCAGGCTGAAACTCTTTACAATATCCGGAATAATCGGCCCCAGGATATTGGTCAAAAATGAAATGACAAAGAATATCAGCAGGATCAGAACAACAATAAAAATATTCCTTTGCATGAGGGTCAGGGCTTACATTAAACTACTCTTTACAGCTTACTGTGCTGTAACAACGCTCGTGCGGCTTGCTTTGCCAGCCATATCAAAGCTTTTTAGCTTGATTGTTCCGGCCGCTTTCACGGGCGCTTCGTACACAGGCGATTTGGCCGTAGGCTCTGAACCATCCGTTGTGTAATGTATAGCAAGTCCGGGAAGCTCAACATTGGCCTTCAGCATGCCGCCTTCCACCACAGCGCCGGGCATAGGAAGCCTGTAATTATAACCGCCATTTGCGAAGCTCATTCGGGGCATATGTCGCTGTGCAATGCTGTTTGCAAACACATTCCAGCCCTCATTGATCATTTTCTTCCTGGCAGCATCGTCCGCCACATTCTCCCACTTACGCTCGGCAGCCCACGCGCTTTCCGCAAAACCCATTAATTTGGGCAAAATAGAATATTCCATCATATCGCGGCCCTTCACCGTCTCACACCAAAGCTGCGCTTCTATTCCGATCACATTTTTTCTCGCCTCTGGCTTCAACTGTTGCTTGCCGACAAACTCTTCTTTCATTGGTTTGCCAAATGCAGTTTCCTCCGTTGTGCGGAACATATTGAATGGTGCAAATGCCCAGTTATCACGTGTGTCCACAAATCCGCCCCAATACAAGCCCGGCTCTTTTGGGTCATTGTTATAGGACATGTCAAAATAGAAGTTAGTCACATTACAAAGCACAACCTGATAACCTGCATTAGCGAGGCGATTGCCTAAATCTACATCATACACATTGTTCCAAACATAAGGAACCACCGGATGGCCCACAAATTCCGGGTTGGCATTATAGATTCCTGCATTTGTCTTGGTTAATGCAACTTCCTCCCAGCCATGCACTTTCAGAGTACGTTTTTCCAGCCTTGGCAACAATTTCCTGAAAAAGTAAGTCTGCAAGTCACGGAATTCTTTGATATCCGGATTCTCGTTTTTCAATTTTATAGCCATTGGCGATTTGGTCCACGCACCTTCCGCAACCTCATCACCGCCCGTGTGAAATGTATCCATCGTCAGACCCGCCTCTTTGTACATTTTGGCAAATTCATCCACGACTTTTTCAAAAAAGTGATAAGTGGATTCCCGCGCAACGCTCACCGTATTGTTCTTATAAGCCTGAGCCGAAAGGTAAACCGACTTGTCATCCGGGTCGATCAGGCGATATTCATTGGCTTCTTTTTCCTTGCCTTCTTTCATCAAACGATCGTAACGCGCTTCCATGGATTTAATGGCCGCTAGTGCGTGACCAGGGAAATTCACTTCCGGGATCACCTTAATGTGCCTGTCATTGGCATATTTCAGTATTTCAATAAAATCGGCGCGGGTGTAATAACCGCTTCCAAACTTCCCTTCATCATTTGCCACCGGCCCTGATCCGTAAGCAGGATGCAGCGCCGAAACATTGATCCCCGACGTGTGCGCACGGTGCGCGCCAATTTCCGTCAGCTCGGGTAACCCGTCAATTTCTACACGCCAGCCTTCATCCTCAGTGGTATAAAACAAAAAGTGATTGACCTTATAAGATGCAAGCAGATCCAAAACACGCTTGATCGTTTCTTTCGTCTGGAAGTTCCGGCCAACGTCCAAATGCATGCTTCTGAAATGAAAACGGGGTGCATCTTCAACCTGCACATGCCCTAGCATAATGGATGCGGCTAGTTTTTGATAAGATTCTGTGGGCACAAGCTGCAAAAAGCTTTGAATTCCGTAGAAAACACCCGCCGGATCGCTGCCCGTAATGTTCACGCCGCTTGCATTAACGCCCAGCTTATACGCTTCCTTGGCAATGCCATTTACGGAAAGGTTTCCCGTATTTAAAACAATAGATGGCGCCTCCGGCGTGGTGGTGGTTGGCAGCCCTTCACGGATCGGAAAATCTGTTCCGGTAACGGCTTTTAGTTTTTCAATTAGATATTTTGCTTCTTTTTCAAGGCCTTTCTGATAAAAAACATTAGCCTTATTATCCAATGTAAATGTCTCAGTGCCAGCGCTCATTTTCACCGGGCTTGGAATAATTTTCAATAATTGCGCTGCGCCCAGCTTGGTAAATTTCAAATTGTCTTTATAACGCTGCTCAGCGGTTGGAAGCGGCACGAGGTCATCTTTTCCCCTCATAATCTGCTCCTTAGCAACAAACGGCTCCACTGTGAAATCCTTAACCTGCACGATCTCTTTCTCTTTGCCCTCTTTGTCATAAAAAACAAAATACAAGCCCATAGGCGCATCAGTCTCCTTGATAACGCCTTCCGTTCCCGTGTAATTAATGGTTATAGAGTCTCCCGGCGCGAGTTTAAAATCCTTGGCAGCCACCATTTTGTACCAGTCCCCATTCAAATGTTCGATGATAGCCGGTTGAGGCGTTTTATTGCGTTGGATCGGGCGTGGCGACATGTTGAAAAACAGCGCCCAATTGCTGCCGTCCAGCGTAAAATCGCTGCCATTTTTCAGGGTGAACTTTGCGTCAAAACTGTGCGCTGGTTCTATGAAATTGGAAATGAGTTTCCATGAAATGCCGATTTTCTGTGCCTGATCTTTGGTGACATCGCCACTGCGCGAACAGCCGGCCAAAACAAAAAAACAAACGATTACAAGCTGATAAAGGAATATTCTCTTCATAGGGTCAGAAATGCAAAAATTTTAGAATTCAAAGGTGATTATGCGGGTCGCAAAACTTACAGCAATAATATTACTGATAAGTTGGGGAAATATACTAGTATTTCTTTCATCAATAGCCTTTCCGGCGCACCAGCGCGTACTTATCCCCTAAACGGGCAAGGATGAAAAACGAAACAGGAACATTTACAAGGCTGCTTTCCCTGGACGCAATGCGTGGCTTTACCATTGCCGCCATGATCATGGTCAACTTTCCCGGCAGCGAAGAATACGTGTTTCCTACATTGCGACATTCCAAATGGAACGGGCTGACATTCACCGACCTCATCGCACCCGTTTTCCTGTTCATTGTTGGCGTCTCTATTGCATTTGCCTACTCCAAAAGACTCGAACGCGGCGATCCTAAAATGCCGCTGTATCAGAAAATCATCTTCCGTTCATTGAAGATATTTGCGGTAGGAATGTTTTTGAACATGCTTCCCCATTTCGACTTTTCCGACCTGCGGTACACCGGCACATTGCCCCGGATCGCCATCGTTTTCCTCTTTTGCGCGATTTTGTTCCTCAACACAACCTGGAAACAGCAAGCCTGGATCGGCTTTGGAATATTGGTTTTTTACTGGCTGGCCATGACATTGATCCCGACGCCGGGAACGGAAAAAGTCATGCTGGAACCAGGCAACAATCTGGCGGCATGGGTGGATCAGCAATATTTGCCAGGCAAAATGTGGCAGGGAAATTGGGACCCGGAGGGGATATTAAGCACATTTCCATCCTTCGTGACAGGCATTACGGGCATGCTGGCAGGCAGATTACTGCTGGGCAACATGACGCCCAATGAAAAGGCCAATTATCTGATGGCAACCGGCTTTTTCGGGTGCGCGGCAGGCTATTTCTGGAACCTGACCTTTCCTACCAACGAAAATTTGTGGACAAGTTCGTTTGTATTGGTAACATCCGGCTTTGCCGCCATGCTCCTCGGCGTTCTTTACTTTTTGATTGACATTTCAGGAAGAACCAGGGGAACGTCGCCGGGAATCATTTTTGGTGCGAACGCGATTACGATTTATGTGCTCGCGGATATTTTCGCCCTGTTTTTTTATTTGTATAAAATCAATGGGCAAACGCTCAATAGCCATGCTGTCCATGCATTTATCAACATGGGTTTTAATCCGCAGCTGGCTAGTTTGTTATACGCATTGCTCTTTGTTTGCATCAATTTCATTCCCGCTTACATTTTGTACAGGAAGAAGATCTTTATCAAACTGTAAATAACCAGACCTATTTTTTGCCCTCCCACATCATTAAGCCTTCGATCAAGGCAGTAAGCTGCGGCGTTGGCATGTTTGGTGTGAGATAAGCGTGCGGGCCCATGGCGTCGTCCTGCCAGGTGTTGTTCCCGTCCTTGATAATGATCTTTCCGCGTTTCAATCCAAAATAAGGCTGCACACCACGAACGCCTACAAGCACCGCAGTCTGATCCCAGCTTTGGCGACCATTGGCGTCCCCCTGACTTTTGGACATGGCCAATTGATAAGCATCCTTCACCGGGCTTTTCAATCGCTCGTTTCCAATCACATTCACACCCGTGCGAATCTCCTGCCCGATCTCAAAACCACTGAAAATAATCTCCGTAGGCCATTCCGTAAACACTTTTTGCGAGGCCAGGGAATCAACGTAAACATTATATTCACGTCCGGCCGGAAATCTGCCTGCCATGCTCACCAGTCCGCTCACCTTTTTTCTCACCAGGTTCAAGCCCGATAACTGGGAATGTTCATCCGGCTTGGAATCCAGCAAATTGGCCAGGTTTGTCAAAAAACCGACGGTTACAATTGTGACGCTTTGGTCGGGTTGTTTAGCTAAAATTTTACGATAAACCGTTACCGCATCCTCTGCCTCAGCCGATTTTTTGATCTTATGCGGATATTTCTCAATCAGCATTTCAGGCCATTTCTGCGTGGCGCCGTAGGTTGGGGCCGCCAAGCCCTTGGGCGCTCCCGTTGGGAGTTCGGGGCGTCCGAAGTAAGTATTCAGGATGTCAATGGTTGGGACAACCAATTCATTTTTATTGGAAGCAATCACAGCCAGCGGCCTTACTTCGCCCTTGTCAGCCAATGCGTGCATGACGGCCATTGCGCCCACGTCATCATAATCCGGGCCAATGTCTGTATCAAGAATTAATGTTTTGGGAAGCCGGCTTCCTGTCTGGGAATAAACGTGGGAACAAGTTAAGAGACAAACTATCAGTAATATTTTACGCATGGCAATCATTGAGAAAACACTTTTGGCACTATTGCTGTATTCGCGGCATTGGGTCATTATGCTGCAAATTGCGCAAATTTTATGGCTTTAATTCTTTAAAACGTGAAACACCTGCTTTTCCTTTCCGCTCACCACTTCCAGCAGGTAAGTCCCGGAGGCATACTCCCAACCCGTTAAGTCCAGCTTGTGCTTTTGGACAAAACCTGTTGCAGCCGATTTTGAGCTGTGATACATCCGGCCACCATTGTCATATACATTAACGGTCACTTCGTCACCCGTATTAGCCTGATAAGTCACATAAAACATGCCCGTGGAAGGATTCGGGTAAACCTGCCAGGAAGGTTTTTCATCAAAAAACACCGGTTTTACGCTCGAATACTGGTAACTGTTATCCGTATCGATCATTTTCAGGCGATAATAAAGCACACCCGTTTGGCTTGAACTCTGGTCTGTAAATGTATAATCCCGCGTAACATTCAGTCCGCCTCGGGAGGCCATTTCACCCAATTTCACAAACTGATTCTGACGAAAGGCATCATTTCCAGCTGCTACTTCAATGTCGAAATGATTAAAGTCCTCCTCCGAAGTGGTTTGCCATTCCAGTAAAACGGATCTGTCATTATCTGCATTCTTCTTTTTAGCCGAAAAACGGATCAGCGAAACCGGCAATGCATCGCCGGAACCGACGAAGTTTTTCGCCAGCCAGAATTCCGAGAAGTGTTTAACTTTTAATTCAGCATAATAACCTTTATCATAAGGCACTTTTTTCACCAGCTCGGTTGGATAAAAGGCCCAGGCGCCATTCGAGCTGTTTTCAATGTTGCCGTCTTCTTTCGACAGATCCGCATTTTTATATTTGGAAACGCCCAGTTCATAAGCACTCGAAGGTTTATCACAATTATTACATCCGGTCGCATTGACCAATGCCAGCGTCTCACTTTCCAGGAAATAAAGCCGCACAATGGCCGAATCCGGGAGATTCGCATTTTGTGGCTTAATGGTGAAATTCCGGTCGAGATAGTAGTTTTTGTTCGTGTTTCTGACGCCGGTTGTGTTCACATATGCCTGCACTTCCGTGTTACCCAGGTTTTGTCCCCTTGTATTTACAGAAGCAACCAGTTTATTATTTTTCAAAAAATGCACCCAATTGTTTGATGCCGGAACGCTTTGAGAAACGGCCGGACCTGTGCCGGTTTCATCATAAATGCCGTTGGCCTGATCGTAAATATGAATGTCGTCCAAAGCAATTCCCTCCCGGTTATTGAAATTATCGGCGCTGAAAACGAAACGTATTTTCAAACTTGCGAAACCGGTTGGCAATGGAATCGTAGCCACGTGCCATCGCACAAAATTCTGAATGCTCCACGACCCTTTGCCCGAGTAAGTTTTGTTGTACCAATTTGTGCCCTGCCCTTGTGCCCCTAACCTTGTCCAGGCGCCTCCATTGCCAGAATATTCCAGGTAAGCAATGTCGCAGGGCAACGGATCGCAAACCTCCATGTCCAGGGCCACGCTGAAACTCAATGTAGGCGCGGCAAGCCCCGTAACATTGAAGCAAGGGGAAAGCAAATAGGATTCTTCGCGGTCATTATTGGTGCCTGCAAGATTGGTTTTCCAGATGTTTGTTCCACTCGGCGCCGTTTTTATTTGTGTAGAAACGGGCTTTCCGTGCTGCCAGGAGCTGTTTGTTCCTTTTGTATACCAATGTCCGTCATTGCTTTCAAAATTTTCGAGATACGGATACGAACTGATTACCGGCGCATTATGAATCTGAACATTCACCGTGTCATTCAACCGGTAACTATCCGTGTCCAAACCTACCCAAATCTTGATCTTGTGCCAGCCATAGGCAGACAGATCCGCCTTGTCTTTGAATGTATAATTCACCGTCGTCCGCTTCGCCAGCGACGCTATGGTGTCCGTAATCATCGAACCATCATTCAGTTGCAGATAAACCGGAATGTTGGTAATGGTCCGTGCCGAGCTGTTGCGGACCTGCGCAATGACCGTTTCTGCACTGCCTAACCCGCAATTTTCGGCAGCCGGCTGCACAACACTTAGCAATTGAATATCGTCCGTAACAACATAAAGCATGATATCATCGAAAGAATAGCCTGCGCCATTCTTGTCATCGGCTGCTATGATCTTTCCCCATTGTCCCCAGCGCACCTGGAAGCTGGACGAAAAATTTTGGTTATTCGTTGCCAGCAAATTGCTCACCTCAATGCCCTGAGGCATTTTGTAGCCTTCCTGAGGGGAATTTTGATTGGCAAAAAGGTCATAAGCTTCAATCCACGGATCGCTGTCCTTGCCACGGATCCATACGCGGTTGTTCGCATTGGTCTTTTGCCCGTGGTTTTTATATTTAAAATTAAGCCGGACGTCCACATCCTGCACGTCGTAACTGGCCAAATTGAATGTTCCTTCGAGATAGCTAATGTTGCCTGCTGTGAAAAAGCGGTTGGCATCCAGCGTCAGCGCCCTTTGCCCGGACGCAGCCATGCCTGTATTCAAAAATGTCCGCAATCGTCCGGCGGTGGTTGAAGCGCTGAAATCATACCGACCGTCGCCGGTGAGTCCGGTTTGATTCTTTACCCAGGTTTGCGCAGGCAGGCTTTCCATGTCGTCCAAAAACGGCAGCGCGATCTGATCATTGGGCAACTGCCTGAAAACTCTGGTGAGCGTGTCATTGGCAGAAACCAGATCCGATTGTCCATGAATAAACACCTGCAAATGATAATCCCGCACCTGGCTCATATTGGCTCCTATGTTGAATGTATGGTCATATGTTTTGCCCTTTTCAATGAATGGTGTGATTGTTTGCGGCGCAATCGACTGCCCGTCCAGGATGTAACCCACCTCCACAGAACCATTAAAATCCACATCGTCCAGGTTTTTAATCCTTATTTTAACAAAAACAGCATTACCCAGCTCGGAAGATGTGTTTTTCCTGCCCGAACCAACCGGCGTCACAATGGATTCTATTTTCAGATCATTATCTGAGATCGTTCCTGCACACGTGCCGTTGTCCGGTCGCCTCGAAATCGCCAGCGCCCTCCTTCCCGGACGACCATTGATGCGTGCCCGAACGGACATGGAATAAGTGGAATCCTTCAACATTCCGCTAAAAACGTATTTATTCTGCGTAGTAGAATCCACCGCGACCATTTCGTCGCCTTTGAGCAACATTACTTCGTAATCCGTTGCTCCGGTAACCGCAGTCCAGTCGAGGGAAATATATCCTTCACATTGCAGGCTCGATAATGTTACAGTCGGGACGCCCACAACTGTAAATGCTTCACTGACACGCTCCCCGATCACATTATTATTCTTCGTTTGAATGATCTTCACTTTTGCCTTATTCGAAGTCGTTCCGACCGGGATCGTCCAGGTTGTTTGCCTTACAGCAGCAGCAAGATTCACTGCGATGTTTGTCCAGGAACCTCCATCATTTAGCGAATACTGAACGGTATAAGTTCTCTGCGCGTCCGTTGCGGCATTCCAGCTAACGATAATGCCGTCTCCATCTTTCAATCGCTCGTTACCGATCGGGTAAGTGATGGCGGTCTCGGCCGGGACAAAATCGTAAACAACAAAATATTCCTGTGTAGGATTCTGTGGAACTGCATGGCCTTTTACAGAAATCATGTAGGCTCCCGCCGACGGATTATTGATCGTAACCTGCTCTACATTATTAATATGATCTTCGCCTGTAACCGCCACAGCATTCACTTTGGAAGGTGTAGGATCCAGCAGTCTTGGCAGGATAGCGTTATTAGATGGATTGATCACTTTCAGATCCAGGTCATTCACCAGATTTTGTGTGGAAAGTACGGCTGCTGCCGGATCATTATAATATAGCATTACTTTTAATTGCGCCGTTCCCGCCGGAACCTGAATGCCGTGTGTCAATGTCTGCTGATGCCCTACCGCGCCGCTGACGTAATTTTTATCATCCAGCATTTTAAGCGATCGCGAAAGGTCCATCCACCCGAAGCCGTATTTGTAATCCGGCCCTTCATTTCCTTTGTCCGTTGCACCATTGATGATCAGCGCTTTCATCAATGCGTTCTTTGGATTGGCACCTCCGTTAACCTGACGAAAACGCTCATAAAGCAAAGCCAGCCCACCCGCAACTGCCGGGCTCGACATGCTGGTTCCGCTGCCGTTTGTATAAAGGTTGGTAGGGATTGTAGATCGTACCGAGGAGCCTAATGCCACTATTTCCGGCTTAATGCGGCCGTCGCGCACCGGTCCTACGCTGGAATTGGCAGCAAGCAATCCCGTATCAAAAGTATTTCCGACACTGATCACATTCTTGGCAGTCTGATAACCGCTGATCACATTCCCAAAGCCCGGCGGATACGGAGAACAAGTGCCGCCGCCGCTGTTACCAGCCGAAAAAACGTGTTCGAGGTTTGGTAATTGAAAAGCCTGTTCGTCCAGAATGCGTGAATAGAGATCGTAAATCCCGTAAGTTTCACAATTATTGATCTCGCTGCCGTACGAATTATTGGTCACGACCATTGCAAAATCATTCACATATTCGGGAGAGTATGCGATGATGTTCGAAAAGCTTTGTGACACAATGGTCGCTTTTGGCGCATAACCTGCGTAAAGCTCATTCATAATGCCCCCTCCGGCCAATGTCCCCATCGTATGCACGCCATGCTGGCCGGCTTCAATGGCAGCGCGGTTGATGATCCGGTTGTTGAAATCAATGTGTAATAATGGATTGGAATCATCACCATGGCCTACCACAACGCCTTTTCCAGTCAGTTTCCGACCATTCGGTAATGTTGAATGCAGCAGATTGGCGCGCCCGTTAACCAGGCTCCGGTTGTTGAAAGGCTTGTCGCCAGGAGGCGCGGCTTGTACATATTGGATAAATGGCTGCCCCGCCAGTTCCCTGACCCTGTTATCCCGAATGCGCAATGCAATGACCTGATAATCTTTATATTGATCCGAAACAATTTCAAAGTCTTTGGCCTTCAATTGGTTGCTAACCTCCTGAAAACTGATGGATCGTGGATAATTAATCCATACGTCCACCGTCCCCGGCATTTTCACCGCATGAACAGGAAGTTGCCCTTTGGCAAGCGCCGGCTGCATTTTCTGCTCCGGCGTCAGTTCGAAAATGGCCCGGCCGTGCATTCTTGCGAGCGTGCTTTTGTCTGTGTTGCTGGTGAGTGTCGCCGTGTAAGCATTATTGGGAATATAATCCAGCAACTCGATGCCCTCCTGCTTCAGCTGTTCCCGCTCCGCAGCATTAGGAATTGATTCGAATTGAATGACAACAAATGTCCTGGAACCATCGGCTGCGGTCCTTAGATTTGCGCCTTGTTTGCTCGCGGTAATGTTCTTTTCAGGCGTAAACGAGCCGCTTTGTAAAAGGACTTTATAATCCTTTCCGTTTTGTGCGGTAACTGATAAAGAGGTTAGGGCTAAAAACGAAAGTGTGTGGTAAAGTTTCTTCCATTCCATACAATTAGATTCAAAGATAAAACAGGTAATTCTACTTCAATTATAAATGATTTACAAATTAATACGTAACTGTCATTTTATCAGCAATATTAATTTTTGTAAATGCCTGTGCACAGGGTTAACTTCGCGGCTTGTCTCACATTTTTTCGCGTTGCACCAGCGCGCACAGGATTATGAACTTATACGGCCTGATCGGATTTCCGCTGACACATTCTTTTTCCAAACGATATTTTACGGATAAATTTATTCGCGAAAAGATCCGCGAAAGCAGCTACGAACTCTTTGAAATGAGCTCATTGGAAGGCCTTCCCGCTTTGCTAAAAAAGAAAACCGACCTGAAAGGCCTGAATGTCACCATCCCTTACAAAACAGAAGTAATATCCTATCTGGACGACCTGGACGACGCTTCTGCGGAGCGGATCGGAGCGGTTAACACCATTAAAATATACGCCGACGGCAGCACAAAGGGCTTCAATACAGACTATTACGGGTTTCGCCAGTCATTAGAGGAGTGGATGGACAAGCGCGGCGAGAAATGCAGCAATTTCAGTGCATTGGTTTTGGGAAACGGCGGAGCGGCCAAAGCGGTTCAGGTGGCTTTGCAAGACATGCATATGGATTACAAGCTGGTTTCGCGGCAGCAAAGTGACGATTCCATGATGTATGAAGAATTGACGGAAGAAGTCATGAATTCGTATCTGCTGATCATTAACACAACTCCACTTGGCATGTTCCCGAAAGTTGAAGAGTGCCCCAACCTTCCTTACCAGTTTGTAACCAAAAAGCATTATCTGTACGACCTTGTTTACAATCCTGCCGAAACATTGTTTTTGAAACATGGAATTGAAAAAGGCGCTGCTGTTCAGAATGGTTTAAAAATGCTGGAATTACAGGCAGAAAAAGCCTGGGAGATCTGGACGCAGGAAGAAAATTTGTGGAGCGTTTAAACGCGGGAATAATAAGTCCAGAGATCCTTTTCGACTTTTTCAGAAGACCGCAAAATGCCGGTCGTTGTGGGCGCTTTTACGCCATTTCCAATCACTACCGGGCCCTGGCAGCGGCGGATTTCGTCCCATAATCCGGTTTGTAAAAACGCATGGATCACCGCAGCACCGCCTTCTACGAAAACAGACTGTATTTTTCTTGCTAACAATCCTATCAACATCTGCTCTATTTCGTCAGCGCCGGGGTTTACTTGCAGATACGCCATGTCCGATGTTCCGGAATAGCGCTCCGGAAAGTCAGGCAAACTGCTTTCTTGCAGATAATTAACAACAATGGTCGGCTGTATTTTGTTAAATAAATTCAATGTTGCCGGGAGCTGTAAATGCCTGTCCAAAACCACCCGAACGGGGTCACGGCCTTCCCAGTTTCGAACATTGAGACGGGGATTATCCATCAATGCTGTTTTATAACCCACTAAAATTGCGTCTTCCTCAGTCCGCCATTGATGTACGCGCATATTGGAAAGCATTCCGCTGATGCGCAATGCTTCGCCTCTTTCATGGGCCAAAAACCCATCGGCAGTTTCAGCCCATTTGAGGATCACATAAGGCCTTTTTTGCTCCATGGCAGTAAAAAAACGCTTGTTAAGCGCCAATCCTTCCGAAGGCAGCAAACCAATTTTAACTTCAATGCCTGCATCGATCATGCGCGCAATGCCTCTTCCGGACACCAACGGGTTGGGATCACTGTTACAGATAATGACTTTTTTCAGCTTTTTACTGACGATCAGATCGGCGCAGGGAGGCGTTTTACCCGTATGTGAGCAGGGTTCCAGTGTGACATAGGCGGTAGCTTCGGGCAGTAAATGCGCATTTCCCTTCGATTCCGCATCGTGAATCGCCCAGACTTCTGCGTGCGGACCTCCATACTGCCGGTGCCATCCTTCTCCGATAATGCTGCCTTCATGAACGATCACACAACCCACCATCGGGTTAGGGCTCACATTTCCCAGGCCGTTGGCGGCAAGTTGCAAAGCCCGTCTCATCCATTGAATATCTGCCTCCATCGGGCAAAAATACGAACCTCCTTTTAAAGTCAACTTTCGTGAGTTCCTATTATTTGCTAACTTTCCGACATTGGAATAAAAAACACATCAAATGACTTCGGCACGTCAGTTATATCAATATATCTTAAAAGGCATTACCGTATATCCCGAAAAAGAAGCCCAGGCAATCGCTTTTATGTTGCTTGAGCATTATATGAGACTTCGCAATATTGACGTACTCGTAGACAGACCGGTTCCGGAAAACACTGCCCAGCCAGACTGGAACACCATTATCCGTCGGTTGAATGACAACGAACCCGTTCAGCATATCATCGGATCGACAGAATTTTGCGGACTTGAATTCCGTGTTTCATCGTCGGTTTTGATCCCGCGTCCTGAAACGGAAGAACTGGTAAGAATGGTCACCCGAGATTACGCCGAACCTGACAAAAATATCAGCATTCTGGACATCGGAACGGGTAGCGGCTGCATTGCCATTGTGCTCGCACGCTTTCTGCCCCACGTGTCCGTACATGCATGGGACGTGTCCGATGAGGCACTTGAAGTTGCGCGGGAAAATGCGCGCCAGCTCATTGCAGACGTGACCTTTGCCAAACAGGACATGCTGAATGTGACCTTCCCTTTGCCCGGAAACATAATCCAGTTTGATTGCCTTGTGAGCAACCCGCCCTATGTAACTTATTCAGAACAAGAGCATATGCGGCCGAATGTCCTGCGTTTTGAACCACACGAAGCATTATTTGTAGAAGACAGCGACCCGCTGCTGTTTTACAAGGCCATTGCCGATTTTGGCATACATCATTTAAAACCCGATGGAAAGTGCTACGTAGAAATCAACGAGCATTTCGGAGCAGGAACCAAGCAGGTTTTCGAGGAAAGAAATTACAAAAACGTGGAGATCCTAAGAGACATTCACGGAAAAGATCGCTTCGTAAGGGCGATCTGGAAGTAACATTAGACTAATCTTCAATGTATATAGAGAAAATAAAGGATGTGCTGAATGAGATGGGCAAGGTGGTTGTAGGGCAGGATAAACTGCTGAACAGACTGCTTATCGGCCTTTTCACAGGAGGCCACATTCTGCTCGAGGGAGTTCCCGGTCTGGCCAAAACGCTGACGATCAATGTCATGGCGAAAGTGCTGCACCTTGATTTCAAGAGAATCCAGTTTACACCCGACCTTCTGCCTGCCGATTTGATCGGAACCATGATCTATAAGCCCAAAATCGGGGATTATGAGGTTAAAAAAGGACCAATTTTCTCGAACATTATCCTCGCCGACGAGGTAAACCGCTCCCCTGCCAAGGTGCAGTCGGCTTTGCTGGAAGCGATGCAGGAAAAACAAGTGACGATCGGGGACGAAACTTATTTGCTCGACCGGCCATTTGTCGTGCTGGCGACCCAGAACCCGGTGGAGCAAGAAGGAACTTATCCGCTTCCCGAAGCGCAGATCGACCGTTTTATGATGAAAGTCTACGTCGATTATCTGGAAAAAGACAAGGAATTGGAGGTTATGCGCCGCATGTCGGACATCAATTATGACTATCAGATCAAACCGATCCTGAATAAGGAAGACATTTTTGCGATCCGCGACAATGTAAACAAAGTGAACATTTCGGAAACGCTGGAAAAGTACATTATCGAGCTGGTCTTCGCCACGCGCCGGCCCTTGGAATACGGGCTTCGCGATGAAGCGCGCTACATTCAGTTTGGTGTTTCTCCCCGTGCAACCATTTACCTGAACAGGGCCGCAAAAGCACTCGCTTATCTGGAAGGTAGGGATTATGTGTTGCCCGAAGACATTAAAGAACTCGCCCCGGACATTATGAACCACCGGATTTTACTCAACTACGAAGCAGAAGCAGACGGCGTTCGGACTACGGCTATCATTGATTCGATCCTTCGGAAAGTGGCGATCGGTTAAGGAACAGGATCGTGCCCGTGACCACCCCAGGGATGACATCGGGAAAACCGTTTTAAGCCCAGCCAGGTGCCTTTTACAACCCCGTGCTTCTGGATCGCCTCAATCATATACTGCGAACAAGTGGGCGTATAACGACAAGAATTTGGCAGGTAAGGAGACAGCACGCCCTGGTAAATCCGAACCAGCCCGATGAGTAAAAATTTCATTTCGCTTCTTGTGTCAAAGTAGTATATTTGGCAATTAACATCATAAAAGCATGATTTCGTATATAATATGGAATGTCAGTCCTGAAATTTTCACTATTCCGCAAATCGGTGACTTTGGCCCGTTCCCTGTCCGCTGGTATGGCCTCCTTTTCGCCGCCGGTTTTTTAGTAGGACAACAAATAATGATCCATATCTTCAAGAAAGAAGGCAAATCCCTGGAAGATATCGATTCGCTTACATTATATATGGTGCTGTCCACCGTCATTGGAGCACGCGTTGGCCACTTCCTTTTTTATGAACCCGAAGTTCTTTTCAAAAATCCCCTGGAAGTAATTCTTCCTCCTTATGCAGGTCTGGCGAGTCATGGAGCGATTATCGGGATCATTACAGGTCTCTTACTTTATTCGCGATCCAGAAGGTCTTCCGGACAAACATTCTTATGGGTTGCCGACAGAATGGTTATTGTCATTGCCCTGGCAGGCGCGTTCATCCGGTTTGGTAATCTGATGAATTCCGAGATCGTCGGTAAGCCAACCGATGTGCCGTGGAGTTTTATTTTTGTGCAAAACACCGAATTCCGCCAGATTCCGCGCCACGCTGCGCAGCTTTACGAATCCATTTCCTGTTTTATACTTTTCTTTATTCTCTTGTGGATATGGAATAAATACAAGGCAGCCACGCCGCGTGGTTTAATGGTTGGTGTTTTCTTCGTTTGGGTCTTCACTTTGCGTTTCATGTATGAGTTCCTGAAAGAAAATCAGGAAGCATTCGAAGCAAACTATGCCCTGAATATGGGCCAGATCCTGAGCATTCCAGCGGTGTTGCTGGGCATTTATTTTATTTACCAATCAAGAAAGCCATCACATCAGCTGGCCGGATAATATTATCTTTCCCGCTTGCGTATTGCCAGCGTTTCATGGGTTTATTTTTTGATTAAATTGAGTTCTGATTGAAAGAAATATAAACCCAGGAATATGAAAACATCGTTTATTCTCTCATTTGTTCTTGCATCTGCAATGCTTCTGAGCAGTTGCGGTAAGAAGCAGGAAGAGCAGGAAGTGGATGAAAAAGAGGTAGAAAAATCCGCCGTAGATGCATTGCAGGCTTTTGCCGATAAAGCCAAAGAAATGGGCAGCCGCGAAGCTGTTGACCCGATTGACTTTCGGAAGCTAAAAGATTTAATGCCGGAGAAAATTGGTGGCATGTCCCGCACGGAAGCCACAGGTGAAAAATCCGGCGCAATGGGATTCACCGTTTCTACCGCTCATGCGAAATATAAAGGCGACGGCGACGAAAATCTGGACATTGAGATCGTTGACACCGGAGGCATTGCAGGCGTTTCAACCATGGCGCTGGCAGGCTGGTCGATGGCAGAAATTGATAAGGAGACAACAACTGGCTACGAAAAAACGACCAAAATTGACGGTTATAAAGCTTTTGAAAAATACGATAACGAAGGCAAATCCGGCGAGTTGAATGTGCTGGTAGGAGATCGCTTCGTGGTCAATGTGCAGGGCGATCACATTACGGTTGATCAACTCAAAGACGCATTAAAAGATCTGGATCTCACCAAACTGGGCGATCTGAAATAGAAAAAAGCAGGAGCTCGACGCTTCTGCTTTTTTAACGTCCTTATTAAGCAAAATTCAAAAAGCCGTAGCAAAATCAACTTTCTCTCTCAGGATTTGCTTGGCCTTAACCAGTTGGTTCTTCACAGTATTTTTAGAGATCCTCAGAAACTCGGCGATCTCCTGGTAAGATTTCCCTTCTTCAATATTCAGTTTTAAAATCTGTTTCCGCTTCACAGAAAGTGAGTCAACCGCCGCTATAACCAGGCCGATCCTTCTTTCACTTTCCTCTCTTTCGTCATCCTCCGCCGATCGGATGGCTTCCATATAATTTTTCCGAAGCAGCTCGCTTTTTTCAATTTTTTTGAAATGGTCAAATGCCATGTTCCGCAGGCAGGTGAACAGGTAGGAATTAAAATTATAATCGGGCTTGATATGATCTCTTTTGACCCAAATCTTAATAAAAACATCCTGAACCATATTTTCCGCCTCTTCTTCATCTTTCAATAGAGATGTGGTGAACCGCAAAGCAGGAGCTTTATAATAATTGTAGAGTTCAGCAAAAGCCTGTTCGTCGCCTTGCGTTACTTTTCTAAGGGTGTTTTCGTCGGGATAGGCCACGGTTGTAAATGTTTATCAAATATGAAAAAGGGTTAACACGTGCATTCGCTCAGAAGAAATATTGTTTTCGCAACTTTATTTCTTGGTATCGTAATATTAATTACGTAATGTTAAAATTATATCGTCCAGAAATGGATATAAAATTGACAGTCAGGTTATTATTTAAAATGTCATTGGTTAAAACATTACCAAAGCAATTGCAAATTTTGCTTTTCTTCGGGTCGGTAAAGTTTTATGTTGAGTGGCTTATTCGTAATTCTTTGATAAATCTACGCTTAGATTTTCTAATTTAAATCGCAAAATGCGTAAACTTATCTTCATTTTGCGCAATCATGTTTTATTAATATTTAGATAACCAAGCGGATCAGATTTGTTATATACACTCATTATCAGTGTTTTCTTAGCAGAATTTACTATCAAAACCAGAATTTTTGAAATAGTAGTCAGCGACCGTAGTTAACAATTTTATAACATTTCGGCAAAATGCCGGGAACGCAGATAGCCTGCGATTTGGGATAAGTAGTATATATTCCACAAAGCAACCCGCAACCCATTTCCAAATCCTGAATCCAATTAGCATCAATTTCCATGGAACAAAGCCGTATTCAACATATCATTGAAAAAATATCCACAGCCAAAATCGCTGTCTACGGCGACTTCTGCCTTGATTCTTACTGGATTATGGATGAGCGCGGATCGGAAGTTTCCATTGAAACCGGCCTGCAAGCCCAGGCAGTTGCCAGACATTACTATACGCCGGGCGGTGCGGCCAATGTTGTGGCCAATTTATCTGCATTGAATCCAGCCCAAATCCAGGTCATTGGCACCATCGGCGATGACATGCAGGGAAGGGAATTGCGGTCACAGCTGGAAAATCTGGGCGCAGATACGAAGGCGCTTTTTGTTCAAAAAGAAGATTTCAATACATATAGTTATCTCAAAAGACTGGTAGACGGGCAGGAAGAGCCGCGCATCGATTTTGGTGTATATAATGAACGCAGTAATGAAACGGATCAAAAGCTGCTGGCTGCAATTGAGCAGGCTTTACAGGATTCGGATGCACTGATTTTTAACCAGCAAGTTACCGGCAGCATTAATAATGAATCCTTTATAGCGCAAACCAATGCGCTTTTTGAAAAGTATAACAACAAAATCGTCATGCTGGATTCCAGGCATTTTAATGACCGTTTTGAAAATACTTTTCTCAAATGCAACGACCGCGAAATAGCTTCTCTCAATGGTCAAGTTATACATCCGGGCGAAGATGTACCCGTCACCGAAGTCAAAAAATATGGCCGCGCGGTTTACGAAAAATACAAAAAGCCTGTGTTTGTAACTTGCGGCGAACGCGGAATAATCGCATTTGATAAAACGGGCGCCCAGGAAGTCCACGGTTTGCAACTCAAAAGCAAGCTGGACACCGTTGGTGCAGGCGATACGGCCATTAGCGCCATTACTCTTTGCCTTGCAGCCGGTTTTGCTCCCATTGAAGCAGCCACTTTCGGCAATTTTGCAGCGGCCGTAACAGTTCAAAAGTTATACACGACGGGCACTGCCAATGCGCAGGAAATTCTTGCCGTTAGCCAGGACCCGGACTTCATATATAATGCCGATCTGGCTGAAAACGAGCGTAGCGCCGTTTTTTTACAGGATAGCGAGTTTGAGCTGTGCGAACCGGGCGTTTTAGGAAAGCTCGGACAAATCCGATACGCCGTTTTTGATCACGACGGAACAATCAGCTCGCTCCGCCAGGGTTGGGAAGAAATTATGGAGCCGGTGATGATGAAGGCCATTCTGGGCAAACATTACGATACGGTCGATTCCCAGGCATTTCATAGGGTTCTGGGCCAGGTTAAAGAATTTATCCACAAAACGACCGGCATTCAGACTATTTTCCAAATGGAAGGTTTAGTCAATCTCGTTCGTGAGTTTGGTTATGTGCCTGAGCAGGAAATGCTGGACAAATTTCAGTACAAAGCCTTATATAATGAAGGCCTGATGGAAATGGTGAATAAGCGGATGGAAAAATTGGCGGCCGGCGAGCTGGGGCAGGAAGATTACACCCTGAAAGGCGCTATCGCATTCCTGCATGAATTAAAGGAACGGGGTGTAACCATGTATCTGGCCAGCGGAACGGATGCGGAAGACGTCAAACACGAAGCGGAAATGCTCGGTTACGCGCATCTTTTTGACGGTGGGATTTACGGCGCATTGAAGGATTACACCAAGTTTTCCAAAAAAATGATCATTGAAAAGATCATTAACGACAACAATCTGCAAGGAAATGAACTGGCTGTTTTTGGCGACGGGCCGGACGAGATCCGTGAAGGCAGGCGCGCTGGCGGCATTTCGGTGGGCATTACGAGCAATGAAGTGCAGCGTTTTGGGCACAATCCGGCCAAACGTCCACGTCTTGTAAAAGCAGGCGCACATTTGCTCATTCCCGATTTTTCGCAATATAAAAAACTCATCAACCTCCTCTTTCAGGAAAATGTAAAATACGCGGACGCATGAACGGCCACGCTGAAAGATTCTTTAAAACCGGTTTTTTGCTGCTCTCCTTCTTGCTGGCTGTCTCTTGTAAAAAAGAGCAGCCCGGGCAAACCGCAAATGCCAATTATCAAGACAAACCTTTTATTCAAGAATTTCACGAAGCGTTTCCAGTCGGAAATGGGACTGCCGAAAATGAGGTACGGAGCATTGTAGCCGACCAGGATCTCAATATCTGGATAGCAACCGCTGCCGGTATTTTCCAGAAAAAGAAGGACAGCCCGGAATGGACAAGCATGATTACTGGCGCCGACTATGGCCCTGCCTATGCCGTAGAATCCGATAACAATGGCACTATGTGGCTCGGAACATGGAACGGATTGTATTCCTTTAAAGCCGGTGCCATGAAAAAAGCAAGCGGCCCGCTGGGACCTATTTCCGCCATTTGTGCTGCAAGCGAAGGCTTATATGCGCTTGGCCCAAAAGGCTTTTGGTTCGACGAAGGAAAAGGCTTTCAAAAGCAAAATGACACCATTTCAAAGTCCGTTCGTGATGTTATTTCGGATAAAAACAAGGGCTTGTGGATTGCTACGGACGTTGGATTGTATCATTGGACGAAAACGGGTTTACGTCATTATTACAAAACGGACGCACTGATCAGCGGCTATGTCAAGGGGCTGGCCCTGGATGCGAGCGCTAAACTTTGGATTGGCGGGCTCGGCGGCGTTACCATTCGTAGTTTGGATAAAAAAGAAAAAGAGCTCAAACCTGAAAATGGCATTCCGTCTGTTTACGTAACGGCCGTACGATATGCACCCGACAGTTCCATGTGGGTAGGCACGCAGGCAGGAATTGTTCGTTTCAAGCCAGATAGCAGCCATTCATTGCGATTTTCAAGGCGCTGGCTAGTGGACGATCAGGTGAATCACATTGCATTCGACAAGGAAGGAACGGCCTGGATTGCTACGCCAAAAGGTGTGAGCGCAATCCGAAAGAGAACGATGACGCTAGCTCAGAAAAACGACTTTTTCTATAATGTATTAATGAAAAGGCACATTCGTGCGCCGTGGATCGCGGGACAGGCGCATTTATGGATTCCGGGCGATACAACTTCCTGGCAGCCCGAGGACGATGATAATGATGGCGAATACACGGGAAATTATCTGGCGATGGAAAGTTTTAGATACGCTGCGACAAAAGATCCGGAAGCAAAAGTTAAAGCCGCGAAAGCATTCGGTTTTCTCAAATTATTGCAGGAAGTAACGGATACAGACGGTTTTTTCGCCAGAACCATCGTACCGTCCGACTGGAAAAATATGCATGACGGCAACCGGACATTTACCGAAAGGGAAAAAGCGGATGAACTCGTTAAAGAGCCGCGTTTCAAGCCGGTGGAAGTACGCTGGCACCTTTCCAAAGATGGAAAGTGGCTTTGGAAAGGTGATACGAGCAGCGATGAAATGTGCGGGCATATGTTTGGCTACTATTTTTACTACACGTTAGTAGCCGACGCGAACGAAAAAAAGGTCATTGCAGCGCACATTGCTAGGATTGTGGACCACTTGATGAAGAATAACCTGAATCTGGTGGACGTTGACGGCACGCATACACGCTGGTCGGTGTGGTCGCCGGACAAGCTGAACCGCGACCCCGAATGGCTTCCCGACCGGAACCAGAATTCGATGGAAATGCTGGCATTCTTGAAGCTGGCCCATCATGTTACCGGCAATAAAAAGTACGAAAATGAATATCTGAGGCTTATTAAAGAGGAGAAATATCTTGAAAACATGGCGGAAGTTACTAACCAGAACCCCGCCTGGTTTATTTACTTCGATGTGGTTTTGCAAGCCTATCTTTACCCTATTTTCTTGAAGTGCGAGCAGGATCCTGAGCGTTTGAAATTTTATAAGGAGCATTTAAACAAATGGTTTGAAAAACGAAAAGCAGACCATAACCCGCTCATTAACTTCATATATTGTTATTCGTCAGGGGAAAAAGCGGAACTGGACAACTCAGTAGATTTCCTGGTTGACACGCCGCTCGATCTGATCGACTGGCCGATTGACCATAGCAAAAGGGAAGATCTCAAAATCGTAAGAACGCCCGTTTTGGAAGATCAGCAGGTGAATGCATTGCAGCCTGCAAGTTTGCGCATGACGGTGCGATGGGATAAAAATCCCTGGACGCTGGCCGGCGGAAATCCGCAAGTGGAACGTGAGCCCGTTTTTTGGCTGCTGCCCTATTGGATGGGCCGCTATATGAACATGATCAAATAATTCAGCATGAAAATATTCTTATCGGCTTTGTTCTGGTGTGCTTCCATAACAGCCGTTTTTGCCCAAAACAGCGCTATCAAGCAACATATGCTCATTTTCCCGCAACAGGAAAAGCATGTTCACGGAAGCAGCATTGTGAGTTTGCCAAACGGCGACTTTCTCGTTGCATGGTTTCAGGGAAGCGGTGAACGCACGGCGGATGACGTACAGGTTATGGGTTCAAGACTAAAAAAAGGCGCAAAAAATTGGAGTGAGCCATTCCTCATGGCCGACACACCGCACATCCCCGATTGTAACCCGGTTTTATTCCTTAATGCGCAGGGAAAGCTGTTTTTAGTCTGGATTGCGGTGCAGGCGAATCTTTGGGAACAATCCATTTTAAGAACCAGAACGACAACGGATTACAACGGTGACGGCGCGCCGAACTGGACCTGGCAGGATAATATTCTGCTAAAACCGGATGATAAATTTGCCTCGGAAATTGAGAAAAAATTCAAGAATTTACCTGAAAATCATGCGGGCTGGGCAGGATACGCACCCCGTTACGACGGCATGATCATGGAGGCTGCAAAAGACCCCGTTAAACGCAGCATTGGCTGGATGACCAGGATAAAACCATTGATTATGGAAAACGGAAGGATCATACTGCCTCTTTATTCCGACGGTTACAATCTCTCCATGACCGCCATTTCAGAAGATCACGGCGCAACCTGGCGTCCCGGCCTGCCCATTGTAGGACGCGGCCCGATCCAGCCTGCGCTTGGACAGAAAAAGAATGGTAACCTGGTTGCTTTCATGCGCGACAGCGGCGACCCGCCTGCACGCGTGCATTACAGCGAATCTGCGGACAACGGTGAAAGCTGGACAGCAACGCGCAAAACCGATATCCCAAACACGGCGAGCGTGGAATTCCTGGTTTTAAATGATGGCAAATGGGCTTTTCTGGGCAATGACATTGATGACGGGCGTTATGAACTGAGCCTCAGAATCTCGCCAGATGAAGGCAAAACCTGGAAAAGGACCTTGATTGAAAATGATAACTCAAAAAAAGGTGGTTACTCTTACCCGTCCCTCATCCAGACCGCCGACGGGCTTTTGCATATGACCTATTCATATCATCCTGAAAAGGGCAAAAAGTCAATTAGATATGTAATTGTAGATCCTAAACTGTTATAGAAACCAACCGCCATCTAATGTTTAAACCTGCTTCTATCCCACTCTTTTCACTCCTTTTGATCGCCGGAATTTTATCCGTCACCCAAAATGTTGCCCAAACCGTCCATCAGGATAAGCCGTTCAAACAGGATTATAGCATTAAGTTCTACGCAAATGCAGGAACGGACATGCAACAAGTTGCTGCGGACCGGAATGAAAATGTGCAAATTCTGGGGAAAGAGGGCTTATTACATCCCGAAAACGGCCGTTTTTTATATCCGGGTAACATCCGCGCAGATAATGCTTACCGGTTTATGAAGGACAAAAAGATCGCCGCGATAGCGACTCATCAAAACCAGCTCGTATATCTGACCGACTCATTTGTCCTGAGCAACGCCTGGGCCGGAACACTCCTTTCAAAACATACATTACCCAAAGCCAGCATTTTTGCTGGTGGCAATGACCTCTCTTTCCTCATTTCCGATGGAAAATCGCTGCAACTGATTAATGATTCAAAAAGCATTTGGAGCGGCAGTTTGCCGGATGATGAAGTGCTGGACATTGTTTTTCAAAGTACAGCAAACCAGTTCTGGATTCTGGGGAGCAAATCTTTGTACAATCTCGCAGCTGGCGGTAATGCGTTGACAAAAGCATTTTCGGGAAGCAGTTTCACAGCTTTTGATTTGGCCAATAAAGGCAAGAACATTGTAATCGGAACCGCTGAGGGTTATTTGCTTTTTGATATAAACTCAAAAAAACAAACCGGAGACATTTATAAAAAACTGCCTGTTAATAAAATAGCTGTTATAAAGGAGGTTAATAACCGCATCTGGTTTGGTTCTGACGAAGGTGCGTTCGCGCTTAGAGCTGATGGTAAATTTGATTATTACTATGGTGAACGCTGGCTGCCGGGCAACAAAATTACCGACATTGCGGAAGGACCGAACAATTCTGTTTTACTGCTGACAAACAAAGGTTTAGGACAAATTATTTTCCAAACCATGTCGCTGGAAGAAAAGGCAATGATCTTTGAAAAACAGGTGAGACAGCGGCATATCAGAAATGGATTTAATGCCTCGCGCGTGAACATGGATCATGGAAACGTTGCAACTGGATATATGGATGACTCTGATAATGACGGTCTTTGGACTTCCATGTATCTGGGCGGCGAGATATTCCGCTACGCAGTAACCAGAGATCCCGAAGCATTGCAAAATTGCCGCGAGTCGCTGGATGCGATGGAAAGATTGTATTCCGTAACGGGCATTCCCGGCTTTCCAGCACGTTCATTTGAGAGATCCGGACACATAAAAGAACTGAGCGACAGCGATCGCTGGCAGCATTCGACCGAAAAAGAATGGGACTGGAAATCCACCACCAGCAGCGATGAAATCATAGGACATATTTTCGCATTTGGCGCCATGGCCGAGCTGGTGGATGACCCGCCGATGAAAAGGCGCGCCGTTGCGCTGATCGACACAGTGATGTCCCACATTGTTAAAAACGACTTTTATCTGATCGATTTCGACGGAAAGCCAACCATGTGGGGCAAATGGAACCCTGAGTATGTGAATGCTTTCCCGATCAATGTGGGCGACCGCAAGTTAAATTCTTCCAACATTGTTGCGATGCTTCAAACAGCTTATCATTTTACGAAAAAAGAAAAATACAAGGCCAAAGCGTTTGAATTAATGAACAAACACGGCTATTTCGAAAATATGATGCGCCCCATGAAAGTGATCGGTAAAGCGCCGGAAAATGCGGACGAGCATAGCAAGCAAATGTCCGACGGCTGGAACCACTCCGACGACGAAATGTATTTTGTGGGCTACTGGGGCCTTTATCGCTATGCATTCAATGATACGCTCAAAGCAAAATATAAGCAGCAGATCCTGGACCACTGGGAAATTGAACGCCCCGAAAAAGAAGGCGCCTGGAACATTTTCACCGCATTAACCGGCGTTAAAGATTTCGACCTGAAAGAAGCTGTCTGGTATTTGCAGGAACACCCGCTCGATCTGATCGATTGGAGCATTAAAAACAGCCACCGAAAGGACATTGAATTGCTTGAACCCAACTTCCGCAGGCAAACGACCAAAGAAGTGCTGCCGCCGGACGAACGTCAGGTTCAGCGTCACAATGCCAACATGTTCAGCCTGGACAGAGAGGGGAGAAATGGCGATGCGGAGTATAGTGCGGGCGATATCTGGCTTTTGCCCTATTGGATGGGACGTTATCTCGGCGTAATCAGCGCACCTCAAAAGTAGCCTCATGCAATTGCAACGTTATTTTCTTTCTACATTAATTCTGATTCCAATGCTGTCTTGCCAAACTGACTCCTATCTGCAAGAAAAACAGGTTACCCACGATTACGATTATCATCACGATCTGGATAACAACGATAATTTCTCACCGGACGGAAAATGGCTGGTTTACGACACCCGGACAGACAGCGGCGGCATTGCGGAATCGGGGAAAATTGAGAAAGTAAACATTGAAACAGGCGAGAAAAAGGTCTTATTTGAAATACAAAACAACGAAATATGGGGTCCGGGGGCTGGTGCTGTGAGTTACAGTCCAATGCAGGAAGCGGTGGTTTTTATTCATGGTTTGGCCAATAGCACAAAGGAAAACCCTTACCAGCAATGGCGCAGAACGGGCGTCATCATTGAAGACGCAAACCCGAACGTTCCTATTTACATGGACGCGCGCGAGGTAACTTTTCCTTTCACGCAGGGCGCATTACGCGGTGGCACGCACCGGCACGAATGGAGCGGCGATGGAAAATGGATCGGTTTCACTTATAATGATGCCATCCTGAAAGCGCTGGAAGATTCCACCGGCCAAAAGCGGAATCTGCGGACGATTGGCGTTTCTAAAAAAATACGACCCGTTAATGTTGATAAAAACGACGAAAATGTTTCCGGTGAATGGTTTAGCGCATTGGTGGTTCGTGTGGTGCCAAACCCTGCGCCTGGGACCGACGAGATCAGTCATGCGGCAGGCGATAGCTGGGTTGGGACGAAAGGTTACTTACAGAAAAACGGCCAAAGACAGGTTGCAAGAGCATTTATTGGTGTAGTAAAAGACAAAAATGGCAAGGATGTGAACGAAGTTTTCATCGTTGACATTCCCGAAGACATTACGCAACCGGGCGAACTGGGACCATTGGAAGGAACAAAAGATGATTTCCCCATGCCGCCGAAAGGTGCAAGCCAAAGAAGACTGACATTCACCGCAGAAACCAAATATCCGGGCTGCACAGGCATAGTGCGATCCTCACCCGATGGAAATTCACTCGCCTATATGGCAAAAGACGAAAATGAAGTTGAGCAAATATTCCTGATTGCTCCGTTCGGAGGCAAGCCCCGCCAGCTCACAGTACACGATTCCAATGTTTCAGGAAATGTAAGATGGCACCGGAGTGGAAACGCAGTGAGTTACATTTACCAAGGAAGCATTATGCTTTGCAAGCTCGGCGAAGCGCCTTTTGAACAAAGAATTACAAAACTTACCCCACCGACCAATCCCGCACCATCCAATTTAGTGTGGTCTCCTGACGGTAAAATGCTAGCGTTCAATCGTTTGATGCTAAAAGAAGGCAAGGCTGCCTCTCAGCAAATATTTGTCGTTGAAGTGACGATGTAGGGGGAAGCGCAAACAATTGCGTCTGCATATTTATAACTTAATATGCAATTTATCCTATGATTCATACCATGCGCTGGTTCGGGCCGAATGATCCCGTCTCGTTGATGGACATACGCCAGGCCGGATGCGCCGGAGTTGTGAGCGCGCTGCATCAGATTTCAGTCGGAGATATATGGTCTACCGAGGCTATCAAGGAACGAAAAGCGCTCATTGAGGCTGGTAATGAACAATTTACATCCTTGCAATGGCTGGTTGTCGAAAGTCTCCCCGTTCATGAGCATATCAAAAAAGGGCTTCCTACTCGTGAACTTTACATTGAAAATTATAAGCAATCATTAAAAAATCTGGCCGCTTGCGGGATTAAAACGGTTTGTTACAACTTCATGCCTGTCCTGGATTGGTCGCGCACCCAGCTGGATTACACTATGCCGGAAGGCCACAAAACGCTTCGCTTCGTTTGGGAAGATTTTGCGTTGTTTGACCTTTACATCCTGCATCGGCCCAATGCGGCGGTTGACTATGAGCCTGAAATTCAACGATCGGCCTCGGAAAAATTAAGCCGCATGTCGCCCGATGAGATTTTTCATTTAACGAACACCGTTTTATTAGGCTTACCTGGCTCGGAAGAAGCTTTTGATCTCGTCAATTTTCAAAGTTTGCTGGACGCTTATGCGCACATTGACGACAAGCAGCTGCGTGAAAACCTGTATTATTTTGTAAAAGAAGTCGCGCCGGTAGCGCAGGAATTGGGCATTAACCTCTGCATTCACCCGGACGATCCGCCAAGGTCATTACTGGGCTTACCGAGAGTTGTCAGCACCGAAGCCGATCTGGACGAATTGATGCAAGCCAGTAACGTCCGGGCAAACGGAATCACTTTTTGCACCGGCTCACTGGGCGTAAGGGCTGATAATGACCTTATTCATATCATTGAGAAATTCGGCGACCGCATTCATTTCGTGCATTTGAGAACAACGAAGCGGGAAATCGGAACGCGGAATTTTCACGAAGCGCCGCATCTTCATGGCGACGTGGATATGTATGCCGTTGTCAAAGCAATATTAGCCGAAGAAAAAAGACGAAAGGATGCTGGCTATCAGGACAATGCCTTACCCATGCGCCCGGATCACGGTTTCCAGATGCTTGACGATCTGCACAAGAAGACCTATCCTGGTTATTCAGGAATCGGGCGATTGAAAGCATTAGCTGAGCTTCGCGGACTTGAAACGGGCATTAAGCGCTCGCTTAGCATTTAAAAACAACATTATCCTCTTTTTAACTTACGATTTTCTAAAATGCCTGAAATTGAGAATACTAACGCAGCATTGAATGTTTTTTCTCTCGAAGGGAAACTGGCGCTGGTGACCGGCGGCGGGAGCGGAATTGGCTTTTACATTGCGCAAGCCATGATCCAGTCGGGCGCAAAAGTGATTGTTACCGGCCGTCGTGAGGCGGTTTTGCAGGAAGCCGTGGCTTTACTCGGAGCGAATGCCAGTTATTTTGTCAATGACATTACGCAGCTCAGCACCATTCCGAACCTGATCGCATCGATCGAAGAAGCGCACGGGCCGATTGATATTCTGGTTAATAATGCAGGCATAAATATGAAAAAACACGCTGTTGAGGTCACTGACGAAGATTTTGATCGTGTTATTCAGACCAATTTGCATGCTGTTTTTGCGATTACCAGAGAATGTGGCAAGCGCATGATCGCGCGAAAGCAAGGCTCCATTATTATGATCACTTCTATGGCTGCATTATACGGAATTGACCGCGTAGTGGCCTATACGGCTTCAAAATCGGCCGTCGGCGGCATGGTGAAGGCGCTGGCCACTGAATTTTCTCCCTATAATGTAAGGATAAATGCAGTCGCTCCGGGTTTTATTGAAACACCCATGATGCTCACCGCCATGAACGGGGATCCCTCACGCCGCGACAAAGCCATGGACCGCACACCCATGGGAACCTGGGGAAAACCGGACGACATCGGCTGGGCAGCCGTCTTCCTGGCCTCCCCCGCAGCCAAGTTCATCACTGGCGTTTCATTGCCTGTAGATGGCGGGAATTCGATTGGGTTTTGACATTGAAACACCATTTATACACTATTATAATAAACATTTCCTAAATCCGAGATCAATGAAAAGTATGAGTTTGATTAAATCGATTTCCCTGTTTCTGCTCCTTGCTATTTTTTCAATTGCAGAAACCCACGCCCAAAAAATCAAGTGGAATAAAGTTAAAGTCCTTATTTATACCAAAAACGGTAAGGGTTATGTGCATGATAACATTGCGGCTTCGGTGGCGGCGATGCAGGCTTTGGGGAAGCAGCATGGATTTGGAGTGGATGTGAGCGATGATCCTTCGAAATTTACGGATGAAAATTTGAAACAATATGATGCGCTTATTTTTTCCAATACAAATAATGATGTATTTGATACTGACGCACAGCGCGTTGCGTTGATGCGTTATATCCAGGCGGGCGGAAACTTCGTCGGGTTGCACTCGGCCTCCGGGACTGAGCGGAAATGGAGATGGTTTAAGGATATGCTGGGTGGAACATTCTTCTGGCACGAACCCGGACAAAGCTTTACCGTGAATGTTTTGGATTCCAAAAACCCTTCATTAGCGCATTTGCCTGCTAAATGGGAGCGCAAAACGGATGAATTTTATTTCATAAAAGAACTGGGCGTGAACCTGAATGTCCTGGCTGTCAACGACCATACGACCATTCAAAAACCGGCTGGAAAAGCCCTGGACACTTTCGGGACCGTGTTTCCTTCGGTTTGGTGGCACGAGTATGACGGCGGCCGCGCATTTTATACTTCGCTCGGACATCAGAAAGAAGATTATGAGCAGGAAGATTTGAAAAAACACATTCTGGGAGCCATTGAATGGGCAATAGGTCCGCAAAAGGCCAGAAATTACAGCAAGGCTTACGCGACGAGCCCGGCTGATGAAGTGCGTAAAAAGTAACATCAAAATATTAATCCTGAATCCAATGAAAAATTCAACAGAAGAAAACGGCCAGAACAGAAGGTCGTTCCTGAAAAGCGCTGCCACCGGAACTGCAGGGATTATCGCGGCTTCGATGTTTCCAACGATCGTTCCTGCAAGCGTTTTTGGCAAATTTGCGCCTAGCAACCGGATCAACATTGGCCAGATAGGCATTGGCCGCATTGCTACCACGCACGATTTACCAGAGGTTTTAAAGAACGAAGTGGCTCACGTTATGGCGGTTGCAGATCTGGACAAAAACCGTCTTGCACAAGGTAAAAAGTGGATTGAAAAAAAATATGCAGATAAAACAGGCAAAGCAAATTACGTCGATGTAAAAGCATATGACGACTATAAGGAGCTTTTGGCCAATAAAGAAATCGATGCAGTGATCATCAGCACGCCAGATCACTGGCATGCGCAACCTGCAATGGAAGCAGCCGTTGCCGGGAAGCACATTTACATGCAGAAACCGACTTCACTGACGATTAAAGAAGGCCGGATGATGGCTGAAATGATCAAGAAAAAGAAGGTTGTTTTCCAATTGGGGAGTCAGCAGCGGTCTATGAACCCGTGGCCACAATTCAAAAGAACTTGCGAATTGGTGCGCAATGGTCGCATTGGTAAGCTGAAAAAGGTTTATGTAGGCTTACCGGGCGATCCGGCGGGTGGCAACACGGAAAAAATGCCTGTGCCAGCGAATTTAAATTACGACATGTGGCTCGGCTCAACGCCTGAGGTTTATTATACATTGGATCGCGTGCATTCGCAAACGGACATTAATGACCGTCCGGGATGGCTGCGTCTGGAGCAGTTCGGCGCGGGAATGATCACGGGCTGGGGTTCGCACCACATCGACATTGCGCATTGGGGCATGGATACCGAGCTCACCGGCCCAATCGAAATTGATGGAAAAGCGACATTCCCTGCTGCTGGTTCCGGCCTCTGGAATGTGCACGGGGACTTTTTGGTTAATGCAAAATATGCCAATGGCGTGGAAATGGAAATTGGCGGCACCAATCCGAACGGAGTTAAATTTGAAGGAACGGATGGCTGGATCTTCGTGTCCCGTGGTAATGTGGGCGTGACAGCTTCCGATCCGGGAGCGGCCGCTTCTGCGAAGGAAAACAAAGCATTTTATGCCAGCGATCCCAAAATCCTTGGCTCGGTGATCCAGGCAGATGAAATTCATTTATACGAAAGTCCGGAGCAACATCAAAACTGGCTGGAAAGCATCCAGAATGGCAAGCAAACCATCAGCCATGCTGAAATCGCACAACGCTCCTGCTCAGCATGTCTGATCGCACATACAGCGATGAAACTGGGCCGTAAATTGAAATGGGATCCGAAGAAAGAAGAATATATTGGTGATAAGGAGGCCAACGAAACACTGTCAAGACCGCAGCGCGGGCCTTATGGGACGAATAATGTAAAAGGCTAAACGGATTTTTAATGTTGAGAGACTTTCCAGGATTAATAAACTTGGAAAGTCTTTTTGCTTTAAGAGCACATGCTGTATTAATAATTCCCTTTGTACTCCCTCGGCGTGTGGCCGATGTATCTTTTGAAGTTCCTATTGAAATTAGATAAAGAGTCAAATCCGCTGTCATAAGCAATCTGTGCGATCGTCCATTTGTCTTCCAGGAGCAATTTGCAGGCATGACCAATGCGGATTTCATTGACAAAATCGATAAAGGTCTTATTGGACCTTGCTTTGAAATATCTGCAAAAAGCCGCTTCTGTCATTCCTGCCAACGACGCCACATCCCCCAATCTGATTTCCTGAGAAAAATGCTGCAGCACATAATTGTGCACTTTATGCATGCGCTCGGTTTCCGAAACCTTATAAGTATTTACATAACCATAACTTGAAATGGGAGAACCGCCTGTTTCATGCGCAAGCTTGTCAAGCAATGTAAGGAGTTGAATGATCGTTTGGAAGCCTTCGGAGTGCATGATCGACATTAATTCCGAGCGGATATGGTTACGGAGTTCGCCTTTGTATTCAATGCCGCGCTTGGAATCCAGAAGCAACTGTTTCAAAGCCAGCATCTCCGGTTTGTCCAAAAAATCCTTTCCCAGAAAATCCTCCTGAAAGTATAAAACGACGCCATGCGTCAGCAGCGATGAACCGGTATCGAAATAAGCAGCGTCGCTCCGCCACAGGTGTGGGACGTCGGGCCCTAAGAAAACAGTGTCGCCCGGACCGAAAGTTTGCACGGAATCACCGATTAATCGCTTGCCTGTTCCTTCTAAAACAGTGAACAACTGATAATGCGGATGAAAATGCCAATTAGGATCAAAATGCGGTGCTTTCAGCTCCTGGATTGTCACAGTCCTGACCTGGCTTTCAATATTTTTATGGATTGGCGCCTTCATAAACCTGCCTTATTTTACCTTAATGTTTTGCAAAACTAACGCAACGCAATCAAAATACGACTAGTAATGATTTCTACTTGCTGTTTCAGATCTAAAATCAATTTGTGAAAGGCAAAAGAATTTCAGCATATTCTCGTTGTAATAAGCGGAAGACAGCATTTTGAAACCCGGAAGCCCCGGACTGGGTGGCACACTTTTTTGATATTTCAATGCTCGTAAATCCCGTTCCAACCTTTTTAATCCGGTGGCGTCCCTAATAATTCAATCCGAAGCATTTAAGCAGTCATGAAAAAATTCATCCCTCTCTCAACCTTCCTGTTTGGCATTTTTGCCCTTTTCAGTTGTGGAAAAACAACCACAATCAGCAGTAATATGGAGTTAACCGGCAAATGGGAGCTCCAAAGTATAGTACAAAATTCTGACACCATACAAAAGCCTGCATTAGCCAAAGGGCAAATGCCAGTCAGTCTTAATTTCAAAGAAAAAGGAGAGCTCGAAGGCACCACGTCAACCAATATTATGACCGGCTTCTACGAGACCGCCCAACAAAATACCATTCAACTCGGTGGCGGCGGAACGGAAAGAGCGGAAACGCAATGGGGCAACCTCTTTGTGAATGCACTTCCGAATGTAAACCTGTACGACCTGAAAATGAACCGGTTAGTGCTATATTACGAAAATAACAATCAGATGATTTTTAGCAGGGTGCAGTAACTTCCCTGACATATCCCATTTCACAGTTGGCGGCCTTATCACAGATAGGAGCTGCCATTTTTTATGCCCGCCGCATTTATTGTCATATTTTACCTCAATCTCAGCACCGGAACGATTTAACAGGTCAATATGTGACTAATAATTATCAAATCAGGCAAACAGAAAAGTGGTTTTTTGTTGTAAAATTGCATATTGACGGGAAGATCAAAAAAAATATATTGATGAAGTACAGTATGAATATGCTCCTTTGGGGCCCACAAATAGATGACAGTCTTTTTCCAACCCTGGAACTGATCAAAGAAATTGGCTTTGACGGCGTAGAAGTCCCGATTTTCAACACAGACCCGGCACATTGGTTTAAGTTTCGTAGAAAGCTGGACGAACTTGGCCTGGAATGTGAAACAGATACGATCTGCGGTCCTTCGGAACATTTGATCAGCCCGGATCCTGCCATGCGCAGACATACGATTGACCATTTGAAAAGCGCATTGGACTGCTCGCTCGTGCTCGGCGCAACCAAGTTAATGGGGCCTTATCACTCCGCATTGGGCGTTTTCACAGGCCAGCCTGCCACACCGGAAGAATGGCAATGGGCCATTGAAGGCATCCGCGAAGTGGCGGATTATGCTGAATCCCTGGACATTACATTAGGTTTGGAATATCTCAACCGCTTCGAGCTTTATCTTACATCTTGTGGCGACGAACTGATCCGCTTCGTAGACGAGGTGAACCACCCGAATTGCAAAATCATGTTCGACACTTTCCATGCGAATATTGAAGAAAAGAACATTGGCGACACCATGCGTAAAGCCGGCGACCGCATATCATTTATTCAGCTTTCCGAAAACGACAGATCTACGCCTGGAAAAGGGAATGTAGATTGGGACGGTGTTTTTCAGGCGATTAAAGACATCCGTTATGACGGCTGGATCAGTATCGAAGCATTTAGCCAAAAACTTCCTGTGGCTAACATTTGGCGGAAGATGTTTGAATCGGAAGAGCAGCTGATGCGGGATGGGTTGGCCTTTATAAAAGAAAAAATTGAACATTTAAAATGAATTTACGCTCCGGCGTATATTGGTTCCATTTCTGTTGGATTATTATTTTGGATTAGTCTAAATAAGACTACTTTTGCTTCCCATATCGAAAGTAAGATCTATTTATTCAAAACCATGCGCATACCATTTTTACTATTCTTCTCACTGATCTGCGCTGCTGCAAATGCTCAGAGCGGCCATATAAAAGGACAAATTAAGACAGGATCGGGCCAGGGCGTTGAGTCCATAAACGTGATTTTGAAAGGAACAGGCAAAGGAACCGTCACTTCGGCTGACGGTTCCTTTGAATTTACGGGTGTTAGCGCGGGTAATTATCAGCTGATCGGAACGGGAGTTGGTTTCAGGAGAATTGATAAAAATATTTCCGTAAAAGCGGACGAAACTGTTTCGCTGGAACTCTCTGCCATTGAAGATGCGCAGGAACTGCAAACCGTTGAAATTACAGGCCGCAGGGAAACCACTTACAAAAACGATCTCTCCTTTATCGCGAGCAAAACCGCCACGCCGATTAAAGACGTGCCGCAGGCGATCAGCTACATTACTAAAGAAGTGATGCGTGACCAGGGAACATTCCTGATGGGCGATGCTGTCAAAAATATGAGCGGCGTAAACCAATTTACATTTTATGATGACCTCACCATCCGCGGTTTCCGAATGAATGGCGGCAGCACAACGCAGCTGGTGAATGGATTAAGGACGTTTTCAGGATTTTGGAAACAACCGCCGGTGAATTATCTGGAACGAGTGGAAGTGATCAAAGGCGCTGCCTCCGCATTATACGGAAACACTTCACCGGGCGGAACAATCAACCGAGTGACTAAAAAACCACTGACCACGCCACAAAAATCCCTGACGTTTACAACCGGAAGTTTCAATACATTACGCACATTGGCCGACTTTACCGGTCCGATGAACGAAAGCAAAACATTGCTTTACCGCCTGAACCTGGGGTATGTTAATGCGCAAGGCTTCCGTAATTTACAATTTGATAAAAATATCATCGTCGCGCCGTCCGTATCATTCCTGCCGACAGACAAAACCCGCATCAACTTTGACCTCGTATATAACCGGTCGAACAGCCGCCTGGACCGCGGACAATCTGTAAAAGGAAATGACCTTTATTCCAGCTCAATCAAAACATCGCTGAATGCAGTGAATGATTATTTGAATGAAGAAACTTACCTGATTACCACCTCATTAAATCACCAATTTACCCAAAACACCTCTTTCAGCGTCGCTTACTTGCGCACGGGCTATTCCGAAGATCTGCTGGAACATAGAAGCAGCAATGTAAACGGGATTGATTCAGCCGGAAAAGCAATCGATAATCTGGTGGCAAGACAGGTTTTTGTGAGAAAGACGAAGTCTTTTATGGACAATGTTTCTCTTTTTCTAAATCATAATTTCAACACAGGAATTGCTGAGCACAAGTTGGTTGTGGGCTATGATTACATTCAGTCATCAACGCCAAAAGGTTCGGGACAACAGACGGCGAACGGTTATTTGCTCAAAGCCGGTGGCGCTGCAAATTACAATGCCAAAACGCCTGAGAAATACGTCTTTTACGATTACACAGAAAATGGCGTAACCCGGAGCATTCCAAAACCCAACATTTCGCATTACGATCTTTCGTTGCAGAACAACAACATGGAAGACCCGTCCAAATACACGTATAATGTTGTTACAAACGCTTCCACGACCCCGACTTTTTATCAGTTGCACGGACTTTATTTGCAAGAACAACTGGACCTCAACCGCCTGCAAATTCTGCTCGGCCTGCGTTACGACACTTACGTTGACAAAAAAGGCTACACGACTAACAAGGAGCAAAATGTGACACAGCACGCGTTTTTGCCGCGGATCGGAGCAGTGTATACGCTTACAAACAACATTAACATTTACGGAACTTACACCAAAGGCTACAACCCGCAAGACGCCACCGTGCAAAGCGACCCGTTATCCGGCGGACCATTTGACCCGATCCGCAGCAGCTTGTATGAAGCCGGTTTGAAAACAGAGTGGCTGGATGGACGCGTTACTGCCAATGCATCTGTTTACCAGATTGAGCAATCCAACACATTATATTCAGCCAATGCACCTGAAAATCCAAATTTGATGACGCAAATTGGTTCGGAAAAAGCAAAAGGGGTTGAATTTGACATAACCGGAAACATTCTACCAAACTGGAACCTGATCGTAGCTTACAGTTATAACGATGCCAAAATCACAGACGCTGGTTCAAAAGCAACGGATCAAGTCCTTGTGAATTTGCAAAAACCCAATGCACCGAAGAATCAGGGAAGCATTTGGACTAAATATACTTTCGTAAATCAGGCATTAAGCGGCCTTGGAGTTGGACTGGGAGCCAATTTCGTAACAGAGAGGAATTTATCTCTAAATAATACGCAAACATTGCCGGGTTACGAGTTGCTGAATGCAGCCATATATTACAAGATTGACAAATTCCAATTCCAGGTGAATCTCAACAACCTGGCAAACAAAACTTACTGGGTTGGTGGATATGATTATTTGCGCCTTTTCCCCGGAGCGCCGAGAAATTTCATGGCTACGATTTCATATACATTCTAATATCATGTGACTATTCTTAAACCTTAAATTGTGAAAAAAGCACTTAAGAAACTTGCGTCGCAACTGCATTTATGGCTGGGGATTTCCTCCGGCCTTGTGGTTTTTATAGTGGCCCTGACTGGCTGCCTACTGGTTTTTGAAGACGAACTTGAACCCGTCATTGATCGACAATTTCACATCGTTGAAGCGCATCAAGGAGAGCAACGCCTCCCGCTCGATCAGTTACAAACGCGTGTTTCCGAAACTTATCCCGGCAAGAAACTTGTCAGGATCACCATTGAAAAAGAGCCGGAACGCACGATTGTTTTTGGTTTAAAAAATGGTAAAAAAGAAAAAGACATCTTGTCGGTGGCTGTGAATCCTTACACAGGAAACATTGCAGAAGCAAGAGTGGAGCAGGATGCTTTTTTCAGTGTTGTGCTACGTTTGCATCGTTATTTATGTCTGGAAGAAACAGGAAAAATCATCACCGGCATCTCCTGCGTAATGTTCCTGATCATCATGACCACCGGGTTAATAATGTGGTGGCCAAACAGAAAAAACCGCAAACAGCGCTTCACGGTCAAGTGGAATGCCAGATTCAAGCGGCTGAACTGGGATCTGCACGCTATTTTCGGCTTTTACGTGCTGCCTTTCATATTCCTAATCGCGATAACTGGCCTGGTATGGAGCTACAAATGGGTCAATAACATCATCTTCATGACCTTCGACGGAAAGCCCCAGCAAAAACGCGAAGCCCCAGCCAACGTTCAACCAGTTTCAAACCAAGACAACACATTGTTCCAGAAGATTTACGCCGAAACCAATCAACAACTCCCAAATCCTGGAAAGATTCTCATAACCTTAGGCGAGTCCGACAGTCTATCCGTCACTGTCTCTAAAACCAATGACAATGCTGCTATCAGCAACATTGTCGACTTTCTTTATTTCGACAAAAACAATGGTCAGTTAATCAAAAAGCGACTTTATGCCGATGAAACCAAAGGCATGAAAGTCCGTAGGCTGATTTATCCTATCCACACGGGAAGCCTGCTTGGCTTGCCGACGAAAATTATTGCTTTCCTAACTGCGCTAGTTGCTGCAACATTGCCGGTTACGGGCATTGTTATCTGGTTGGGAAAGAAGAACAAGAGTAAGAAGGAGATTAAACCAAACGTGTCAGGAAGTATTCGTACAAAGAGAAAACCGATCATTGCAGGTTGATTGAAAGGGATGGGATAATCTATACCCCATCCCTTCAACCTCAATAAACCTTCGCCAGCAAGTGCGGCCGCTCCTTTTCCAATTTCAAAATCAACTCCCCAAACAACGTATTAACCCAGGCAAACCATTTCCTCGTAAACTTGGACTGATCATCCTTATCAAACGATTCGTGCATGAAGCCGGTGTTGTTGTGGGTGGTTTTTAAAAGTTTTAATTGGGCTTCAATTTCTTTATCGTCCGTAGATGTGATGGCTCTCGCAATGATGCCCATGGGCCAGATCTGGTTGACCAATGTGTGTGGGCTGCCTAGTCCTTCTCCTGCTTTACCTTTGAAAAAATATGGATTGGAATCGCTTAACACGAATTTTCTGGTGTTGACGTAAATCGGATCTTTCACCGACATTGCACCCAGATATGGCATACTGATTAAGCCTGGTATGCCTGCGTCGTCCATCAGGAGATAATTTCCGAAACCATCGACTTCGAATGCATAAATCTTGCCGAATTCCGGATGTGTATACACCGCGAATTTTTGCAGTGCAGTTTCAACTTCGGTTGCTAATGCCTTGAACTCGCCTGCGAGCTTAGCTCCTTCTCCGCCTGTTTTTTCCAAAAGCTCGGCGATTTCCCGAAAGGAAACGACTGCGAAAAAATTGGAGGGAACAAAAAACGGATACATTGCCGCATCATCCGATGGTCGGAATGTGCTCGCTATCAAGCCATTTGGCTTAATTGGATTGCCATAACCATTGCCAGGAACTGTGTCAGTAGACCAGGACGTGACACGGCCAAATTTATATGGGCCGGGTCCATCTTTGCGCTGCTGTTCTTTGCAGGTTTTCAGGATAAGTCCCATTGCCTTCGTCCAATCGGCGTCGAATGGCTTGGTATCCCCTGTTATTTTCCAATAATTATAGGCCAGCCTAACCGTGTAACAAAGCGAATCCAATTCCCATTTGCGTTCGTGGAGCATGGGTTTCATGTCCGTTACGTCTTTTGTCCACTCGCTTTCCTTTGGTCGGTCGTAAAATGCGTTGGCGTAAGGATCAATGTTGATGCATTTTGTTTGGCGATTGATGAGGCCTGCTACCATATCCTTCAACTTTGCGTCTTCTTTGAGCAATGGCAAATAGGGCCAAACCTGCGCTGTGCTGTCGCGGAGCCACATGGCATCGATATCGCCGGTGATTACAAATGTGTCTGGCTTGCCGTCAATGGGTTTGTAATGGACAGTTGTGTCAATGGTGTTGGGAAAACAGTTTTCAAAAAGCCACGCCAATTCGGGGTCCTTGATCACCTTTTGCATGCGGGTAATCGTGGCTTCCACTGCCGGGCTGGTGAAGCTCCGCTTATCGGCTGCGACGCGCACCACGGGGAAATCAGCAGGACTTTTGGCAAATGACCATTTTGAAACGGCTATTCCAGCCACGGCCAATGCGCTGGTTTTTATGAATGTTCTCCGTTGAGAGTTGCTCGTTTGAGACATGGGTTCAGGAAATGTGATTTATTAAAAATTTTTAAAGAAGCAATTTAGACAAAAATCCTTCATCGCGAACAGAGAGAAGCAGGATTGGCTGGGGGAGCAAATGACTATCAAACTTCCCGAATCATGTGATCGTACGAGTGCCCCATAAAATCCCTTTCGCCAACCACACGGAAACCCACTTTTTCATAAATTTTCCTGGCATCCGGGTTCACGTGATCAACGATCAATCCAACGCGTATGAAATGTTGCGAAGCTGCTAGCTCGGACATGGCATCGAGCAACTTTTTACCAATTCCCTTCCCCTGATGCGCAGGATCGACATTCACGCAATCAATGTAATATTCTCCAGCTTCCGTTTCATCATTGGGCGAGAAATCGGGATCAGACTTTCTGATCACTTTCAAAACCGGCTCACGCAGCTCGTGCAAACGCGCGCCGTCATAACCCACAATAGAGCCGATGACACCGTTTTCATCTTCGTAAACCAATGTATTTTCATAACTATATTGATTGCCTCTGCTTCCGATAAACTGCTCCATGAGCGGAATAGCATCCTTCGGGTCGTCGGATTGGGCGAATATGCAGGCAATATGGCCTAATGCTAAAATAATGAGCGGGGCAAGGTCGGGAGCATCTTCCGGTGTGGCTTGTCTGATCATAAATTTCACAATTTGTATCTATATTTTGCAAGAATTCGACCCTGCTCCGAAAAATAGGTCAAAATCGAGTCAGTACTAATCAAAAGACGTAAAGTTTTTAGCACTATTTTGTTTTAAAATTGTATTACCCAAAATCCGATCATTAACCTAGTAATAAATATGTCTCAAAAAATTAATGTTGCAATCGTTGGACTTGGCTTCGGAGCCGAATTTATCCCCATTTACCAGCAACATCCTAATGCAAACATGTACGCAATTTGCCAGCGCACAGAATCCAAACTGAATGAAGTTGGCGATCAATATGGCATTGAAGTGCGTTACACAAGTTACGACGACCTTTTGAATGATCCGAATGTAGATGCAGTGCACATCAACTCCCCGATCCCCAATCATGCCGAGCAAACATTGAAGGCATTGCGCGCCGGAAAGCACGTGGCCTGCACAGTGCCGATGGCGACGAGCGTAGAAGATTGCATTGAAATCGTAAAAGCGACCAAAGAATCGGGCAAAAAATACATGATGATGGAAACCGTGGTTTACGCGCGGGAATTCCTTTTTGTAAAAGAATTGTACGAAAAAGGTGAGTTAGGCAAAGTGCAATTCCTGAAAGCTAGCCATCAGCAAGACATGGAAGGCTGGCCTGATTACTGGCCTGGATTGCCTCCTATGCATTACGCAACACATTGCGTAGGACCAGTTGCGGGACTTTTGAAACTTGAAGCTGAGTATGTTTCCTGCTTCGGTTCGGGAACAATCAGCGAAGATCTGGCAAAAATTCACAACTCACCTTTTGCAGTTGAATCTGCGCATATTAAATTTAAGGACAGCGACTTATCAGCTTATGTCTATCGCTCGTTATTTGATGTGGCGCGTCAGTACAGAGAAAGTTTTGAGGTTTACGGAAGCAAAAAATCATTCGAATGGCCATTGATCGAAGGCGAAGATCCTGTGATCCACACGGCTAAAAAACCGGAACACGAAATTGCTGAAAAAGTGGCAACGCCTGATTACGCACATTATTTGCCAGAGGAAATCCGTCATTTCACCGGAAAGGGCGTTTACAACCTGGACGAAAACGCGCATTTGTCATTTGTACAAGGCGGAGGCCACGGCGGCTCACACCCGCATTTGGCGCACGAGTTCATCACCGCATTAATCGAAGACCGCGAACCTTTCCCAAATGCCTGGCAGTCAGCCAACTGGACGAGTGTAGGGATTTTAGCGCACGAGTCGGCATTGCAAGGCGGGGCATTGATACAGCTGCCTGATTTCAAGGAGTTAGCGTAGCCTGTCAGCCTGAGCGTAGTCGAAGGCACGTTACCAAGCAAGTAGCGCGCCTTCGACTACGCTCAGGCTGACAAAGTAAAAAGCATAAATCAAATAAGACACAAACCAAACCCAATGAAAACCAAAGCGTTATCCTTTATACTTGGTATTGTCCTGCTGGGCTGTGCCTCTCAGCCTTCATCGCAGAATGCGTCGGTGAAGAGCTCCTCGGCCAAGAGTGAGGCCGGAAAGGCGCGGCGTCTAGAAATCCTGTTTCTGGGAGACAACGGACATCACAAGCCTGCCGAACGCGTTCCGCAGATCATGGCTGCATTAGGCCCGAAAGGTTTCAACTTTACCTACACGGATAACCTCAATGACCTTAATCCCGAGACACTTAACAAATACGATGCCCTGATGCTTTATGCAAACTGGGATTCCATCGCGCCGCAGCAAGCGAAAGCATTGCTGGATTACGTGGCAAGCGGAAAAGGCTTTATCCCCATTCACTGCGCTTCGTATTGTTTCCGCAATAACCCGGATGTCGTGAAGCTGATGGGCGGCCAGTTTTGGAGACATACCTGGGACACGATTCAGCCTGTTTGGACAAAACCCGATCATCCTGCGATTGCTGGCGTGAAGGAGTTTAAAACGGTGGATGAAACCTATCTGCACGAAAAGTTACAGCCCGATAACATTGTTCTGACAGAACGGTTGATCCAGAAAGATCAGGAAAAAGACAGACCGGGACAGCAAAAAGAGCCTTACACTTGGGTGAGAACGCACGGAAAAGGCCGCATTTTTTACACGGCTTATGGTCACGACGAACGCACCTGGTCGGTTCCTGGATTCCAGGATATGATTGAAAAAGGGATTCTTTGGGCAGTTAATGATGACGCAAGAAAATCATTGGCAGCTTTGGCTCCAAAACCTTTTGAATATCGCGCAGCCAAACTTCCTAACTATGAGCAACGCCCTGGCGCACAAATGCAGCAATTGCCTTTGTCGCCGGAGGAATCTGTAAAGCACATTCAAATCCCGGTTGACTTCACATTGGACGTTTTTGCGCACGAGCCGGATGTCATGCACCCGATCGCGATGACTTGGGATGAGCGCGGCAGGTTGTTTGTTTTGATCACAAAAGATTATCCAAACGAGCGCAAAGACACAGGCGGAAGCGATTACATTTTGATTTGCGAAGACACGAATAAAGATGGCAAAGCTGATAAATTCACAAAGTTTTCAGACGATTTGAGCATTCCGACAGGTTTGGTTTTTGCCAATGGCGGGATCATCGTTTCGCAAGCGCCGCACATGCTTTTCTTGCAGGATACAAATGGCGATGACAAAGCGGATGTGAAAAAAATCCTCTTCTCAGGCTTTGGAACGGGTGATACGCACGCAGGACCTTCTAACCTGCATTATGGATTCGACAACTGGGTTTACGGATCGGTTGGTTATTCCGGTTTCAAAGGCAAATTCGGAAGCGCAGACTCCTTGAATTTCGGTCAAGCACTTTTCCGCTTCAAGCCGGATGGAACAGATATGGAAATTGTTGCTAAAACTTCAAATAACACGTGGGGACTTGGTTTCAACGAAGCTGGTGATCTTTTCGGCTCAACGGCCAACAACTCGCACGGCTGGTATAGTGCCATTCCAAACAGATATTTTGGTAAAAGCAAAGTGGATAACGGAAGCCGCAGCACGGATACGCACAAGGACATGCAGCCGATCACGCCGAAAGTGCGTCAGGTGGACGTTTTTGGCGGGTTTACTGCCGCAGCCGGACATAATTTTTACACAGCAAGAGCATTTCCAAAACAATATTGGAACAAAGTCGCATTCGTTTCTGAGCCTACGGGGCACATTTTGCACCAAAACGTTATGAACCAAAAAGGAACTGACTTTGAAGATGGATTAGGCTTCAACTTGTTGGCTGGTGCGGACGAATGGGTTGCTCCTGTTTTTGCAGAGGTTGGCCCGGATGGCGCTGTGTGGGTGGCTGACTGGTATAGCTACATTATCCAGCATAACCCGACACCAAAAGGATCTGAAAACGGAAAAGGAAATGCATATCAAACCGATCTGCGTGATTTTACACACGGTCGTTTGTATCGCATTGGCTGGAAAAATGCGCCAAAATATACGCCAATCGTTTTGAGCAAAGACCGCCCAGACGAACTGGTTGCCACATTGAAAAACACGAATATGTTATGGCGCCGCCACGCGCAACGCCTTTTGGTAGAACGCGGACAGAAAGATGTTGCGGCTAAATTGGTTGAGCTGGTTAAAGACAAATCAGTTGACGAAGTCGGCTTGAACACCGCTGCTATTCACGCATTGTGGACATTGCACGGGCTAAAAGCCATTGAAGACCCGCAGGTTTTGGCTGCCGTAACGGAAGCATTGAAACACCCGTCTGCTGATGTGCGCAAAACGGCAGTTCAAGTGTTGCCACGCAATCCTGCAACTGCTCAAACATTGCTGACAGCCGATGCATTGCACGACAAAGCGCCGCTTGTAGTGTTGAACTCATTGCTTGCATTCTCAGAAATCCCTTACACGCCGGAAGTTGAAACTGCGGTTTTGGGATTGATGGACACTTATGCACAGCCAGAAGATCGCTGGATGCCGGATGCTTTTGCAGCCGTTTTGAATGCACAAGATGGCAAATTGCGTGAAAAATATTTAGCACAACGCGTAAGCAAATCTTCGGCAACGGCCGCTGCAACACAAAAAGCAGACGCAGCCAAATCGATGGATCACAGCAACATGGACCACAGCGCGCACGCCGCAGCTGCGAAGCCAACTGTGGAAGGTTCTGCTGAACTGGCCATTACAAACATTACGATTGAGCCAAAAACACCTTACGTTCGTGAATATGCGCGTGTGGTGATCGAGATTACAAACCAAGGCACAGTGGCGGTTCCAAAAGAACTGGTTCCAGTTGTGAATGTAGGCATCAGAAGCCGTTCATTGAACACGAACTACATCAGCCGCCAGCTAAATAACGGCATCGCGCCGGGCGAAACTGTGAAACTGATCGAAGGAAATAATGGCCCTTGGAAATCAGGTTTCGGCTTTACATCAGACGAGTCGGGTAAGGTAAATATCACGGCGACTGTGGATGTTGACAATGTAGTTCCTGAGAAGGATGAGAACAAAAACAACACCATGAGCAAAAGCTTCGAAGTGAAGCGCATGGATAAATTGTCGGATTTTGCTTTGGAGCGCGCAACGCGCGGTTACACCTCCTATGCAACCGGTGACGATGTTTTGAAACTAATGAAAACTGCGCAAACACTTGATCCACAAGGACGCAATGCGATTTTCAAAGGAATTGTTGGCGCATGGAATCCAAAACGCAAGGAAACCGCAAATGACGAAGGCAAAACATTGCTGGCTTCTGTAAAAGGCGATCTTCCAGAAGATTTGAGCGCTCGTTTCACGACATTGATGGAATCTTACGGCATTAAAGAAGATGTCGCAGTTGATCCAAATGTACAAGTTGTTCAAATCAAAGCAATCCGCGAAGAAATGAAGTTCAGCTTAACCGAATTCACTGCTATTGCAGGCAAAACGATCGAGCTTGTTTTCGAAAACCCGGACGCGATGCAGCATAATGTTGTCGTTGGAAAACCAAAATCAACAGAGATCATCGGCGCAGCTGCTGATAAAATGATCACCGCAAAAGACGGCGCTGAGAAAAACTACGTTCCGAACATTCCGCAAGTTTTGGCTGCAACGCCGCTTGTGAACCCGGGACAAACTTTCCGCCTGAAATTCGTGGTGCCTGATGTAGTAGGCGACTATCCTTACGTCTGCACATTCCCGGGTCACTGGAGATTGATGAAAGGCAATATGAAAGTGATTAAAGAGCAGGCGGTTTTGAGTAAATAATTCAAAAAAACGAAGCTTAAATAGAATCCTGGGTGCAACTTTTCCTGCGCCCGGGATTCTTTGTTTTAAAACAAAAGCCTATTATTACATCGCAGGCACCATTTCAATGAAAGTCGTTCAATTCACCATTCCCGTTTCCAAGGAGCACACCATTGTGGTGCAGGAAGATATTTTGCCGCATTATTACAATCATTTGCACCGGCACCGGGAAGTTCAGATTGAATGGGTGGTGGAAGGCTCCGGCATCCTCATCGCCGGGAATTATATGCAAAGGTTTGAGTCAGGCGAAGTCTACATTATCGGCGCCAATCAGTCGCATATTTTTAAAAACGACGAAGCCTATTTCAATCCCGAAGAAAAAAAACAGATCCACTCCGTTTCCATTTTTTTCAATCCAACGCAGCTGCACCAAAACATTCTGAGCCTGCCGGAAATGGCCAGCATCAGGAAATTTGTGGACGGCCTGCACAATGGTTACCAGATTCCGGAATCCGCATTGCCCATCGTCCAAAAAACGATTTCAGAATTAAAACAAAACAAAGACAGCATGCGGGTCGCGTCGTTCATTTCGCTCCTGCATTTGTTCTCCACCATCCGCGACATTAAACCACTGGCGACCAACAACAGCGAGCAAATCATTTCCGAAGTCGAAGGAATCCGCATGGACCAGATTTTCCAATATCTGGTCACCAATTACAAAAGGCACATTTCCCTCGCCGAAATCTCCGAAATCTCAAACCTCACGCCCCAGGCATTCTGCCGCTATTTCAAAAAACACACCGACAAAACCTTCATCAGCTTCCTCAACGAAGTCCGCGTCAACGAAGCCTGCAAAATTATCATTTCAGGGAAATTTGACAGCTTTTCGGATGTGAGTTACCAGACTGGGTTCGATAATGTGACTAACTTTAATAGGGTTTTCAAAAAGATTATGGGAAAGTCACCGAGGGAATTTCACAAGGATTTCCGCGAGCGGGTTGGGTGAGTTGGTTTTATTTCAAATAGCACCTATTTTGGAGCTTTGCATCACTTTTTGGTTTATCGGTTTTGGGAAAAATTAATGCTCCTTATTGGAAAATCTGGGTTGATACGGGTGGGACTTTTACGGATTGCCTGGCCATCGATTCAGAGGGAATTAAGACCAGATTGAAAGTTTTGAGTTCGGGCTGTGTACGAGGACGAATTGTTGGCAAAGTTGCTGACAACACATTTCAATATGCGGCTTCCTGGCCTTTTGAAGCCGGCTTGTTAAAAGGTTATACATTGCGCGTGCTTGAAAATGGGTTAATTAGCAAAGTCGTTTTAGTCGATTCTTTCAATCAGACATTCAAGCTGGAAAATGATCTTCCATTTTCCAAAAACACCGATTTTGAAATTTTCAGCGGTGAAGAAGCGCCGGTTCTCGCGGCAAGGCTATTGACCAAAACACGCCTGAGCGAAACATTGCCTGCGCTCGAAATGCGTCTGGGGACAACAAAAGGGACAAACGCATTACTTGAACGGAAAGGAGCCAAGACACTTTTAGTGGTTACCAAAAGTTTTAAAGACCTGCTTTACATTGGCAACCAACAACGCCCTTCCCTTTTTCAACTAGACATTCCCGAACCAAGGGTGCTTTATTCGGAAGTTTTGGAAGTTGATGAGCGATTGGACGCTTCTGGAAATGTGATTCACGATTTGCATGTTGCAGATTTAACAACATTAACATCTTCGGAAAATGCAGATTCCATTGCTATTTCCCTGCTTCACTCCTATCAAAACAATGCACATGAGCTTTTGGTAGAAAGGGCTTTTTGTGATGGTGGAGCAAAATACGTTTCCGTTTCGTCCAAACTTTTCCCGTTCTCGCATTATCTCCGCCGCACGCAAACTGCCGTAGTGAACGCTTATCTCTATCCTGTTTTAGATCAATATTTGACTAATATTAAAAATTCGCTGGGCGGCAGTCCGCTGGGGGAATGCAGCCTGAAAGTAATGACAAGCACAGGCAGCCTTTCGGAAGTCAATGGCTTCCGCGCGAAAGACAGCTTACTGAGCGGTCCGGCGGGCGGAATGGTGGCGGCGGCAAATGCTGGCAAACGGCTTGGATTTCCCAAAACCATCACCTTTGATATGGGCGGGACGAGCACCGATACGGCGCTCATTGATGGCCGGCCGGAACTGAAATACGTTACGGAAATTGACGGCATAGAATTCCATAACCCAACATTGGCGATTGAAACCGTTGCTGCGGGAGGCGGATCTATTTGCTGGTTTGATGGTTTTTCACTGCAAGTAGGGCCGGAAAGTGCCGGCGCTTCGCCTGGACCTGCGTGTTATGGAGCCGGTGGGCCGCTTACGATTACGGATGTGAATTTGCTTTTGGGGAAATTGGATGCCTCTAAATTTGGGATTCCGGTTCGGGCTGACGCTGCAATGGATGCACTAATCGCTTTGCAAAACAACATTAAAACGCAAACTGGAAACTCACTTTCATTTCAAGAGCTGTTGTCTGGCTTGGAAAGCATTGCCAATGAGAAAATGGCTGATGCGATCCGTAAAATCTCTGTTGAAAAAGGCATTAATCCTGCTGATTTTGCGCTCATCACTTTTGGCGGCGCGGGTGGTTTGCACAGTTGCCAGCTGGCCGATTTACTGGATATAAAAACGGTCATTATTCCTTACGACGCGGGACTTTTCAGTGCCGTGGGAATGGGCGAGGCGCTGATCAGCACCATTGTTTCAAAACAAATCCTGCTGCCATGGCGAGTAGCGGAGGATAAAATTGAACATTGGAAAAATGAGCTTTTGCAAGAAGGCGCTGAAAAACTACAAAATCAAGCTGTTAATGTGTTTGAGACTGCATTTTGCTATGTTTATCTCCGGTTTGCAGGACAGGAAAATACGATCGAAGTCAATTACGACGGCGCTGAAACGTTAAGCGCTTTTAAAAAACTTTACACTGCACAATTTGGCTATTATCCTGCAAACCTGACGGTTGAATTAGAAAGTTTGAAACTGATGGTTCAGGAAAGAGCTGCTCCTATTGTGCCGGAAACGATCATTAAGGACGGACTTCCAGCAAATGCATTAAGAACCATTAAACCACTATTTCAGACTGACTTGTCCAAGTCTGAATTAATTAAAACTAAAAACTTTGATTCTGAGAACGCTGCGAACCTTTTCGAATGGGACCAGCTTGATGCGGGCGACCAAATCATTGGCCCGGCAATCCTATTGAACAGCACTTCCACCGCTTACATTCCGAATGGCTGGAAACTAATTATTCAAAACAGCAAAGACGCGGTTGCTTTCAAGACTTCCGAAATGCAGGTTAAAGCCGAAAAGCAAAGCGAAGAAATTGCATTGCAGCTTTTTACCAACCGTTTCAAATCCATTGCGGATGAAATGGGCGTCCAGTTGCAGCGGACTGCCTTTTCGGTGAATGTAAAGGAGCGGCTGGATTTTTCGTGTGCATTGCTCGATCAGAATGGCGAATTGCTGGTGAATGCGCAGCATATCCCGGTGCATTTGGGCAGCATGGGCATTTGCGGACGGTTAGTAAAGAAGGCGATTGAGATTGGTCCAGGGGATGTGGTCATTACAAATCATCCAAAATACGGCGGCTCGCATTTGCCTGACATTACATTAATTTCGGGCATTTTTACGGCTGAAAGAGAATGCGTTGGTTACGTTATCAACCGCGCGCACCATGCGGAAGTGGGAGGAAAAACGCCGGGCTCTATGCCGCCGGATGCGACTTGTCTGGCCGAGGAAGGCGTCATTATTCTGCCTCAATACTTGATTAAAAAAAATGTATTTCAATGGGACGCCATTCGCAGCCTGTTCACCGAAGGCCCCTTTCCTACCCGGCATTTCTTGTCCAATGAGGCCGACATTATCGCCGCATTATCTGCATTAAGGAAAGGCAGCGAGCAGATGTTGAAATTGGTGGATTTGCATGGATTGGAAACGGTGCGGAAATACATGACGCTTTTAAAGAAAAACGCAGTTGCACAACTTGAAACAGCATTAATGTCTCTTCACGGCCAAACTTTTGAAGCAACGGAGCTTTTGGATGATGGTCATAAAATCCAGGTCGTGGTTTCTATCGCTCGTGAAAAACAGGTTTTTGATTTCACAGGAACTTCAAAAGTCCATCCTAACAACCTCAATGCAAATATTTCGATCTTGTACAGTGCGATTTTATATGTGTTAAGGTTATTGGTAAACAAAGAAATCCCACTAAATGATGGCTTGATGAAGAATGTGGACATTATCCTGCCCGAAAATAGTTTTCTGCATCCTGACTTTTCTGACGACCCTTTTGAATGTCCGGCTGTGGTCGGCGGCAACACGGAAGTGAGCCAGCGGTTGGTGGATACATTGCTCAAAGCATTTGGATTGGCGGCGTGTAGCCAGGGGACGATGAATAATTTCCTTTTCGGCGACGAGCAATTTGGCTATTATGAAACCATAGGCGGCGGAACAGGCGCAGGTCCGGGCTTTCATGGCCGGTCTGCCGTGCACCAGCACATGACCAACACACGCATTACCGATCCTGAGCAGTTGGAACGCAAATATCCGGTGCGCTTATTGGAATTCGGCATCCGAAAAAATTCAGGTGGAAAAGGAACATTCAACGGCGGCGATGGCATTGTGCGGAAATTCGAATTTCTGAAACCATTGCAAGTGACCTTAATGGGACAACACAGAAAATATGCACCTTATGGATTGAATGGCGGAGAGGATGGAAAGTGCGGCGCGCACACATTGATTAGTGGAGACGAAACATCCTTACTACACGGAATTTGCAGTTTGAAAGCGAAGGAAGGCGATATTCTGGTTATCGAAACGCCAGGCGGCGGCGGATTTGGTTAAAAATGATATAAAAATGGCAAGCAACAAGTCCTCCAAAGCATTACTAGGCGCTGCATTCCTGATGGCAACCTCGGCAGTTGGACCGGGTTTTCTGACGCAAACAACCGTTTTTACCCAGCAACTTGCCACCAGCTTCGGCTTTATCATTCTACTGACGGTCATCATTGACCTTTGTGCGCAATTTAACATTTGGCAAATTATCACCGTTTCGGGAAAACGAGCGCAAGAGCTGGCGAATGAATTGTTTCCCGGACTGGGTTATATGCTGGCTTTTCTGATCGTGATTGGCGGTTTTGCATTTAACATTGGCAATGTTGCCGGGGCTGGTTTAGGCTTGGAGGCCATGACCGGAATGAATGTGAAAGTCGGGGCAGTTTTGAGCGCGGCGATTGCGATTGGAATTTTTCTATTCAAAGAAGCTGGAAAAGTAATGGACATTTTCAGTCGTGTGCTGGGCATGCTCATGATTATTTTGATCTTATACATTGCCTTCACCTCGCACCCGCCGCTCGTTTCCGCATTGCATCACACCATTTTACCCGAAAAATTTGACGCGATGGCGGCTGTGACATTGGTCGGCGGGACAGTTGGCGGATACATTTCATTTGCAGGCGCGCACCGGTTGCTGGATAGCGGGATCAGCGGGGAGGCTTCATTGTCGCAAGTGAATCGGAGTGCTGCGACAGGCATTTTAATCACGACCGTCATTCGTTATTTGCTATTTCTTGCAGCATTGGGTGTCGTTTTATCCGGTGCCACCATAAATCCCGAAAATCCAACCGCTTCCATTTTCGAACAAGCCGCAGGATCGGCGGGACGGCAGATTTTCGGTTTGGTAATTTGGAGCGCAGCCATTACTTCCGTAGTCGGCGCGGCTTACACGTCGATTTCTTTCGTCCGTTCATTTCATCCGTTTTTGGAAAAATATCATTCTGCATTGACCATTACTTTCATTGCCATTTCCACCGCCGTGTTTGCAATGATTGGTAAACCCGTGAAAGTGCTGGTCTTTGTGGGCACGTTGAATGGTTTTGTGCTGCCAGTAGCGTTGGCTACTTTACTGATTGCAAGCGGGAAATCGCGGCTAATGGGCACTTACAAACATTCGCGCATCTTACTCGTGATGGGCTGGCTCGTTGTTGCGGTCATGGCGGTATTGGGATTTGGAATCTATTAACCTAGCGAATCAGAATGTGCACCATTGTTTATTCTAAACTTCTGCACATATCCAGAATTAAATCCTCTGTTTTAACCTAAAAGCAAAATCTAAGACTGAAATAAGTTAATATCGGTAAAAAAGGCGCTAATTATAACGAAGTTTATTGCTTGCCGGAAAGGTAATTTTACCCATACGAAATTGAAGATAATCTCTCTTAGTATGGCGCAAAATTCCAGTCAAAAGCATCGTTTGCTGACGCTCTTTGCCGGCTCGCTGATCACAATGTTTTCCCAAAAAAGCATTGCCCAGCAATCCGCATTGCCTCCTTATCATCCCGATGCTTCCGAAATCAGTGCATCTTACAAGCACATGGAATTGATGGATTCTGTGACCAAAGGGACGATTTTGAAGGCAACGATCCAGCCCACATGGCAATCGGACGGAAATTCTTTTTGGTACAGAAACGTGTTGAAAGACAGCCTTACGGAATATGTTTTTGTAAATCCAACGACAGGTAAAAAGACGAGTCCACTAGACAAGAAAGAACTGGCAAACGCAATTTCAAAAACGCTGGATTCAACATTGTCAGCCGATAAATTGTTGCTTAGCGAGATTTATTCAGACCCTAAAAATCAAACCTTATTTGTACAAACAACAGGCAAATGGTTCGCATTTAATACAAAAACCAAAACAGCTAAAAAGCTTGACAAACTGCTTATCGAACGCCCGAAAGAAATAGGCTGGACGCGGGCGAGAAGTCGATGGAGACCGTTCCGGGCGGACAGCACTTCGCCGGATAAAAAGCTTACCGCTGTCATCCGAAACGGCAATATTTTTTTAGAGAAAAAAGAAGAAAAAAATGCCCAACAGCTCACATTTGAAGGAAATCCGCTGAAACCTTTTGGCGAACTCAGCTGGTCGCCGGATGGAAAATACATTGTTGCTTACCGGATTACGCCGCATGAAGAACGGCAGATCAGCATCATTATGTCGTCTTTGCCGAACACGACGCGCGGCGAGGTGAAAACGCGTGGCTATGCGCAGCCAGGAGATGAATTTACGTCTTATGAAATGTTTGTGGTGAATGTCGAGACAAAGGCATTGACCAAAGTCAAATCGGACATGATCGACTTTTTCGAGGCGCCGGTGATTCGTTGGCGGCATGGGGATAACACGCATTTTACTTACGAAAAAGTGGATCGCGGGCACCAGCGTTTCCGGGTGATTGATGTGAATGCGGCGACGGGTGAAACGCGGAATCTGATTGACGAAAAAACGGAGACATTTATTTACCAAAACCTGATTTACACGCATTACCAGCCCGAAAAACACGAAATCATCTGGTCATCGGAAAAAGACGGCTGGCGGCATTTATATCTGGTGGATGAGCTTTCAGGAAAGATCAAAAATCCGATTACCAAAGGCAACTGGGTGGTTCGTGACATTGACAGCATTGACACACAAAAACGCGAAGTGTGGTTCCGCGCGAGCGGCATGAATGCGGATGAAGACCCTTATCACATTCATTATTACAGAATCAAATTCGACGGCAGCGGACTCGTAAAACTGACGGATCATGCGAAAGCAACGCACCAACTCACTTTTTCACCCGACCGCACTTACTACATTGACACTTACTCAACGATGATGAGCCCGCCGGTTTCTGAGCTGCGGAAAACGGTGGACGGCTCATTGGTTACCAAACTCGAAGAGGCCGACATTTCACAATATCTGGCATTGGGCTTCCAGTTACCCGAGATTTTCAAGGCCAAAGGACGCGATGGCGAAACGGATATCTGGGGCATTGTTTACCGGCCAAGCAAGTTTGATCCAACTAAAAAATACCCGATCATCGAGAACATTTACGCCGGTCCACACGATTCGTTTGTTCCCAAAGCATTCCGTTCTTACGGCGAAATGCAGAGCATGGCCGAGCTTGGATTTATTGTGGTGCAGATGGATGGAATGGGCACGGCCAACCGCTCGAAAGCTTTTCATGATGTATGTTGGAAAAACCTCGCCGATGCCGGTTTTCCCGACCGCATTGCCTGGATGAAAGCATTGGCCTCAAAATACGCTTACATTGATTCGACCCGCGTGGGCATTTACGGCACGTCCGCGGGCGGGCAAAATTCACTCGGCGCATTGCTTTTCCACCCCGGATTTTACGACGCAGCTGTTTCGGCCTGCGGATGCCATGACAACCGCGTGGATAAGCAATGGTGGAATGAACAATGGATGGGTTACCCCGTCGGCAAGCATTACGACGAACAATCCAACATTACCAACGCCGCAAAATTGCAGGGCGACTTGCTGCTGATCGTGGGTGAAGCGGATACGAATGTGCCACCCGAATCGACTTACCGCGTTGCGGATGCATTAATCAAATCGAATAAGGATTTTGAATTGCTGGTGGTGCCGGGCATGGGCCACAGCGACGGCGGGACTTACGGACGAAGGAAAAAAAGAGACTTTTTTGTGAATAAGCTATTGGGCGTAACGCCTCCGAATAGGAATAAAACAGACCTAACACCACAGTAAAAATATAATCATAAGTCTGCCGGTTTAATACATCAGGTTGCAGAATAGCAACCCATGGGAGACGTATATCCAAGGTCGTTACAAAAATCACCATCTAACTTTTGACACATGAATAAACAATTATCCAGACTTATTCAGGAAGTGGCCTGTTACCTGCTTTGCAGTGTCGCCATGCTGCTCGTCCTGCCAGGAAATGTACAGGCAGCCGATCGCCAGATTACCGGAACAGTGGTTTCAGCGGAAGATAAAAATCCGCTGCCGGGTGTGACCATTATTGTGAAAGGAAATAATACGATGGGAACTGCGACAGACACCGAAGGAAAATTCAAAATGACTGTTCCTGAGGACGCAACGCTGATTTTGAGCTACATTGGTTATACAAGCCAGGAGTTGGTTGTGGGAACTCAGAGCGATTTTACCATTGAAATGGCTTCGGACCAAAAACAGCTTTCGGAGGTGGTCGTAATCGGTTATGGAACGCAGAAAAAAGGCGACATTACCAGTTCGGTCGCGAGCATTAAGCGGGAGGATTTTGTGAAAGGAACCGTGCGCGATGCCGCGCAATTGATTCAGGGGAAAGTGGCCGGTTTGCGCATAACAACGCCCAGCGGCTCGCCTACTTCCAACACACAGATTAACCTTAGAGGAATCAACTCCATCAACGGAACTTCAAACCCGTTGATTTTAATCGACGGAATTCCCGGCAACTTGAACACGGTTGCGCCGGAAGACATTGAATCTGTGGACGTTTTGAAAGACGGTTCTGCGGCTGCGATTTATGGAACACGTGCAACCGGCGGCGTAATTCTGATCACCACGCGTAAAAACCGTGGTAACAATTCGCGCTCAACGGTGGAATATTCGAATTACGTAAACATTCAAACCATTGCACGCAGACCAGACCTGCTTACCGGCGACGATTATCGTCAGAAAATTAGTGAAGGCATTGATTACACGGATTACGGTGGCAACACAGATTGGCTGAAAGAGATTATGCAAAAGCCTGTCAGCCACAACCATAACCTGACATTCTTCGGCGGAAACAGCACGACCAACTTCACCGGTTCTGTAAATTACAGAAACTGGGAAGGGATCTTTTTGAGATCAGGACAAAGCCGTTTCACCGGCCGCGCCGATCTTAATCATGCGATGTTCAATAATAAATTAAAAACCAATATTCAGATCATTAACCGCATTACCTCGTCCAATGGAGCGGTTTCGCCGGATAATAATGATGCACTTTATGGCTATGCTTACCGCCAGGCGATGATCCGCAACCCGACGGACAATGTCAGAACCGAAACGGGCGCCTGGCAGGAAAGGGACGGGTATTTTTATGAAAACCCGGTTTCGTTGTTAAACGAATCCAATTATGAGGCCAAATTCAAAGAGATGCGGATGAGTGGAAGTCTGGACTATGCGCCGATTGCTGATCTGAATTTCAAATTATTGGTTTCCAATGTACAAAACAGCAATCTGGCAGGCGGTTCCACTACATTCCTGCATACCGCAACGCGTCTTAACAACCAAAATGCAACGGCATTCAGGAACACAAATGCGAACAACGAAAACCTGCTGGAATTCACAGGAAATTATGCCAAATCATTTGGCAAACACCGTTTTACATTGCTCGGCGGATACAGTTGGCAGGACGCAACGTATGAAGCTTTTGATGCAAGCAACTGGGATTTTCCAACGGACGCTTATGATTGGAACAACCTTGGCGCCGGTGGTGCATTGCAAAAAGGACAAGCTGCCATGTCAAGCACAAAAAACAAATGGCAGTTGGCCGGATTTTTTGGTCGCTTGACTTACAGTTTGGACGAGAAATATCTGTTTATGGCCAGCGTGCGTCGCGAAGGTTCTTCCAGATTTGGGATTAACAACCAATGGGGAACGTTTCCTGCCGCTTCGGTGGGGTGGAGAATCAGCAAAGAACGCTTTATGGAAGGGCTTACGGGCGTTTCTGAGATCAAGCTTCGTGCTGGGATTGGTGTAACCGGGACTATTGCGAGTGATCCTTATTTGTCTCAGATCAGCTACAATTTTACCCGGACCGAAGGTGCATTCATTGGCGGAAAATGGGTTCCTGGCTTCGTCCCAGCGCGTAACTTCAACCCGGATCTGCGTTGGGAAAAAAAGGAAGAGGTTAATGCGGGTGTAGATTTTGGTTTCCTGAAAAACAGGATCAATGGTTCGGTTGATTTTTACAGCCGCAAGGTGAAAGATCTGCTTTACGATTTCCCAGTTCCGGTTCCTCCTTACCTGATCGGTTCTATGCTGATCAACGCCGGAACCATGAAGAATGAGGGTATGGAAGTGCTTTTGAACATTGTACCGGTTCAAACGGCCAACCTGCAATGGAATACTGGCTTTACTTATTCGACAAACCGGAACAAACTGGTGAGTCTTTCCAATGATCAGTTTCAGGCAGCAAACGACTTTTTTGACGATGGTTACACGGGCGAGCCGATCCAGGTTTCCACGCACCGCGTAAAAGTGGGCGAGCCTATCGGACGGTTCTTTGTTTGGAAAAGTGTAGGTGTTGATGAAAATGGCGCTTGGTTAGTTGAAAACAAAGATGGTGAAGTGATTCCTATTGCCAATGCGACGCCGGAAGACCGCCAGTATTACGGAAATGGTATTCCAAAACACAATGTAGGCTGGAACAACTCGGTTCGTTACAAAAACTTTGACCTGGCTGTAAACATGCGCGGCGCATTCGGATTCGACATTCTGAACTTCCAAAGCATGTTTTATAATAACCCAAGAAACAAGGCTTACAACATGCTCAAAACAGCTTATGATCCAATCGACGGCAAAGTGTTGAACAATGAGCTTGTATATGTTTCCAATTACATTGAAAAAGGCGATTATTGGAAGATCGACAATGTTACGTTTGGCTACACGCTTCCTAACCTCAAAGGCTTGAAAAATGCCCGGATTTTTGTTTCCGGCCTTAACCTGGCGACCATCACCGGCTACACCGGCGTTGACCCGGAAGGCGTTGACATGACCGGCTTCTTCCCAGGAAGTGACCAGCGCGACAAATATCCTACAACCCGGACATTCACAGCAGGCCTTAGTGTAACATTCTGATCCACAGCAAACTTTTGAAACAATGATTAATAAAAGTAAAATATACATCGTCCTCGCATCCATGATGGGTGCGGCCACGCTCTACTCCTGCACGGACCTGGAAGAACAGGTTTATTCAGAGGTTTTATCGAGCACTTATCAGCCAACCGAAAAGGACATTCCAGCGATTATAGCGCCTGTTTATTCGTCTCTTCGGGGGTTAATGTTAGGCTGGCAGGGCTATTTTGATTTGCAGGAAGAAGCAGCCGACGCCATCGTTACGCCCGTTCGCCCGAATGGCTGGGATGACGGCGGAACGTATCGCCGGATGCACCAGCACACGTGGACTTCCTTGCAATGGCAACCTGAAAACGCATGGCAAAGCTCATTCCGCAGCATTACAACAGCAAACAGGGTTTTATCTCAAATCGCAGAAGGTGAAATTCCTTTGACGACGGGAAAAGTGGAATTGGAAGCTGAGTTGAGAGCAGTGCGGGCATTGGCTTACTATCTTTTGCTCGATAACCACGGCAATGTGCCTATCGTCACCGATTTCAAAGACATTAATTTACCAAAACAAAACACGCGCAAAGAGGTGTATGATTTTGTGGTAAAAGAATTGCTGGAAGTGATGCCAAACCTGAGCGAAAACGCATCCACAACTTACGGTCAGCTTAACCGTTGGGGTGCAAAAGCACTTTTGGCAAAAATATATTTGAACGCGCAAGTGTACACCGGAACGCCTGAATGGGAAAAAGCCATTGCACAGGCTGATGATGTGATTAAAAGCGGCAAATACGTGCTGGACGCTAATTATTCAGACGTTTTCACCTGGACCAATTTCAATTCCAAAGAGATCATTTTCGCAATCCCTTACGATGAAATTTACGGAACCGGCAACCAGATCCACATGAAAACGCTCGATCCATTGAGCCGCACCGTGTATCCGATGAACGCCGGTCCATGGGGCGGAAACTGCGCCGTGCCGCAATTTATCGACACTTACGACGCCGAAGACAGCCGTCTGGCCGACACCTGGATTATGGGCCCACAGAAAAACGCAACAACCGGAGCCGTGGTTATCACTTATTCCAGAACAGTCCCAGGCATCGATAAAACCGCCTCAACCGACGGTTACCGCATTGGAAAATATAAAATCAAACCCAACGCAACCGGCAGTTTGGACAACGACTTCCCATTGCTCCGCTATGCCGACGTCATGATGATCAAAGCCGAAGCACTTCTCCGCACCGGCAAAGCCGCCGACGCAGCAACCATCGTAACGGAAGTTCGCAAACGCGCATTTAAAACCAATTCTGCAAAAGCCACTGTAACAGCCGCAGACCTCGCAAAAGGCAGTCGCTATAACTACGGTTACCAGGCCACAAACGGCACCATCACAGAGCGCCAAGGCGGAGACGATATCAAGTTCGGCCGCTTCCTGGACGAGCTAGGCTGGGAATTCGCAGCCGAAGCACACCGTCGCCAAGATTTGATACGGTTTGGTGTATACGAAACCAAAAAATGGTTCAACCACCGTCCGCAAGCGCAGCAACGGGCGTTGTTTCCAATTCCGCAAACAGAGTTGGACAAAAACACAAACCTGAAACAGAATCCAGGATATTAAGAACGAATTTAACAAGGTTAGGTAATAAGTTCCTGCTCCCGGCAATGTTGGTGAGCAGGATTTTTTTGTATTTCGTATTTTTATTTACACCTTTGTAACAGCCTGTTATGCATGAAGGTCGGCTCCACGCCGTTGAAGGGTATCCTTCTTAGTGCACTTACGGGCTTTTTTTATGGGATAAAATTTAACTTCGAAAGCTTGTTTTTGCGGCCATAATAGTTTCCTGCTCTCCCATCTTCAAGCCGATATTTATCAAAATCATACAGATCTATTACCAAGCCGATTTGATCGCTGATATAATCGTAGTAGCGCGTTTCACCTTTTTCGAAAACCCGCTGTATTGCCCAGCAGAAGTAGTCTGCAATATTAAGCAACGGCTCCGTTGTCGGTTGCTGGACATTGAAAACCACCCGGCAGTCATTCGACTTGTCCGGAGTTTTTGTTTTTGACCGTTCGACTGATTTGTCCAATCCTTTTTGCAGGTTAGCATGTGTCGTACATTGCGATCGATGTGCAATGTTCAGCACCAGGCTATCATATTTATTAAGTTTGTTTTTAAGCAAATGAGACATTAAATCGGCGTAAAACTCCGCTTCCTTACCATTATGTTTGCTTTGATAAAGGTTATATATTTTTCTTGCTATAATGGCCTCAAAACTACAATCAACGCTTTTGATCAAGTCAAACGCCATTTTCCTAACTTCCGGAATATCATCTTTCGCATGAATATAAAATCCCATCTTATCTTTCCTTTTTTGAATGCTGGGAATTCCAGTGAAGTAAGGATCATGGGCGATTTTGGATTGCAAATCGACGACTTTTTGCCTTGTAACGTCCAAGGGTTCGTTTATCTTCAGCATTCCAAGGATAAAGCATTTCGAAACGCCATCGTTACCAACAATTGGCGTGTTACCCTTGCCATAGAAAGTTGTATCACCAGCTTCGTCCAGAAAACGGTGATGATGGAAAAGAGGTAATTTCTTTGTAGTCATTATGATTTTTATAGTGTGTTAAATAAATAGACGTTTCAAATAAGTAAATTAAAATCATTCATCAAAACGATCTTTTGATATAAACAAAAACAGCCGAAAGTCGATCGCTGACGGCCGAAAGCCAAAACATTATGTTCTCAACAGACACTTACAAACAACGCCGCCGGATCTTAAAACAGAAAGTAGGGAGCGGTTTAATTCTTTTTCTCGGCAATGATGAATCCGGGATGAATTATCGGGATAATGTTTATCCATTTCGTCAGGACAGCACTTTTTTATATTATTTCGGGCTGGATACGGCTTCGATTCATGCGGTTATTGACATTGACAATGATCAGGAAATCATTTTCGGCGACGAACTGACGATTGATGACATTGTCTGGACGGGTTACCAGGAGCCGCTTGTTGAAAAAGCTGCCAAAGTGGGTGTTAACCAGGTGAAACCGCTTTCGGCGCTCGCTGGATATCTTCGGGATATTCAAAGCAGGAAACAGGAAGTGCATTTTTTACCCCCTTACCGCGCTGAGCATAATCTGAAATTGCAGGAATGGCTGCAAGTTTCACCGGCCGAAGCGCCGCAACGAGCATCCGTGAAGCTGATCAAAGCCGTCGTTTCCATGCGTTCTTACAAGTCATCGGAGGAGATCGCCGAAATCGAAAAAGCCGTCAACACTTCCATTGACATGCATTTGGATTTCATGCGCACAACCCGCCCGGGCATGACGGAAAAAGCCATTGCAGGAAAGTTACAAAGCATTGCCATCGCGCAAGGCGGCGACATTTCATACCCGATCATTCTGACAGTCAACGGAGAAACATTGCACACGCACGCCCGTGATCGCGTTATAAAGGACGGCGAAATGGCATTATGCGACGCCGGTGCCGAAACCGCCATGCGTTACTGCGGCGACCTGACCCGCACCATTCCGGCCGGAAAGCAGTTCAACAGCATTCAGAAAGAAATGTATGAGATAGTGCTTAATGCACAAGTTTCAGCCATTGAAGCGTGCAAACCAGGTGTTTTATTCAAAGATGTGCATGCATTAGCCTCCACAAAATTACTGGAAGGTCTAAAATCAGTAGGCATCATCAAAGGCGATCCGCAGGAAGCACTCGCAAATGACGTTCACACGCTTTTCTTCCAATGCGGCCTCGGCCACATGATGGGCCTGGACGTCCACGACATGGAAAACCTCGGCGAACAATACGTAGGCTACTCCGACGACCTCATCAAAGGCACCGCCTTCGGCTGGAAATCCCTCCGCCTAGGCCGGGCATTGGAACCAGGCTTTGTGCTAACCGTCGAGCCTGGTTTGTATTTTATCCCAACATTAATTGATCGCTGGAAGGCGGAAAATAAACTTTCCCAGTTTATTGATTATGGGAAATTGGAGCAGTTTAGGAATTTTACGGGGATTAGGGTGGAGGATAATTTGGTGATTACAGAAGATGGGAATCGGGTATTGGGGAAGGAATTGGTGAAGGATGTGGTGGGGATTGAGGCGTTGCGGGGGTGAGTAACAAAGCTATAATAATTCCAGAAATCTTATAGCTTTGCGGAATAAGTTAACACACTATTATTGAAACACAACATTAATGAACCAACCAAAATATCTCTGTCGATCAGGGAAGTCATTTTTTGTTTTTAAGTTTACAAGTAAAGGATCGAAAGGATTAGTAGAAAAAATTGTCGAATACACTGAAACTGATTTTGAGAATATTTACAATCTCGGTTTTGGTGATTATGACCAAGTTACTGATTCCATGAATGATCTTTCCATAACCGATAATGGAGACAGCAGCAAAGTATTAGCCACGGTGGCATCAACCGTTTATACTTTTACAGATGAATATCCGTCTGCCGCAATTTTGTTCACCGGAAGTACCCCCGCTAGAACAAGGCTATACAGGATGGCGATCACCATAAATTTGGCGGAGATTTCTCAGGATTTCGTTATATTTGGTTTTAATAGTGAACAAAACTGGGAGCACTTCATTGTTGATAAATCATATAGTGCTTTTTTAGTAACAAAGAGAGAAAACATCTACACATTATGAAAACACATGAAGTAAACAAGTCGAAAAGACCGGCTATAATCATAGACGATTCGCTGGAAAAGTTTAAGGGAAGAAACCTCTTTCCTGAAAAACTCAAAAAAGCAAATGAAATTTTGGCACAGGCAGGAGTGCCTGATTTCAATAAATTAAAGAAATAATCAATACCAAAAAGAAAAGACGCATCCTCAAATGCGTCTTTTCTTTTGAGCCTAGCCCAAGCGTTTGAAGTCTTTCCCATAATCCCCAATCTCTTTCAACAATCGGGTAATCACTTCACTCGTATCCAGCGCAAGCAACGCGTACTTGCGACTAAGATTCCATTCATCAGTTGGGCGGAGATAATGTCGGAGCATTTCATTATGCATCCGTTCGATTTCAATTAGGTCTACATCCTGATTCAGATAGTTACCGAGCAGCTCCTCGGCTGCGTTTTGGCGGCTTTCTTGACATTGTTTTGTGTGCATCTTACTCGTTATTGGACGTTTTGTGCAGCAAAAAACGGTGCCGCACTTGCCGTTGTCCAACCCGAGTAAGGCAATGGTGTTCAAACCATTACGGTAGTTACGACACCGTTCATTGGTGTACGCAGCATTATATAGCATCGTAAGTGCCGACGAATGTTGACGACGCATATTACAGCTTACTCGGGAAATTGGACGCTGTAAACTTAGTGGGTTTGTTGGAAAAAGCAAAAGTGAATACAACTTCAAGGAATATTCATTGTAATTCTTAGCTTTGCTAAAATTCAAGAACACACTATAAATGAAGCATAACAAATACATTAGTCGCGCAAACGACTCATTTTTACTCTATCAATTTACCAGCGAAGGCACAAAGGGTTCGGTTAGAAAACAAGTGATTTACTCTGCTACTAGTGCTGAGAATATTTACAATCTTGCATTTGGTGATTATGATCCACTAACCAAGACGATTGATGATTTTTCCATTACTGATAATGGAGACAGCTTTAAAGTGCTGGCTACTGTTGCTTCGACCGTAATAACTTTTACGGAGCGTTACCCCAAAGCGTGGATTTTAGTAATGGGAAGCACGCCATCCAGAACTCGATTATATAGAATGGGGATCACCAATAACTTAGCCGAGATTTCTGAGGATTTTGCTATATTTGGATATAATTGCGAACGACAATGGGTGCGATTTGCAATTGGTGAAGGATATGACGCATTTTTAATAACAAAAAAAGAAAACGGACACACATCATGAAAACAAACGAATCGACAAAGTCAAAGACTCCAACAATTGTTGTAGACAAGAGCCTAAATGATCTTCAAGGGATAAATTTTTTTCCAGAAAGATTGAAGCAGGCGAATGAGTTTTTAAAAAAAGCCGGCTTGCCTGATCTTAGTAAGCTGAAATAACATAATGCGGCTGACTATCAAGAAATAGCAATCAATAATTTCCTCAGCAAAAATCTTGAAGGATTATCGTCCCACGCCTGCCGCTGCCTTGGCTTTAGGCAGTTCTTTTCTTGGAATCTTCTGGTTAAGCTGCGCCGTGTTGTAAACGAAGGTTGCAACCACCACGGCCATTTGCTTCAAATCATCCATAACCAATCGCTCGTAAGTGTCCACGTTCGTATGGTGCGTGCGGGAGCCGTATTCGATTCCATCTTGAATGAACTGAAAACCAGGCAATCCCAATACATCAAATGCAAGGTGATCGGTGCCTCCGGTGTTTCGGGATGTGATCGTGGGATGATCTATGATGTCGTTGAATGGAGCAAACCATTTTTCGAAAAGCGCGCGCGGGCCTTCGTTTCCTTGCAGGTAAATGCCGCGGATGCGGCCTGTGCCATTATCAATGTTATAATATGCGGAAAGCTTTTCATGCGCCGGCAACAGTTTCATGGTTTCGTAGTCACCAAAAGTGTTTTTGGTATAATTCCGCGAGCCATGCAAGCCCTGTTCCTCGCCCGACCAAAGTGCAATGCGAATGGTTCTTCTTGGTTTCAAGCCGGATGCTTGCAAAATTCTCACCGCTTCCAACATCACCGTGCAACCGGCTGCATTATCCGTTGCGCCCGTGGCGCTGTGCCAGGAATCGAGGTGGCCGCCTAGCATTACGATCTCGTCTTTTAGCTTGGGATCGGTACCAGGGATTTCGGCGATTACGTTGCCTGTGGTGAGTTTTTTGTTGAAGAATGAAGTTTGTGATTCGGCTTCCAACGTTACCGGGATGCCGCTTTCGATGAGTCGGGCTACGAGTCCGGCGTGCTCCGGAGCCATTTCGAATGCGGGACCGGCTATGGGTGCGTCACCTTTGTAGGATGCGCCGTTGCTGGTGAAGAATGTGCCATGCTTGCCTGCTCTGCCTGCCAATTCCAGACTGATTTTCTGTGCCTTCATTGTGCTGTCGACGCGGCTGCGGAAACTGCGCATGGTGCGCATCCGTTCGGCTTGTTCGGGTGTAAAATTGCTTTGGCCAAATGGCTGCGAATTCGTCATTTTGTCCAAATCCTCCGTTGTGTAACGCACAGCATCAGGCTTGAATGTCGGGTCAGTGTCGGCGGGGCCTTTCACCAAAACGATTTTTCCTGTCAGCTTTCCGTCTGCATATTTTTTGAGGTCTTCTTCATTTTGAATGTTCACAACCACCACTTCGCCTTTGATCGGCCCTGCCGTTCCGGAAGTCCAGGCTTTTGGAATGGCGATAAAGGGCATGTAATAAGGCTTGGTCATGGCCAAATAGCTTTTTTCAACCTGCCAGCCTTTTCCAAATTCACCCCAATCTTCAATGCGCGAATTTTGCAAACCCCACTTTTTCAGCTCACTTACCGACCATTCTGCGGCTCTTTGGAAGCCGGGTGAGTTGGTTAGGCGTGGGCCGGAAACGTCTGTTAGCTGATGGGCGATTTCTTTCACCTTGGAATTCTCCATTCCTTCCTTACGGATTTTGGCGAGGGCGGCTTGTTCGATCTCCTGCGCCAGCAGAAGCCCTGGACAAAACAGGAGTGAGTAAAAGATCTTTTTCATAGGAGAAGATATTTTTCTATTCAATTTCTATCAAAGAAGATTCTTTATGCTTTGATCTCTTTTCTTGCAATCAGATAGTAAACTGGAATGCCCAGCAGCACAATGATCAGCCCAGGCCATGTGTATTCTGGTTTGTAAATGATCAGCAAAACACAGAAGGCAACGCCCATGATGATATAAATGATCGGCAAAAATGGATAGCCAAATGCTTTATAAGGCCTTTCCGCATCCGGTCTTTTTTTCCTTAGAATAAAAATCCCAACAATGGTCAGCATATAAAACACAACTACCACAAATGAGATCATATCCAGGAGATTACCATACTTTCCGCTCAATGCCCAGAGTGACGCAATGACACATTGAATCCAAAGCCCAAATTCGGGAACAGAATTCTTGTTAAGCTGCCCTACTTTGCTAAAAAACAGACCGTCTTTGGCCATAGAATAATAAACCCGCGCGCCTGACATGATCAATCCGTTGTTACAGCCAAATGTTGAAATCATGATCATCACCGCGATAATGATCGTTCCAGAATTGCCAAAAATTACTTGTGAAGCGCTTACCGCAACGCGATCTTTATCAGCAGCCGCAATTTCCTGCAAAGACAACACGCCGGTGTACATAACATTGGTTAGCAAATAAATCACCGTCACAATGATGGTTCCTAATGCAAGGCTGAGTCCAATGTTACGCTGTGGATTTTTGATTTCTCCTGCGATGAAAGTTACATTATTCCAGGAATCGCTACTGAAAATAGAGCCGACCATGGATGCAGCGATGGCGCCGAAAGCGGCGATTGTGGTGTAAGAGGCAATACTCCCGTCGACATTCAGTTTATGCATATCCCACATGGTCGCTGAGTCCCAGTTGGCAGCCCAGATCTCCGGTTTCATGAAAATTAAACCAAAAACGATCAAGCCTAGCAAGCTTAATAACTTGGTGAGCGTGAATGTGGTCTGGATAATTTTGCCGCTGTTGACGCCGCGTGTATTGATGAACGTTAACAGCACAATGACGACAATGGACAATAACTGGGCGGGGGTTATTTGTAAAAAACCGAGATCTAGTGCGACAATGTCTTCGCTGAATTGCGGCAATAAATAGGCTGTGAATTTAGCAAAAGCCACGGCCACGGCGGCAATGGTAGCGGTTTGAATTACGGTGAAAAAACTCCAACCATATAGAAAGCTGATCAGTGGATTATAGGCTTCTTTGAGATAAATATACTGGCCGCCGGCTTTGGGAAACATGGCGCTCAGCTCGCCGTAACTCAATGCGGCCGTGAGCGTCATAAAACCGGTGATGAGCCAAACGAACATGAGCCAGCCGACGCTTCCGGTGTTTCGTGTAATGTCCGCGCTTACAATGAAAATGCCCGATCCGATCATACTGCCGGCAACGAGCATGGTTGCGTCTACGAGACCTAATGTGGGTTTAAATGCGGTTTTTTCCGGGACAGGTTCTACAGACATACAAAGGTTTAGGTTTAAACTTGGCAGAAGTTTCGACTCTTAAAGTACGCTTTTATTTGAAACTATAAAATTTCCACTTTGTTTTAAAGTCACGCATTACAGGCTGATTGATCAATGTGGCCCTTACCATTTCAATGGGCATATTATTTTCCTTCATGATGGCATCGTGGAAATCCTTGTATGTCATTTTTCCACTGTCGACCAGTTCATTTTTCAGGCTCAGGATCTGCAAGCCGCCGATGAGATAGGCCACCTGGTAAAGCGGACTGTAACTGCCTTCGAATGACCGGCGTACTTCGCCTTCCGCATTAGCGCGTTCGTGACCAACCCTATCCACCAGAAAATCAATGCATTGCTGCGGGCCCCACTTGCCTAAATGATAATTGAGCGAAAAAATAATCCGCGCACAACGGTGCATCCGCCAGAACAACATCCCGATCCGCTCCTCGGGTGTTTTGGCAAAACCTTTGTCATACAACAACAATTCCCAATAAAGCGACCAGCCCTCCGTCCAAAACGGCGTCCTGAATTCGCTGCGGTAAGCCTTGTAACGGCTGTTCATATAGTATTGCAAATGATGCCCCGGCACAAGCTCGTGATGCACAGTCGCCCTTGAAAAATAAGGGTTGTTGCCACGCATGCTCATGAGCTTATCCTCATGCTGCATGGTGTTGGTGGGATAGGAAATGATAATGTCGCGGCCACCCAAGAAGAATGGGTTAATGAGCTGACGTTCAGGCGTCATCATCTGCATTCCCCAGGTTTCGTCGGCGATTTCGGGATAGTCGAGCAGGTTGTTGGCAGTGATGAAAGTTTTTGCGTCGTCGTAGAGTTTCAGGATCAATTCGGGCTGCGTTCCGGCTTTTACATAACTGTTTTTGACCTTTTCTTGTGCCTTTTTCCAATCATTTCCAAAGCCCATTTCCTGTGAAGCTTTCAGCAATTCCTTGTCGCACCATGCAAATTCTTTGTTGGCCAAATCAATCAGTTCATCCGGCGTGTAACTGATCATTTCTGCGTCCAGCTGCCGGATTAGCTCATCACGGCCGATGGGAACGCCTTTGATTCCGCTGTTATCGTCTTTCTGGGTTGTGGTCAGCTTGCCTTTGCTTTTGATGGCTTTGGCATAAGCGGTTAATGCGCTGTCTAATGCGTGGTACGGTTCAGGAACCCACCATGAAAACATGGGGTCGTATCCTTTATAAAACTCATAAGTGCTTTTTAATCTGGATTTCAAGCCACTTACCGCCTCTTCGCCGCGTTCTGCGAGTGGCATTTCAATGCTTTCTATTTTCTTGAATGCGTCTGAGGCTGTTTTTACTTCTTTCAAAATATCATTCAGTAGACCTGCAACTGCTTGTCCATCAACGGTTGCACCGCGGCGGCGGCCTTTTTCTAATGCATAAATTTTATCGGCAAAGGGGAAATGTGTCTTTACAGCATTGTATTCTTTTTCTTCTTTGATTAATGTTAATAAATCGTCCTCAATGCTCCGTTTGAGCAAAATATAATCCACTTTTCCATAAATGCTCATGGCATCAAAATCGAGCTTGGCTAATTTTTCAAGATAATTTTGATCCACTTCCCGGAGGCGCTTGCGCTGTTCAGGTGCATTCAAAACACTGATAGGCGCTCCAAAACCGCCTCTTCCACGTTCCATAGGCGAGTAAAAGGAGCGGATTGCACGCGAGTCCTGTCCATATTGAATGATGAGTCCGGCTGTTTCGCTGGTTTGTTCGTAGAGGTTGAATTTGCTTTGGGCAAATGTTTTTGGAAGAAAAAAAGTGGCGCTTATCAAGAAAATAACGCACAAGAAAATGCGATGGTTGAAGTGGTTCATCCAGGTCTGATTAAGGTTTAGAAAAGCTATTCAAACAAAAAACCCGGATCATTCCGGGTTAATTATATCGTTCAGGATTGTAAAGTTTGATATCCGCCGACAATGCAGACTCGTTGGCTAGCTCCGCCACCATCTTGCCCGTGGCAGGTCCGAGGCTGATGCCCATCATGCCATGACCGCCGGCGACGATCAGGTTTTTCAATTTTTTGCTATAACCCAGATAAGGCAGCCCATCCGGAGAACATGGACGGAAACCATACCAAATCCGCTCTTTGGCCGGAACACTCACATTCAGTTCAGGATAATAATTGGGAATGGAGTTCACAATGCCCTCCACGCGGTTCATATTAATGTTGTCATTCACGGCTGCGAGTTCCATTGTCCCGCCGAATCGAACTTTACCATTCATTGGCGTAACGGCGACGCGGGCTTCAATCAGCAATGCGGGATGTTCAATTTTATGCTCCGAATTAGGCTCCATGAACGAATAACCTTTTCCAGGCATGACTGGAATGGATAATCCTGCCAACTTGGAAAGTTCAGGAAGCCAGGTTCCGCCGGTCATGATAACGAGGTCGCCTTCCACTGTTTTGGTTTCAGTTTGAACGCCTTTTATTTCTCCGTTTTTTATATCAAAACCTTTAACCTTTGCATTTAAGATTACTTCCGCGCCTTGTGATTTGATGTATTTCAAAAGCTGCGAAAACAATGCAGTGGGATATAAATGTGCATCGCAATGATAATGCACTGCGCCTATTACATCCAATTGAATGTTCGGTTCAATGGCTTGAACTTGCTCCTTAGTCAGCATTTCAATGTCCAAACCCAGTTTCTGGCCGTCTCTAGCAACGTGGATTTCTTCTTCTCCGGCTTTCTCCGTTTTGTAAAGCATGAGAATGCCTTTTTCTTCCAGACCAAAATCAAAACCATCTTCTTTGTCCAGATCTTCGTAAAGCTGCTTGCTAAGCAAATGATAGTCTCGCAAATAAGGCGCGGCACGTTCTACATTCGCAGGCGTGGCGCTTTTCATGAATTTCAAACCCCAGGAAATCAGTGACCAGTCGAGCGAAGGTTTTACATAAAAAGGGCTTCGGCTGTCGAACATCCATTTGATGCCTTTGGAAATCATGCCGGGAGCCGCCAGCGGAATAAAATGACTTGGAACGATCATTCCAGCATTACCTTGTGAACAATTGTCCGCCAGATCGCCCTTATCAATCAACGTCACTTTCCATCCGCTTTTAAGCAAATAATAAGCCGAAGTCAACCCCATAATCCCGCCGCCAATGATGGTGGCTTTTCCCTTGTTCGTCACGTTCATATTTTGTAAAGCTCCCTAAATCACCTGAAATCCAAATGCATATGGATCTTCCTCGTCGTCGATAATGATTGTATTGTAACCCGTCACCACCGCCCAGCCTTCGATGCCTGGAATAATGGCAGGCTTGTCTCCTATCGTTACTTCGTCCTCAACGGATCCTGTGAATTTGGATCCGATAATACTTTCGTGAATGAACTGATCGCCTTTTTTGAGCTTTCCCTTAGCATGCCATTGCGCCATCCGGGCCGAAGTTCCGGTT